>JAVEEN010000042.1 GCA_030840445.1 Pseudonocardiales bacterium
GAAGGGCGCGGTCATCGGGGTGGCGGCCGTGGCTTCGGGCGCCCTGGGGGCTGGCAGCAGGCCGACCTCCCACCGGCCGACGACGCGGTGGCATGGTTCACCGGCCGGCTTCCGTCGGACTGGTTCACCGGCGCCCCGGACATCAGCGTCGACCGCGAAGAGATCATCGTGACCGGTGAACTGGCGCCGGTAGCCGCCGATCTCGCCGAGGACGAATCGCGCGCCGCCGCAGCCGGTCGGATCAGCCGGTTCCGCGAGGACACCCGATCAGAACGGATCAGGATCGCCGAGGAGGCCCAGGGGCGTTACGGTCGCAAGGTTGCCTGGGGCGCCGGTATCGGTGACACCCGGGTGCTGTTCACCCACCTGTCGGTACCGGTCATGACGCGGCTGCGGCAGCCCGAACGCCAGGTGCTCGACACCCTGGTGGACGCCGGCGTCGCGCGGTCCCGTTCCGAAGCGCTGGCCTGGGCGGTGAACCTCGTGGGCCAGCACACCGATGAGTGGCTGGCGAGTCTGCGGCAGGCCATGGCCGAGGTCGACAAGCTCCGCGGCGAGGGTCCCAACCTCTAACGCCCTTCGGCAGCCCCTGTGGATGCGTTGTGCGGCCCGAACGGTCGGCTGTTTCGAATGAGACCGACCTTTCGGGCCGCACAACGCAAATTCGGTATCTGTGGATGACCGGGCGATGATGCCGGGTATCCACAGGGTGCTCAGCAAGCCGGGCCAGCCGAGCTCCAAGCTTCGCCTCGTGCAGGCGATCCCCGAACAGGCAGCGAAACAGTTCGGCGTCTTTACCGGCGCCCAGGCCGAGGCGAGTGGCTGGTCTCAGTCCGCCTTAACGCGGGCGGTCCGGTCGGGTCGGCTGATCCGGCTGCGCCGCGGCGCGTACCTGCGGCCTCAGTCCGACCAGTCCGACCAGTCCGACCAGTCCGACCAGCATTCCGCGGCAAGCCAACGCGCCTGGCTGATCGGCGTGGCCGGCGTCGCCGCGGCACTGTGCGTGTCGCGAGCGACGGTGAGCCACGCAAGCGCCGCTGCACTGCACGGCCTGCCGCTGCTACGAGTACCGGCCCGGCCCTGCGTGACGATCCCGTCCGAGTTGCGCACCCGGCCGGCATCCTTGCACGTCCATCGGCAACCGATCCCGCAATGGCAGCTCGATGCCCAGTCGCCAGTGGCTGTCACCTCGGTCGCGCGCGCCTGTATCGACGTAAACCGTGAACAGGGCCTCGCCGCAGCACTGGTAGCGGCCGACGCTGCGGTACGCCAGGGCCTGACCACGGCGGCGGAACTGACCGAGGTCTACTCCAGCCTCCGAGGTCGAGCGGGATTACCCTCGGGCCGACAGTTACTCGAGCTCGTCAACGGTTTGAGTGAGTCGCCGCTGGAATCGATCAGCCGCCTGGCGATGGCGTCCCTGTCGCAGCAGCCTGAACTTCAGACCTCGTTGTACGCGCCGTCCGGCCAGTTCCTCGGGCGAGTGGACTTCTTCTGGAAGCATCTGGGAGTGGTCGGCGAAGCCGATGGGCGTTCGAAGTACTCCGGCGATGAGTTGTGGCAGGAGCGGATCCGGCAGGGCCGCATAACCGACACCGGGCTGTTGATCGTCCGGTGGGATTGGGCGACGGCGATGCGGCCGGCGGCACTCTGTGAACGCATCGAACACGAGTTCCAGCGAGCCCGGCAGCTCCGCGCGGCGGGCATCTTCCCACGCGTGCAGACGCATTGTGCGGCCCGAAAGGTCGGCTTCGGCGCATGAGGCCGACCGTTCGGGCCGCACAATGGCAACCGAAGGGCTAGGACTTGGCGCGGCGGCCGCGGCTCTTTTCCCGGTCCGTCTGGGACAGCAGCACCTTGCGGATCCGGACGGTCGAAGGAGTTACCTCGACACACTCGTCCTCGCGGCAGAATTCCAGCGACTGCTCCAGGGACAGCTTCCGCGGTGGCACCAGGTGCTGGAAGTCGTCACCGGTCGAGGACCGCATGTTGCTGAGCTTCTTCTCCTTGGTGATGTTGACGTCCATGTCGTCGGCGCGGGAGTTTTCCCCCACCAGCATGCCTTCGTACACCTCGGTCGTCGGCTCGACGAACATGGTCCCGCGTTCCTGCAGGTTGATCATGGCGAACGGTGTCGCCACGCCGGCCCGGTCGGCCACCAGCGAGCCCGAGGCGCGGGTCCGCAGCTCACCGAACCACGGCTCGTAGTCCTCGAAGACGTGGTGCAGGATGCCGGTGCCCCGGGTGTCGGTCAGGAACTCGGTCCGGAACCCGATGAGACCACGCGACGGGACGAGAAACTCCATCCGGATCCAGCCGGTGCCGTGATTCGTCATGGTCTCCATGCGGCCCTTGCGCACCGCCAGCAACTGCGTGATGGTGCCCAGATACTCCTCCGGGCAGTCGACCGTCAGGCGTTCCACCGGCTCGTGAACCTTGCCGTTGATGATCTGGGTGACCACCTGTGGCTTGCCCACGGTCAATTCGAAACCCTCGCGGCGCATCTGCTCGACGAGGATGGCCAGTGCCAGTTCGCCGCGGCCCTGAACTTCCCAGGTATCCGGTCGCTCGGTGGGCAGCACCCGCAGCGACACGTTTCCGACAAGCTCGCGGTCCAGGCGGTCCTTGACCAGCCGGGCGGTGACTTTGGTGCCCTTCTCGCGCCCGGCCAGTGGGGAGGTATTGGTGCCGATCGTCATCGAGATGGCCGGCTCGTCCACCGTGATGAGCGGCAGCGGGATCGGGTTCTCCAGGTCGGCCAGGGTGTCACCGATCATGATCTCGGGGATCCCGGCGATGGCGATGATGTCACCGGGTCCGGCCGACTCGGCTGGCTTGCGCTCCAGGGCCTCGGTCATCAGCAACTCGGTGATCTTGACCTGCTGAATGGTGCCGTCGTGGCGGCACCACGCCACCTGCTGGCCCTTGCGGATCTCGCCCTGGAACACCCGGCACAGCGCGATCCGCCCGAGGAACGGCGAGGCGTCGAGGTTGGTCACGTGGGCCTGTAACTTCGCGTCCTTGCGGTAGGCCGGCGCTGGAATCGTGGTCAGGATGGTGGAGAACAGCGGCTGCAGGTTCTCCGAATCGGGTACCGTGCCATCGGCCGGACGGATCAACGAGGCCTTACCGTCCCGCGCGCAGGCGTAGACGATGGGAAAGTCGATCTGCTCCTCGTCGGCGTCGAGGTCCAGGAACAGCTCGTAGGTCTCGTCCACGACCTCGGCGATCCGGGAGTCCGGACGGTCGACCTTGTTGATCACGAGCACGACCGGCATGCCCGCCTCGAGCGCCTTACGCAACACGAACCGCGTCTGCGGGAGCGGGCCCTCGGAGGCGTCGA
>JAVEEN010000087.1 GCA_030840445.1 Pseudonocardiales bacterium
AATCCGACGCCGCCGAGCTGCGGTCCCTCGGGCTGGGTGAGCCGTATCCGGTGAGTGGTCTGCACGGCCGCGGCTCTGGCGACCTGCTGGACGCGATCCTGGCCAAGCTCCCCGATGCTCCCAGGGAGACCGAGGCCGAGGGCGGACCGCGACGGGTGGCGCTGGTCGGGCGCCCCAACGTCGGTAAGTCCAGCCTGCTCAACCGCCTGACCGGCGAGGAACGCTCGGTGGTCGACTCGGTCGCCGGCACCACGGTCGATCCGGTGGACAGCCTGCTCGAGTTGGGCGACGAGGTCTGGCGGTTCGTCGATACCGCAGGTCTTCGGCGCCGGGTGAACAACGCATCCGGCATGGAGTACTACGCGAGCCTTCGCACGGCGAGTGCCATCGAAGCGGCCGAGGTGGCCGTGGTCCTGCTCGACGCGTCGGAAGTGATCTCCGAGCAGGATCAACGGGTCATCTCGACTGTGATCGAGTCCGGGCGCGCGCTGGTCATCGCCTACAACAAGTGGGATCTCGTCGACGAGGATCGGCGCGAGATGCTCGAGCGTGAGATCAACTGGGAGCTGCAGCGGGTGCAGTGGGCGCCTCGCGTCAACGTCTCGGCCAAGACCGGCCGCTCGGTGGACAAGCTCGCAGGCGCGCTGCGTACGTCCCTGAACTCGTGGGACCGACGGATCCCTACCGGCCGCCTGAACACCTGGCTCAACGAGATCGTGTCGGCAACCCCACCGCCCGGACGTGGCGGCAAGCACCCCAGAGTGTTGTTCGCCACCCAAGCTGACACGCGGCCGCCTCGATTCGTGCTGTTCACCACCGGATTTCTTGAATCGGGGTACCGGCGGTTCATCGAGCGCAAGCTTCGCGAGGATTTCAACTTCGAAGGCACACCGATCGAGATCTCGGTTCGGGTCCGCGAACGCGGTATTCGCGGTGAGCGCTGACAACCAGTCCCGGCCGCCAGCCGGCCTCGTGCCCGCTGGCGGGTGGGCGATCGTCGGTAGGCTAGAGTCGTGTCCGGTTCGCGGCCCGTTCGACGGTGCCGGGACGGGCTGTAGCGCAGCTTGGTAGCGCACCTGACTGGGGGTCAGGGGGTCGCAGGTTCAAATCCTGTCAGCCCGACCGGAAAACCCCGGATTCCAAAGGAGAATTCGGGGTTTCGTCGGCTGTTGAGCGTTGCTTGAAATTTGCTGGAGCCATTCGTGCGAGCATGGAGTGGTGAGCGTTCCAGACGTCGGCTCCGACCCGGTGACAGCGGTATCGGCAGCTACGGGTGGGGCATCGACCGCCGGTGTCCTGACCATCCCGAACCTGCTCAGCTTTGCTCGTCTGCTGGGTGTTCCAGTATTCCTGTGGTTGTTGCTCGGCCCGCACGCGGATGGCTGGGCGCTGGCCGTGCTGATGCTCAGCGGGTTCAGCGACTGGGCCGATGGAGTGTTGGCCCGCAAGCTCAACCAGATGTCGCCGCTGGGAGCGCTACTCGATCCGTTGGCTGACCGGCTCTACATCCTGGCCACGCTGTTCGGGCTCGTGCTGCGTTCGGTGATCCCGTGGTGGCTTGCGGCCGTTCTCATCGGGCGCGACCTGGTGTTGCTGCTCACCGTGCCTGCTCTGCGGCGGCGCGGCCTGACGGCCCTGCCGGTCCACTACCTGGGCAAAGCGGCGACTTTCAACCTGCTCTACGCCTTTCCGTTGCTGCTGATCGGCTCCCACGCCGGGATCATCAGTGCCGTGGCGAAGCCGATCGCCTGGGCCTTCACCATCTGGGGCACCGGGCTCTACCTCTGGGCGGGTGGGCTATATCTCCTCCAGGTGCGGCGGATCACCCAACGAGTTCGGGTCCGCTGAGATGATCCAGGAACCGAAGTCGGCCGGTGGTGCCGCAGGTTCGGGTGCCGCCGACCCCGCCGGATCTTCGAATGCCGTCCGGTCGACGTGGACCACCGCGTTGCTGGACGACCTGCTCACCAACACCCTCGATCCCGGATACCGGGCCGCGGCTGACGCCAAGCAGCGTTCGCATCCGTGGGATCAGCCGTTGGTCTGGCTCGGCTGCCTGGCCGTCGGTCTGCTCCTGGTGACCGCCTACCAGCAGAACCACCGCTCGGCCCCGGCCCGAGAGGCCGCGAACAAGGACCTGATCACTCGAATTCACAACCTGCAGTCCGCAGGGGCCCGGATGGACGAGCAGGCCAAAACGTTGGCCGCCCAGGTCGCAGCGCTTCGCGATGCCCAGTTGTCGGGTGCCGGGAGCGCCGAGCTCAAGAATCTCGAGATCGCGGCCGGCACCGTGGCCGTCAGCGGCCCAGGCGTGTCGATCGAGGTGGGGGAGCCCACTCAACCGCAGCCGTCGGCCAGTTCCGGGCGGGACGGTACCGGCAGTCAGCAACAGGTTTCCCTCATCCACGACCGGCAGATCCGATCGGTGGTGAACGTGCTGTGGAGTTCCGGTGCCGAGGCGATCTCGGTCAACGGCATCAGGCTGACCGCGACGTCGGCCATCCGGTTCGCCGGTGAGTCCATCCTGGTCGACTTCCAGACGATCAGCACGCCGTACACCATCCAGGCCATCGGCGACCGCGACCGGATGCTGCTGGCCTTCGCCGATTCACCCATCGCTCGCGCCTTGAAAACCGCGGAACAGGTTCAGGGCATCAGCTTCAATTTCGCAGGGAGGTCGGACCTACGGCTAGGCTCGGTCACCGTTGTCCAGCAGTCCTACGCCTCGCCGGGTGCCTCGGCATCCATCGCCCCGGGCGGCGCGGCTGGTCCGAGTCCGACCACAACTGGCGGCCAGCCGAGTCCGCGCGGCTCCGCCCGTACCGGATCGGGTAGCAATGCAACGTCCGGTGGTGCGAGCCCGAGTGCTGGCAAACCCGCTGCTTCGTCTAGTCCAACACCGAGTATTACGGAGAGCCATCAATGATCGCGGCGGTTGCACTCGTCATCGGGGTTGTCGTAGGGCTGGTGTTCCGGCCGACGGTTCCCCTGTGGATCGAGCCGTATCTGCCCATCGCCGTGGTAGCCGCTCTGGACGCGGTATTCGGCGGAGTGCGGGCGCAGCTCGACGGCATCTTCAACGCCAAGGTCTTTGTCGTCTCCTTCGTCTCCAACGTCCTGGTCGCGGCTCTGATCGTGTTCATGGGCGACAAGCTCGGCGTTGGTGGTCAGCTGTCGACTGCCGTGGTGGTCGTCCTGGGTATCCGCATCTTCGGCAACGCCGCCGCGATTCGCCGCCACCTGTTCCGGGCTTGATATGAGGAAGAAACAATCGGTCCGCAAGCCGCCGGTTACCGCACCGCCGGTTACCGCACCGCGGGCCACCGCACCGCAGCGGGGGTTGAACCGGGGTGCGACCCTGTTGATCGGCGCACTGCTGGCCATCTTGGGCTTTGCGTTGGCCGTCCAGTTCCGCTCGAACGCCAGCACTGACTCCCTGACCACCGCACGCGAGGACGATCTGGTCAGGATCCTCGACGATCAGAACAGCCGTATCGAGCGGTTGCAGGGGCAGATCAGCGATCTGCAGACCGCCAAGTCCAACCTGTCCAACAGCGGGAGTAACAACGACGCGGCTCGCCAGGAGGCGCAGCGGCAAGCCGACGCGTTGGCGATCCTGGCCGGCACCGCTGCCGCCCATGGCCCCGGGGTCCGGGTCACGATTTCCGATCCCAACCGCGCCCTGAAGGCGGAGGACCTGCTCGATGTGGTCGAGGAACTGCGCGGCGCCGGTGCCGAGGTGGTCCAGTTCGGCACGGTTCGGGTCGGTACCGAGAGTTCCTTCACCGACGGTGCCAACGGCGTCGTGCTGGACGGGGTGAGCCTCGACGCCCCCTACACGGTGCTGGCTATCGGCGACCCGAAAACGATGGACACCGCACTCAACATTCCGACCGGCGTAGTGAGCAGTGTGCGCAGCGCCGGCGGACAAGCCGACATCGTCGAGCAGCAATTCATCAGCATCACCGCCGTTCGCGCCAGCCCAAAACCGAAGTACGCCACGCCCACCGGGAAGTGACAGCCCGGACCAGATAGGGTCGCGCTACCGGTGCGGTCCGAGTAGACCAGCCGGCTGCCTGCCAATCGCTTTCCGCAACCCTGCCGACGACCACCATGAGGTGACACCGTGTCCGAGATTCCAGAAGACCTGCGCTACACCGCCGACCATGAATGGGCCAAGCTCATCGACGCCACCACGGTCCGCATCGGCATCACCGACTACGCCCAGGCCTCGCTCGGAGACATCGTGTTCGTTTCGGTACACGAGGTAGGTGGCAGTGTCGCCTCCGGTGACACCTTCGGTGAGGTGGAGAGCACGAAGAGCGTGTCGGACCTGTACTCGCCGCTGACCGGCACGGTGATCGCGCGCAACGAGGCTCTGGACACCAACCCGGAGCTGCTCAACACCGACCCCTACGGCGCTGGCTGGATCGCCGAGATCGAGGTGGCGGACGCCGGTGACCTCGAGTCGCTGCTCGATGACGCGGCATACCGCACGGCCACTGCTGACTAAAGCTCGACCTCGCGTTGACCCTTCCTACGGGGCCGAACTAGGCTCGCCGGACACGACCGAACAGGTGCGTTCCAACTCGGAGCGTCCGGGGGCGGCAAGCTCGTGCATGTGAGAGAAAGGGCGTTGACCAGCGTGTTCTGCACTGTGTGTGGCACCGAGAATTCCGTTGACAGCCGATTCTGTGCGCAATGTGGGGCTCCGCTGGGCGGCGGCGGCCAGGCACCGGGAGCGTCGGTCAAGGGCCCGGAGTCGACCTCGATCTTCGCCCATCCCAGCACAGGATCGACGCCGGCGATCGACAGCGATTCGGAGTTCTCGGCCGAGGCCCATCAGCGGGCGGTCGATGCCTTGACGCCAGGGTCCGCCCTGCTGGTGGTCAAGCGAGGCCCGAATGCGGGCAGCCGATTCCTGCTCGATCAGGATGTGACAACCGCCGGCCGGCACCCGGACAGCGATATCTTCCTCGACGACGTGACGGTATCGCGACGGCATGTCGAGTTCCGCCGCGACAGCGCCGGGTTCGCCGTGTACGACGTGGGCAGCCTCAACGGTACCTACGTCAACCGCGAGCGGATCGATTCCGCGGCGCTCGCCGGTGGCGACGAAGTGCAGATCGGCAAATTCCGGTTGGTGTATCTCACAGCTGGCGGTACCAGGGCGTGAACATCGGGCCTGCGGCCGGGCTGAAGACCGGACCGACGATGCGGCCGACGGCCAGCATCGAGTGGATGAGCGAGGGACGAGCTGGATGAGCGCTGCGAGCCTTCCGTCCCGTGGGACGCTGTCTATCGGTGAGGTGCTGGCCCAACTTCGTTCGGACTTTCCGGACGTCACCATCTCCAAGATCCGGTTCCTCGAGGACCAGGGCCTGGTGCAGCCCGATCGGACACCGTCGGGCTATCGCAAGTTCTCGTCCTCGGACGTGGCGCGGCTCCGTTACGTCCTCAGTCAGCAGCGGGATAACTACCTGCCGTTGCGGGTGATCAAGGATCAGCTGGAGGCGATCGACTCGGGTCACGCTCCGTCCGGACCCGGTGGTGTACCCCGCCCGGCGCACCTGGCGATCACTGACAATGCCCCGACGCCTGAGCATTTCCGCTCGTCGCATGCCGCACTGAGGCTGACCCGGGAGGAGCTGCTCAACACGGTTGGTCTTACGTCCGACCAGCTGCGGGAGCTCGAACAGTTCGGCCTGATCACCTCTCGCCCCGGAGGCAGGTACGACGACGACGCACTCGCGATCGCGCAGGTTGTGGTCGATCTGGCCCGGTACGGCATCGAGGGCCGGCACCTGCGCAGTTTCAAGAGTGCGGCTGATCGCGAGGTAAGCCTGTTCGGTCAGGTGGCCGGCCCGATGGTCAAGCAACGCAGCGGGGACGGCCGAGCCCGGGCCGAGGAGACGGTACGGGAACTGGCCGCGTTGTCGGTGCGGTTGCACACGGCACTGGTACAGATCGGGTTGCGCGACATCGTCGGCTGACGCCGATCAGGCTAGTCTCGAAACTAGCGGTCAACTGCCGCAGGCGTAGGCGCCAGGTGGGCGACTCCGAGGGAGGAAACATGACGCTGCATCCGTTGCAGGTCGTCGGCGTCCGGGTCGAGTTGCCGGCAAATCAGCCTGTGGTGCTGCTGAAGGAAACCGACGGCGTGCGTTACCTGCCGATTTGGATCGGTGCAGTGGAAGCCTCGGCCATCGCGTTCGAGCAACAAGGCGTTCAGACCCCGCGTCCGATGACCCACGATCTGCTCAAGAACGTGATCGACGCGCTCGGCGGTGAACTCAAGCAGGTTTCGATCACCGAGCTGCGTGACGACGTTTTCTACGCCGAGCTGGAGTTCGGCGACGGGACCACGGTGAGTGCTCGCCCCTCCGATGCCATCGCGCTCGCGCTTCGTACCGAGACGCCGATCGTCGGGGACGAGACCGTCCTTGCCGCCGTCGGAATCTCGATCCCCGATGAGGATGAGGACGAGGTGGAGCGATTCCGCGAGTTCCTGGATCAGATCTCGGCCGACGACTTCGCCGGCTCCGAGGGGGACGAGCCGCGGCCCGAGAACGGCTGACCCCACCGTCTCGAAACTCTTGACCTGCAGTTGAGGGTTAACTTTCCGGTCACGCACGGCGAGCCGCGTTGACCGTTGGCCGCACAGCGGCATACCGTCGACGAATACTCACGGTGCAATTCGCGGGCTGGTTGGGAGTCTGTTCCCCATCCTGCGGGGGGCAAACGGCGCGCAATAGCGTGCGGTCGGATGGGTGCTGACCTTTAGGGAGATCGACGTGGTTGACGAAACGCCGGAGCAGGGAACCCTGTTCGCGCAGCCGACGATCGGCCCCGACGACTCGGTCGGCTACCGCGGCCCGACGGCGTGCTCGGCGGCCGGTATCACCTATCGTCAACTCGACTACTGGGCCCGAACGGAGCTCGTCGTACCGTCGGTCCGCTCGGCCGCCGGATCGGGCAGCCAGCGGCTGTACTCCTTCAAGGACATCCTGGTTCTCAAGGTGGTCAAGCGGCTTCTCGACACGGGAGTGTCCTTGCAGAACATCCGGGCCGCGGTAGACACGCTGCGCCAGCGGGGCGTCGAGGACCTGGCCCGGATCACGCTGCTGTCGGACGGCACCACGGTCTATGAATGCACGTCGTCGGAGGAAGTCGTCGACCTGTTGCGCGGCGGTCAGGGGGTCTTCGGCATCGCGGTCAGCGGCGCGCTACGAGAACTCGCCGGCTCGCTGGCGACGTTGCCGTCCGAGCGCACGGATGGCGCAGTCGACCAGGCCGCCACCGACGAGCTGTCCCAACGTCGCCAGCGCCGCACTGCCACCGCCTGACTCCGGTCGGCTGGTATTCTGTCCTTACCGCAACACGTGTATGGGAGAGTTCCACCGGACGCCATCCGGTTGACGCCGAAGGGGCAATTTCCCCGCTAACCTCTCAGGCTCAAGGACCATACGCGTAGGTAGCTCTGAAGGGCATCGCCGCCCGACTGAGGGGGATTCTGACGGCCATCTGGGTCGTCGGGATTCAAATCCCCTCACGCTCGGCGAGACGTAGGAGCTTCCTATGAGTCACTCCGTATTGACTTCCCTCAAGCCGTTCTCGGCCCGCCATATCGGTGTCACCGACGGCCCCGATCAGAATTCCATGCTGAAGGCGATCGGCTACGACAACCTCGAAGACCTGCTGTCGGCCGCGGTGCCTGAGTCGATCCGCACCCGGCTGGCGCTGGCGCTTCCGCAAGCCAGCAGCGAGGCCGAAGTCGCCGCTGAACTGCGGGCCCTCGCGGCACGCAACAGTGTTCGAGCGTCGATGATCGGGCTCGGCTACTACGACACGCTGACCCCGGCCGTGATCCGGCGGAATGTCCTGGAGAGTCCGGCGTGGTACACCGCCTACACGCCGTATCAGCCGGAGATCAGCCAGGGCCGGCTGGAGGCGCTGCTCAACTTCCAGACCATGGTCGAAGATCTGACGGGCCTGCCGACCGCCGGAGCGTCGCTCCTCGACGAGGCAACCGCCGCCGCCGAAGCGATGGCGTTGGCGCATCGGACGTCGGCGGCGGGGAAGCAGGGAGCTTCGGTCTTCCTCATCGATGCCGACTGTTACCCGCAGACGATCGATGTGGTGCGGACTCGGGCCGAAGCCCTCGGTCTCCGGGTGGCAGTGAGGGATCTGTCGGAGGGCCTGCCCGACGTGGACGACGACAACGCCGTGTTCGGCATGCTGCTGCAATACCCGGGTGCCTCGGGGGAGATCCGCGACCTTCGCCCCGTGATTGCCGCGGCTCACGACGCGGGCGCGGTAGTGGCGGTTGCCGCAGATCTGTTGGCGCTGACCTTGCTCACGCCGCCGGGTGAACTCGGAGCCGATGTCGCAGTGGGGACCAGCCAGCGATTTGGCGTGCCGATGGGATTCGGTGGCCCGCACGCCGGCTACATGTCCATCCGTGCCGGCCTGGAGCGGCAGTTACCGGGACGCTTGGTAGGCGTGTCGGTGGATGCCGATGGGCGCCCCGCGTATCGGTTGGCGCTGCAGACGCGTGAGCAGCACATCCGTCGGGAGAAGGCCACCTCGAATATCTGTACAGCCCAGGTCTTGCTGGCCGTGATCGCCTCGATGTACGCCGTTTATCACGGCCCGCTCGGCCTGCGAAGCATCGCCCAGCACGTCCATGCCAAAGCCGTCGGACTCGCACAGGCTTTGCGCAGCAGTGGGCTCGGCGTCCCTACCGTGCAGTTCTTCGACACGGTCACCGTCGAGGTCCCCGGCCGGGCCCACTCGATCCTCGCCGCCGCCGATGAGCGTGGCGTCAACGTGCGCCTCATCGACGCCGACCACCTCGGGATCTCCTGTGACGAGGCCACGACCGAAGCGCAGTTGGCCGCGGTTCTGCAGGCTTTCGGTGTGCCGGTGCCCGAGGACGGGCACATCAGCTCGCCGAGCGGATCGGCCCTACCGGCAGACTTGGGCCGCAGCTCGGACTACCTCACACATCCGGTCTTCAACCGGCATCATTCCGAGACGTCGATGCTGCGCTACCTTCGCCGACTGGCGGATTCGGACTATGCCCTGGACCGCGGCATGATTCCACTGGGCTCGTGCACCATGAAGTTGAACGCGACCACGGAGATGGAGCCGGTCACCAACCCGGGTTTCGCGAACATCCACCCCTTCGCGCCGGAGGGTCAGTTCGACGGCTACGCCCAGCTCATCACCGATCTGCAGAACTGGCTCACCGAAATAACGGGCTACGACTCCATCTCGTTGCAACCCAATGCCGGAGCCCAGGGTGAGTTCGCCGGACTGCTGGCCATCCACAACTACCACCGCAGCCGAGGTGCTGATCAGCGCGACATCTGCCTGATTCCGGCAAGTGCCCACGGCACGAACGCGGCCTCGGCAGTCCTGGCCGGCATGAAGGTGGTCGTGGTGGCCACCAGCGGTGAGGCGGGCGAGGTGGACCTCGCGGACCTCAAGGCCAAGATCGCCCAGCACGCCGATCGGCTCGCCGCGATCATGGTCACCTACCCGTCGACTCACGGCGTGTTCGAGGATCACATCGGCGAGGTGTGCGAACTGGTGCACGCCGCGGGCGGCCAGGTCTACGTGGACGGCGCGAATCTCAACGCCATGGTCGGGCTCGCCCGACCGGGTAAGTTCGGCGCGGACGTGTCGCACCTGAATCTGCACAAGACCTTCTGCATCCCGCACGGCGGCGGTGGTCCGGGCGTGGGTCCAGTCGCCGTGCGTGCGCACCTCGCGCCGTTCCTGCCCAATCACCCGCTGCAGGCGAGTGCCGGCCCGAGCACCGGTTCCGGCGCGATTTCTGCGGCGCCCTGGGGTTCGGCTTCGATCCTGCCGATCACCTGGGCCTACCTGCGGTTGATGGGCCCGGACGGCCTGGTTGCTGCGACCTCCGCGGCGATCCTGTCCGCGAACTACATCGCGGCCCGGCTCGACGAGCATTACCCGGTGCTCTACACCGGCGTCCGTGGCCTGGTGGCCCATGAATGCATTCTCGATCTTCGTCAGATCACCAAGGACACCGGGGTGACGGTGGACGATGTCGCCAAGCGGCTCATCGACTACGGTTTCCACGCTCCGACGATGTCCTTCCCGGTGGCCGGCACCTTGATGGTGGAGCCCACTGAGAGCGAGGACCTCTTCGAGATCGACCGCTTCATCGATGCGATGATCGCGATAAAGGGCGAGATCGACGAGGTGGCACGGGGTTCCTGGCCGGTCA
>JAVEEN010000116.1 GCA_030840445.1 Pseudonocardiales bacterium
GAAGGTCGGGCTCATCGTTCGTGACGCTGATGTCAGGGGCGAGCAGCAGGCCGCGAAGGCGAGCAGTCTCTGGCGTGCGGACCGTGACGGTGCTGGTTGAGGCGCGGGCGACGAATTCCTCGACGGAGGTGTCAGCGATGAGCCGGCCGCGGCCGATGACGACCAACCGTGTGGCAGTTTGGGCCATTTCGCTCATCAGGTGAGACGACACGAACACCGTGTGCCCATCGGCGGCCAGGCTCTTGAGCATGGTGCGCATCCACAGCACACCCTCCGGGTCCAGGCCGTTGGCCGGTTCATCCAGGACCACAGCCTGGGGGTTGCCCAGCAAGGCCGACGCCACTCCGAGGCGCTGGCCCATTCCCAGGGAGAATCCGCCGACCCGCGTTCCAGCGACATTACGCAGCCCGACCATGTCGATCACCTCATCGACGCGCCGCCCGCTGATGCCGTTGGTCTGCGCTAGCGCGAGCAGGTGATTGCGCGCTGATCGGCCGGTGTGCACCGCTCTGGCTTCCAGCAGAACACCGAGTTCGGCCATCGGCGTCTTGGCGGATCGGTAGCGGCGGCCGTTGACCACCACCCGGCCCGCGGACGGCTCGTCCAGTCCGGCGATCATCCGCATCGTCGTCGATTTCCCGGCGCCGTTCGGGCCGAGGAAACCGGTGACAATTCCCGGTTGAACCAGGAAGCTCAACCCGTCAACGGCGAGTTTGTCGCCGTACCGCTTGCTGAGGTTCTCTACTTCGATCATTTCGATGCCTTCCATTTCATCTTGGCGACGCGAGGTCTTTCGGGACGTGTCGGTTGTGGACGCGATTTCGGCCGCGCCCGATGGTCACCCGATAGTCAGACGGTGACGACGTCGCGGGTGGCGGGGTTGCCGGCGGGGACCATTCCAGTGGTGATGGGAGAGGGCTTGAAGCCTTTGACGACCAGCCAGACGCCAAGCGACAGCTCCCACACGAAAATCGGGGCGGTCGCGATCCCCTGCCACACGGACCCTGCGTGGTCGATCCCGAACAGGATTGCGGTTGTGGACGTGAGCAGCAGAGGGGCTCCGATGAGTCCCAGCACGGGAATGACACGTGGCACGAGTCCGGATCGGTACATCAACGAGCCCAGCAACAGTGCGTTCACGCCCGCCATGAGCCCGGGTCCGAGCAGGAACGTCCAATCACGGATGGCGACGAGAGCATCGCCGGTAGTGACCAGTGAGGCCCCTTCTGCTCCGGCAGTTCCGGCCAGGTCCTGTCGCAAGGTCACGACCGATAGAAGGCTCACGACACCGATGACGATGACAGCGGCCTCAAAGATACGAGTGGTGACAAAGCCGAGCGCGAAGCCCTCGTGCTGCCGCTTGACCACCGAAAACAGCGTGACCGCGGTTCCTATACAGGCGAGGGCGTTGACCAGATCGAGGAAGCAGCCCCAGAGCACGCGGGTGTCGGCGCCGGAGCTCACGATGTAGTGCGAATCGTGCAGCACGGGGCTCAGCAGAAGGAGTGCAGGGATCGAGCTGATGAAGGTGAGTAGGTAGAGCCCGCCCGCGATGAGCGCGGTCTTCCTCAGTGAGGTCATCGGAATTTTCTTCGTTGCTGTGGTTCGAACGGCGGTGGCCATGTCGGTCTCCCTTTCGTGGATTGATGAGCAGCTATCGAGGTGCGCTGGCGGGCAATATGGGCTGGTCGGGGTCGACCTGTGTGACCGAGACCAGCGGCAGGCCCAAATCCCGGATCTTCTGGAGTAAGCCATGCAGTGCCGCCTGATCTACTACCTGGCCATCGATGAAGGTCATGCCGTCGCCGTCGTGCGTGAGGGTCAGCCCGTCAAACCAAGCGGCCCACCGCGTATCGAGGTGCCCTTTGATGCGGATCTCATACCGTCGGGCTTCATTCCACTTACCGGTCGGCGCGGGTGTCTCGCTCATCGAGGTTCCTCCTTGCGCGTTGCTTCTGGGGATGGATCTCCGCCGGCGGTACGACCATTCGCTGGTCTGATCGGAAGGTAGAAGTGAATGTGGTGAGCGGGCATCACCACACGTGGTGATTGATGTGGTGATTGCGGCGAGGGGGACGCAGCGAGGAACGCAGAGGGACTCGGGCCACGCAGACCTGGCAGACTCGCAACAACGAAACACCTGGAAGTAACGCGCGTCAGCGCCTGCCGTTAGCGCCTGGCTCGATACGGCCGTAAGGAAGCGCGATGCCCGACGTGTCCCGCCCCGCGGGTAGTGCGGTACAGCTTGAATCACCCGCGCTGCACCGGGTCGGATGGGGTTTCATCTCGCTGACGCTTCCCGTCCTGTCCCCTTCTTCGGCGGCGTGAAGCAAGCGGGCCATGAGACCGGTCGCCTGGCGAATCGAGAGTTCGGGGCGTTCGCGGTTGTACTGCGCCAAGAGAACCCTGGCCATAGTGATGTGTTCGAACTCGCGCAGGTAGCCGAGATCGTCGTCAACGGAAAGGACCCTGCTCGTGCACCCAGGCGACTGCCTCACCTAGATTCCCATGCACGACTCGCACTCGTGCCTTCAACGCCGGGACGGGACGCACGTCGTTTGTCCTTGATTCCGACACAGCCGCCGCGATCGAGGAGGTGTGCTGCTCACTCGACGGACTCCCGTTGTCCATCGAACTGGCCGCGGCGCGGACGAAAGCCCTGTCGGTACAAGAGATCGCTCGCCGCATCGATGACCGCTTCGGCCTACTGAGCGATCCCACCAGCCGCCGACCGGAACGGTACCGCGCACTCGCCACGGCAATTGCCTGGAGCTATGACCTGCTGTTTCCCGACGAACAGCGAGGTCTGTACGCACTCGCCTGCTTCTCCGGCGGCGCACCCGTCGCAGCGGCTGAAGGCGTCGTGGGCACCCTCGGGTTCCCGCCGCGTCGGCCCTCGACGTCATCGGCCGGCTCGCGGACCGCTCACTCGTCGCCGTCGATATCGGCACCGCCGGCGCCGTCCGATACAGGCTGACGTTGTCGCTCATCGGCCGGAACGAGGCCGGCGCCGACGTCGCGCGCGCCAGGGCCGAATCGGAAAGGGCAGTCCAGCTCACGGACTCCAGCACGGTTCAGCTGCGGATCCATGCGAGGCGCACGGGCGACAGGGTTCAGCCGTCAACTGGGCGACAACCACACGTCAGCCGCTTCGAGGCCCGGTCGCGTTCAGGCTCCGACGTCCCGCGCACGCCTCTGGTGCTTGCCGGGAGCGGCGTGCGTGGCTCTTGGGCTGGACAGCTGTCCGTGCGATTGTCCTCGTGGTGCGCACGCAGCGTTCGTACAAA
>JAVEEN010000134.1 GCA_030840445.1 Pseudonocardiales bacterium
CGACGGCCAAAACCGCGACCAGAATCGGGATGGCCAGAACCGCGACAGTCAGAACCGCGACCAGAATCGGGATGGCCAGAACCGCGACAGTCAGAACCGCGACCAGAATCGGGATGGCCAGAACCGCGACAGTCAGAACCGCGACCAGAACCGCGACAGCCAGAACCGCGACAGCCAGAACCGCGACAGTCAGAACCGCGACAGTCAGAACCGCAACAACGCTGACGATGACGACGACTTTGGTGGGAACCGCCGCGGACGTAGATTTCGTGATCGCCGCGGACGCAACCGCGATCGCTTCGACAACAACGCCGGCGGCGGCCGGCAGGACGCCGAACCGACTATCGGTGACGATGACGTTCTGATTCCGGTGGCGGGCATCCTGGACGCCGTCGAGGACAAGAACACCTGGTTCATCCGTACCGCGGGCTACTTCGCCAGCCCCGAGGACGTTTACGTCGCCAATTCGCACATCCGCCGATTCGGCCTACGCCGTGGCGACGCGGTGACCGGCATGGTCAAGCAGCCGCGCGACGGCGACCGCAAGGAGAAGTTCAATCCGCTGGTCCGCCTCGACACCGTCAATGGTGTCGACCCGGAGCAGGCCAAGCAACGGGTGGAGTTCACCAAGCTGACACCGCTCTACCCGCAGGACCGGCTTCGGCTCGAAACCGAGCAGAACATCCTCACCACCCGGATCATCGACCTCGTTATGCCTATTGGTAAGGGTCAGCGGGCGTTGGTCGTGTCACCGCCGAAGGCCGGGAAGACCTCCGTGTTGCAGGCAATCGCCAACGCAATCGCGGTCAACAACCCCGAATGTCACCTGATGGTGGTGCTGGTCGACGAACGTCCTGAAGAAGTCACCGACATGCAGCGCTCGGTGAAGGGCGAGGTCATCGCTTCGACCTTCGACCGGCGGCCGCAGGACCACACGATGATTGCCGAGCTGTCCATCGAGCGGGCCAAGCGCCTGGTGGAGATGGGTCATGACGTCGTGGTGCTGCTGGACTCCATCACACGCCTCGGCCGGGCCTACAACCTCGCCGCGCCGGCCTCCGGCCGGATCCTCTCCGGTGGCGTCGACTCGACGGCCCTGTACCCGCCGAAGCGTTTCCTCGGCGCGGCCCGCAATATCGAGGACGGTGGGTCGCTCACCATCATCGCGACGGCACTGGTCGAGACGGGTTCCACCATGGACACCGTGATCTTCGAGGAGTTCAAGGGCACCGGCAACGCCGAACTGATCCTGGACCGCAAGATCGCGGACAAGCGGGTGTTCCCGGCCATCGACGTGGACAAGTCCGGTACCCGTAAGGAAGAAATCCTCCTCGGCGCCGAGGAACTGGCCGTAGTGCTGAAGCTGCGCCGCGTCCTGCACGCCCTCGACGCACAGCAAGGCATCGAGCTGCTGCTGACTCAGCTGAAGAAGAGCCGGACGAATATCGAGTTCCTGATGCAGATCGCGAAGACGTCCCCGGGCGCGGACGACCGCTAAATCTGGCGGCGTATGCGCCTCGACCCCCAGTTCGGCCGTAACAGGCCGGACTGGGGGTCTTGTCGTTCACTAGCACCACCACGTTTCCCGACCGGAACGTGAGAGCGTTCTCAGGGCTGTGGTAACGGAACGTTCAAGGCTTCGTAATGGATGTGTAACGGTTCTGCATCCGAACAGAGACACAAGTCACTATTTGGCTCCAGGCGTGCGAAGGTAGCCACCGGTGTAAGCGGTATCAGCCGTGCCGCCACCAAGTTTGAGGGGAGCACTAGATGCGTTTCAGAAGGGCGACAGCGCTCATCACGCTGGCCACGGCGGCAACGCTGGTGGCCGCGGGTTGTAGCTCGAACGGCAAGAACAACAGCGGCGGCACCCCCGGCACCAGCTCGAGCAGTTCGGCTGGCGTCGATGGTAGCCAGCAGCCGGCCACCAAGATCAAGCCCGCGACCTTGTCCGGCGATTGCGCCCCATTCGGTAAGTACGGCAGCTACCCTGCGGGCACCACCGTGACGATGTACGCCTCGATTACCGACCCGGAGGGTGGTTTCCTCAAGGACTCGTGGAAGCAGTTCGAGAAGTGCACCGGCATCACGATCTCGTACACCGGCGACAAGGAATTCGAAACCGCCATCAAGACCAAGGTCGAGGGCGGTAACGCACCGGATATTGCGATCTTCCCGCAGCCGGGCCTGGTCAAGACTTATGCCGAGGCCGGCAAGCTCAAGCCGGCGTCGCAAGCCGTCTTCGCAGAGACCAAGGCGAACTGGAACGCCGACTGGGTGTCCTACGGCAGCCCGGACGGCGTGTTCTTCGCCGCTCCGTTGGGTGCCAACGCCAAGTCGCTGGTGTGGTACTCGCCGAAGGCCTTCAAGAAGGCCGGTTACACCGTGCCGACCACCTGGGACGACATGATTGCGCTCTCGGACAAGATCGTCGCTTCTGGTCAGAAGCCCTGGTGTGCCGGTATCGAGTCGGGCACGGCAACCGGCTGGGTCGCTACGGACTGGATGGAAGAGGTCATGCTCCGCATGTATGGCCCGGACGTCTACGACCAGTGGGTTCAGCACAAGATCCCCTTCAACGACCAGAAGGTTCAGGACGTGATCGCCAAGGTCGGCACGATCCTGAAGAACCCGAAGTACGTCAACGCCGGAATCGGTGACGTCAAGTCGATCGCCACCACCGCCTTCGCCAAAGCCGGACTGCCCATCGAGAAGGGCAAGTGCTGGCTGCACCAGCAGGCTTCGTTCTACGGAGCCAACTGGGACAAGGGCTACAGCGTGGCTCCGGACGGCGATCTCTTTGCCTTCTACGAACCGACCATCTCCGACAAGTTCGGCAAGCCCGTCGAAGGTGGCGGTGAGTTCGTCGGAGCGTTCACCGACAAGGCCGAGGTCGAGGCGACTCAGTTCTACCTGGCCAGTGCCGAATGGGCGGCCTCGCGGGCCAAGGTGCACCCCGGCTGGGTTTCGGCCAACAAGAATGTCAACCCCAGTGTGTTCACCGACCCAGTGGATGCGCTTTCGGTGAAGCTACTGACCGACCCACAGGCAACCTTCCGGTTCGACGGTTCGGACGCCATGCCGAGCTCCGTCGGTGCCGGCACGTTCTGGACCCAGATGACAGCCTGGATTCAGGGTCAGAGTGACAAGGCAACCCTCGATGCCATCGAGAAGTCTTGGCCCCAGTAGTGCACGCAAACCGCTGCGGCCGCACCGAATAAGTGCCAAAGCAAGGCCGAAGTGGTTTCGCTGTGAAGCAGCATGGACCACGGAAACACGCAGTTTCTGCGAAGGCGGCCGGACGAGCTGGGCTCAGTTCGTCCGGCCGCCTTCGATCTTGTCCGGAAGGCCTCTTGCGGTGACGATGATCGCGCGGTAAACCGATCTTCTCGCCTCGTCCTTGAAAGGGCGTGATTCATCTTGAGTTGGTTACACGACTGGGCCCACGCGTCCGGTGCATTCGGCAAGCTCAGCTTTGCCCTCCTCGTCGTCATAGCGTTCCTCGCCGTAATCGGCCTGTTGCTGCTCTTGGTCGACCGCTCTCCCAAACGCGGGCAGGAAAAGGTGCAGGCGTTCCTCTTCCTGCTGCCTGCCTTCGTACTTATCGTGATCGGGCTGCTAGGTCCGATCCTCACCACCGCGATCTCCTCGTTCACCTCGGCCGAGGTGCGCAAGAAGAACTGCATCAAGACCGCGGTGAACTCGTGCCTGCAGAGTAAGGGCGGGTCGTGGACCGGTCTGGACAACTGGCGATGGGCGTTCGGCAACAGCGATGTCATCCATGCATTGGTGAACACCCTGAAATGGACCCTCATCGCGCCGATCGTTGCAACCTTGGTCGGTCTCGCGTACGCCGTGGTCATCGACCGGATCAGGGGTGAGGCGTTCGCCAAAGCCTTGGTGTTCCTGCCCACCGCGATCTCGTTCGTCGGAGCTTCCGTCATTTGGGGCCTGATGTACAAGCAGCCGAGCGAAAACGCGCCCTCAGGGTTGATCAACGTGGTGCTCGGCTGGGTCGGCGCCGGCCCAATCAACTTCCCCACCAACAACAGCACGACCACCTATTGGCTGATCGTGGTGATGATCTGGATCCAGGCCGGTTTTGCCACCGTATTGCTGTCCGCGGCAATCAAGGGTGTGCCGACCGAATTGCTAGAGGCGGCCAGGATCGACGGCGCCAACGCCTGGCAGGCGTTCCGTAAGGTAACCATTCCGTCGATCCGCCCGACGCTCATCGTGGTGTTGGTGACGATCTCGGTCGCGACGCTCAAGGTCTTCGACCTCGTTCAGGCCTTCGGGGCCAATCAGCACGGCGGCGACACGCTGGCCAACCTCATGTTCACCACCTGGAAGCAGGGCGGAATCGCTGTCGGTGGCGGCGGCACGGTAGGCGATCACCATTCGGCGACGCTGGCGATGATCATCTTCCTGCTGGTCATTCCGTTCGTGGCATTCCAGGTTCGCCAGATGGTTCGGACAAGGGCGGGACGATGACTGACACTGAACTCGTAATACCTCCCAGCGGAAACGCACCGGTTACGCGCGTTCCGGTACCGGCCGACACCTCCGTCGGCCGGGTCCGGTCCGCCCTGACGAGCCGGGCGGCATCCTTGGTCGCGCTGGTGATCGGCGTGCTCTGGACGATCCCCACCGCGGGCATCTTCATCCAGTCGTTCCGACCGAAGACGGAGCAGGACTCGGCCGGATGGTGGCACGGCGGCCCGTTCACGTTGGATTTCTACCGGCAGTTGACGACTGGGCTGCACGGCAACAACGCGAGTTCGCTGTTGCCCTATATAACGAACTCCCTCGCCATCGTGATCCCGGCCGCTATCATCCCGATGGCGGTCGCGGCGATGGCCGCTTACGCGCTGGTGTGGATCGACTTCAAAGGCCGGGACTGGATCTTCGTTGCGATCTTCGCACTTCAGGTAGTCCCACTGCAGGTCGCTGCGGTACCACTGCTGCGCTTCGTGGTCAGCGGTTGGCACCTGGGGTCGACGACCATCGTGCCGAGTCTGGGCCTGGCCGGAACGGTGGGTGCGGTGTGGCTGGCGCACGCTTGTTTCGCCCTGCCACTAGCGGTGTTCCTGATGCACAACTTCATGTCAGAGATCCCGAAGGACATCTTGGAGGCGGCTCGCATCGACGGCGCGAGTCACGGCCAGATCTTCCGCACGGTGATGTTGCCGCTGCTGCGCCCGGCACTGGCCGCCTTCGGTATCTTCCAGTTCCTGTGGGTGTGGAACGACCTGTTCGTCGGGTCGGTCATGAGTGGCGGATCGGACACCATCAGCCCGATCACGGTCAAGATCAACAACCTGATCGGCGCCACCAGTGGGGCCGGCGGCGAGGTATTGCCGGCGGCGGCGTTCATCTCGATCGTGGTCCCGCTGATCGTGTTCCTCAGCCTGCAGCGGTTCTTCGTCCGTGGCCTGCTGGCCGGCTCGGTGAAGGGCTGATCAGCTCCTGAGGTGAGATTCACAGCAAGACGCCCCGAGCCTCGACGGCACGGGGCGTCTTGCTGTGCTTGCCTAGTGGTTTGACCTGATTTGCGGATCATCCCGATTTAGATTCCGGGACTTCGCCGTGGCACCGTGGTAGGCCGCTGCCGAGGAGGCGGTTGAATCGTCCGGCCGCACGCGTGGCCTGAGAGAGGGGTGCAGCTTGATTCGCAGCGCGTTGGCGAATCGAACCGCGGTCGCCTGGATCGCCGTGCTGACCACGGCGGTGCTGGTCGCAGCCGGGTGCACGTCGTCGAAGAAGCTATCGACCGACTCCGCTACCGCCACCACCGGCGCCATCACCCTCGCCGCCGCGGATCCAACCGGGGTGCTGAAGACGCTGGTGACGACTTGGAACGCCGGCCACGCCGGCCAGGCGGTAACGCTCAAGCCGCTGCCGGCCGATCCCGCCGGTAGGCGTGACGTCCTGGTCGAGAATCTTCAGAAGCACAATCCCGGCTTCGATGTCATCGCCACCGACTTGAGCTCCACCGCCGAGTTTGCCGCGAACTCATGGATTCGTCCACTCACCGGAGCTCGCACGATCGCCGTGTCCGGCCTGGCCGCTCCAGCCGTCTCCGCCGGCACTTACCGCGGCATCCTCTATTCCGAGCCGATCACCGCGGACGCGGGTTTGCTCTTCTACCGCAGCGATCTTCTCAAGGCTCCACCGACCACGTGGAGCAAGCTGGCTGCCGACTGCCAGGTGGCGCAGACCGCTAGCCTGGCCTGTTTCAGCGGGCAGTACGCGCAGGGCGAAGACCTGACCGTCAATGCCATCGAAGCCATCTACGCCGGGGGCGGCCACCTGCTCAGCGCGGACGGCAAGACGGCCGACGTCGACACCGTAGGCGCCCGCAAGGGACTTCAATTTCTCGCCGATTCCTACGCCAAGAAGGTAATCCCGGCCTCGGCGATCACCTATCGCACCGAACAGAGCGTCCGGGCCTTCGGTAGTGGCGCGTTGCTCATGCTGCGAGCCGATGCCGAGGCGTACGCCGCTCTGAGCGCCACGTCATCGGCGGTGGCCGGCAAGTTCAAGGTCGCGGCGCTGCCCGGGTCCCTCGGCCCCGCACCGGCGGCCTTCCGCGGCCTGGGCGTGAGCATCAACTCCTCCGGACAGAACCAGCAGACCGCCCTGGAGTTCGCCAGGTTCCTGCAGAGCGCACCGGCACAGCGGACATTGTTGAGCAAGGCGTCGCTGGCACCGGCATTGACGAGCCTGTACGGCGACGCCGGCCTGCGGTCGAAGTACCCGTTCCTGGCCACCTTGCAGCAGAGCTGGCAGGGCGCGCAGCCACTGCTGGTCAGCCCGGCCTATCAGGCCATCAGCGACGCGGTGGCCGACAGCGCCTACGCGGTGGTGACCGGCACCAAGAAGCCAGCCCAGGCGAGCAAGGACCTGCAGGCCACGCTGAGCGGCTTACCGCTGGGCTGACGCTGCTGCCCGCCACCGGGGCCCGGCGGGAATGCCAGGCCCCGGTGGCGCGTTTGGAGCAATGTGCCGAAGGCTGGCACACTGTCTGGTTGACGACCCGGTTCCGGTTCACGTTCGATCTCGAAGATTTCTCCGTGACGAGCGACCCGGCGACCATAATCGGCGCCGCGAGGTGCCATCAGAAGGGAACCACCGTGAAGGACGCCATTCACCCCGAGTACGTAGTCACCGAAGTGACCTGCTCGTGCGGTAACTCATTCACCACCCGCAGTACGGCCAAATCCGGCTCGATGCACGCTGAAGTCTGCTCTGCCTGCCACCCGTTCTACACCGGCAAGCAGAAGATCATGGACGTCGGCGGCCGGGTGGACAAGTTCGAGACGCGCTCCGTAAAGCGCACGCGCACCAACGCCTAGCTACCCAGACGGCGCCCGAACTGCCGGGCCCCCAGGCACGCAGACGGGCGCCGTTTCTGTTGTCCGCAGAACGCCCTGGATCGGATGAAAGCTGGCCGGGCCGCCGGACGCCAGCGTTGTTCGATCGGTGAGAGGAAGAGCTAT
>JAVEEN010000141.1 GCA_030840445.1 Pseudonocardiales bacterium
CCGGAGCTGTACCGGGCGGGCGAATGGGGACCCAAGTTGGCCGATGAGATGCTGGCCCGCGACGGCCGCGCCTGGCGGCGGCCATGACAGTGGCCATGACAGTGGCAACCCAGTTCAGCACTGAGGCGACAGGAGATTCACAGTGACCACCCTCTGGGACACCACGGGTACCGCAGTGGTGCAGGCGCTGGCCGCCGAGCGCCGGGCCGGCGGAGCTGTGACCAGCGGTCTGGCCTTGACCCTGGTTGTCGTACTCGAAGAGAAGGACACCGCCGAGGTCGAGGCCGCGGTGTCGACGGCGGCGGCCAAACATCCGATGCGGGTCATCATGGTGCTGCGCCACCACATCGAGGCACCACAACCACGTCTGGACGCGGAGGTGTCCATTGGCGGACGGCACGGCCCGGGTGAATCCGTCGTCCTGCGGATGTTCGGACGGCTGGCGCTGCATGCCGAGTCCGTGACCCTGCCCCTGCTGGCACCGGACGCTCCCGTAGTGGCGTGGTGGTACTCCGAGACGCCGGAGATCATCGCCCACGATCCCCTCGGAGTGTTCGCCGACCGCCGAATCACCAATGTCATCCGGGACTCCGACCCAGCGGCCTCCCTGCAGCAACGCGCGGCCGACTATGCCCCCGGTGACACCGACCTGACCTGGACCGTGATCACGCCGTGGCGCGCCGCGCTGGCCTCGGCCTTCGACACCGCCTCCTCGCCGGCCAAGTCGGTTGTGGTCAAGGGCAATCCGGTCGACCCGTCCGCGCAGTTGCTGGCAGGCTGGTTGTCGTCACGGCTCGGTATCTACGTCCCGGTCGAGAAGGCCGAAGGCAAGTACATCTCGTCGGTGACCCTGGATTTCGAGGACGGTCGCAACGTACAGATGACAAACGAGGGCTACAAGCTGCTGATGCGCCGACCGGGACAGCTCGACACCATCCAGCCGTTCCCGCAGCGCACCACCGGCGACATGCTCGCCGAGGAGTTGCGCCGGCTCGACGCCGATGGGCCCTACGGCGAAGCGCTGGGAGCGGTTTCCGGTCAATCCGGTCTCGACCTGCGTCCAGCGGTTCGTAAACACATCTGGCACGACCCCGCGCTGGCCGCGCAGGAAGGCTGAGCGCGGGTATGGCGGCACAACCGGAACTTGTCGTCCAGCACGATGCCGATGACCTCGCTGCAGATGTGGCGGCCCGAACCTTAGCCACGCTGACCCACGCCCAGCACGCGCGCGGCCGGGCAGCGCTGGTCATCACCGGCGGCTCGATCATGGAAGCGGTATGGCGGGAGCTGGCTTCCTCGTCGGCCAACGGCGCCGTCGACTGGTCCAGGGTCGACGTGTTCTGGGGCGATGAACGGTACGTGCCCTCCGACTCACCGGATCGCAATGACCGGCCGGCCAAGGCCATTCTCTTCGACCACGCCCCGTTCTCGGCCGCACGGCTGTTTCCGATGCCGGCCAGCGACGGCCCCTACGGTGCCGACCTGGATGCCGCCGCCGCTGCCTATGCCGATGAGCTCGTCAGCGCGCGGCGCCCAGACGACCCCGAGGAGGGCCCCAGTTTCGATGTCGTGCTGCTCGGCGTCGGTCCTGATGGGCACTGCGCCTCGCTGTTCCCCGAGCACCCTGGGGTATACGACAACTCCAGCACGGTGATCGCGGTGCGGAACTCGCCCAAGCCACCGCCGGACCGGATCTCGTTGAGCTTCGACGGGTTGAACATGGCTCGCGAGATCTGGGTGGTGGCATCCGGGGAGGGCAAGGCCGAGGCGGTCGCACTGGCCCTCGGAGGAGCGGGCCGGACCCAGATTCCGTCAGCGGGTGCCTTGGGAACCAAGCGCACTCTGTGGCTGGTCGACCTCGCCGCGGCGAGCAAGCTGCCGGGTCACCGATACAACCCGCCGATCGCCTGACCGGGCCGCGTCTCACATTCCCGGCAGCGAGCCGCCCGGTGGAGGGAGGGCTACTCGCCGCGCCGCGCCCGGAGCCGGGCCAGTGCCTCTTCCAGGATCGCGTCTCCGTCGGCGTCGCTCCGGCGCTCCTTGACGTAGGCCAGATGCGTCTTGTACGGCTCGTTGCGAGGGGCTGCCGGTGGTGCGCCGGATTCGCGGCCGGCCGGGTATCCGCAGCGTGGGCAGTCCCAGCTGTCGGGGACCGCGGCATCGATGGCAAACGCGGGGGTGGTCTCATGCCCGTTGGAACAGAAGAAGGAGATCCACTGGCGAGGTGCCGTCTCGCCGCGCTCGCGTTCACCCATCGGTCCGGCGCCGACTCGACTACCGCGGATCGCGTTGCCACCAGCCACGTCTGAGCTCCCTTACTTGTCCTTGTCCGGCGCGTCCAGCGCGTTCAGAGATCCCTGCAGGCCGGTCAGCCGGCCTTGTAGAGCAAGCCGAGTCCGATGATACAAATCGTCCAGACCACGGCCGTGATGATGGTGAGCCGGTCCAGGTTGCGCTCTACCACCGACGAACCGGAGAGGCTGGAGTAGAGCGAGCCACCGAACATCGAGGAGAGCCCGCCGCCCTTGCCCCGGTGCAGCAGCACCAAAACCACCAGCATCAGGCTCGCGATGCACAGGACGATCGACAACGTGATGATCATGGGTACTACGGCCTCGCTTGCCTGTCGGGTAGATTTCGTCGTGAACGGTCTGAGTGCAGTGGCGCCCTAGGAGGGTACCCTCTGCCGCTTAGGAGCCGTAGAGTCCGCCGCCGGCAGCCACGCAGATGCCCGCGAACTCGGTGGCGTCCAAGCTCGCACCGCCGACCAGTGCTCCGTCGACGTCCGGCTGCGCCACGATCTCCGAGGCGTTGGCTGCCTTGACCGAACCGCCGTAGAGCACCCGCACAGCGGCTGCCACCTCGGGGCTGTAGAGCTCGGCCAGTTCAGCCCGAATGGCCTGGCACACCTCCTGCGCATCAGCCGGAGTTGCCACCTTTCCGGTCCCGATGGCCCACACCGGTTCATACGCCAGGACGATCGTGGACGCATCATTCTCGCTGATACCGGCGAGACCAGCCCGCAACTGATCCACACAGTATTCGATGTGGCTGCCGGCTTCACGGACCTCGAGACGTTCCCCGATGCACATGATCGGGATCAGACCGTTGGCCAGAGCGGCTCTGACCTTGGCGTTGACCAGCTGATCCGTTTCCGCGTGATACTCACGACGCTCCGAATGTCCCACGGTGACGTAGCTGCAACCCAGTTTGGCCACCATAGGACCGGAAATGTCGCCGGTATAGGCGCCGCCTTGATGCTGCGACAGATCCTGGGCCCCATAGCCGATCCGGAGCTTGTCGCCATCAACCAAACTCTGAACCGACCTGATCGCGGTGAACGGGGGCAGTACGGCAACGTCGACCGCGTCGAAATGCGGAGCCTTCAAGGTGAACGCCAGCTTCTGGACCAGGGCGATCGCCTCGAGATGGTTCAGGTTCATCTTCCAGTTGCCGACGATGAGTGGCTTGCGAGTCGCGCTTCCCCGACGGGAGCCGGCCACTCAGGCCTCCCCGAGGACGGCGACGCCGGGCAGGGTCTTACCCTCGAGGTATTCCAGCGAGGCACCGCCACCGGTCGAAATATGGCCGAAGCGGTTCTCGTCGATACCCAACGCTCTTACCGCAGCGGCCGAATCCCCGCCGCCGACCACGGTCAGCCCGGACGCCATGGCCACCGCCTCGGCTACGCCGCGGGTGCCGGCCGCGAACGGCTTCACCTCGAAAACGCCCATCGGGCCGTTCCAGAACACCGTCTTGGCACTGGACAGAACTGCCGCGAAGTCCCGTACCGACTCCGGCCCGATGTCCAGACCCTTCTGGCCGGCCGGGATCGCGTTCGCCGCCACCACCGAGGTCTGGGCGTCATCGGAGACCTCCGAGGCCACCACGATGTCACTCGGAAGCACGATCTTGTCGCCGGACTCGGCCAGCAGCCGGGCGCAGGTATCGACCTGATCGGCCTCCAACAGCGAGTCACCAACCTCATGACCCTGGGCCTTGAGAAAGGTGAAACACATACCCCCGCCGACAAGTAGCCGGTCCACCGTGGGCAGCAGGGATTCGATCACGCCGAGCTTGTCCGACACCTTGGAGCCACCGAGCACGACGACGTAGGGACGCTCCACCTCCCCCGCTGCACCGGTCAGACGTTGCAGGACCGACAGTTCGTCCCGCACCAGGTCGCCGCAGTAATGAGGAAGCAATCTGGCCACGTCGTAGACCGACGCGTGCGCCCGGTGTACCGCGCCGAAGGCGTCGTCGACGTACGCGCCACCATCGTCCTCGCCACCGGTGAGCAGGGCCAAGGCCTTCGCGAAATCCGCCCGGGCCACCTTGTCCTTCGCCGTCTCTCCTGCGTTGAAGCGGACGTTTTCCAGCAACAGCAACTCACTGCGGCCCAGGCCGTCGGCCATCAATCGGGCACTCTCACCGACCGTGTCCAGCGCGAACTTCACCGGCCGGCCGAGGAGCTGGGCCAGCCGGTCGGCCACCGGCCGCAGCGAGTACTGCGGATCGGGTTCGCCCTTCGGCCGGCCCAGGTGGGCGGTCACGATCACCCGTGCCCCGGCCTCGAGCAGCTTCACCAAGACCGGCAACGAAGCGCGGATACGTCCGTCGTCGGTGACCGTCCGCTGTCCGTGGGCACCGGTCTCTTTGCCCAGAGGGACGTTGAGGTCACTGCGCACCAGCACGCGGCGATCCTGCACGCCCACCTTGATCAGATCATCGAGTGTGCGCATCGATTGCAACTCTCCTGCTCGAATAGGGGCAACTGACGGCGGGCTGCCTGGCTACAGGGACGAGCCGACGAAGCCGACGAGGTCGACCAGGCGGTTGGAATAGCCCCACTCGTTGTCGTACCAGCCGACCACCTTGACCTGATCGCCGATCACCTTGGTCAGGGTCGCGTCGAAGATGCAGGAAGCCGGATCGGTCACGATGTCGGCCGACACGATGGGGTCCTCGGTGTAGGTGAGGTAGCCCTTCAGCGGGCCGTCGGCCGCCGCCTTGTAGGCCGCCTTGACCTCCTCCACCGTGGTTTGCCGCGAGAGGGTCACCGTGAGGTCGGTTACCGAA
Source organism: Pseudonocardiales bacterium (assembly GCA_030840445.1). Taxonomy (GTDB): domain Bacteria; phylum Actinomycetota; class Actinomycetes; order Mycobacteriales; family Jatrophihabitantaceae; genus Jatrophihabitans_A. The sequence continues at coordinate 5,080 of JAVEEN010000141.1, forward strand.
CCGGTCGGAACCGGTACCCGGAGTGCGTAGCCGTCGAGCTTGCCCTTGAGGTCCGGCAGTACCAGCCCGATCGCCTTGGCCGCACCGGTGGACGTCGGGATGATGCTCAGCGCCGCGGCGCGGGCCCGGCGGAGGTCCTTGTGCGGAGCGTCCTGCAGGTTCTGGTCCTGGGTGTAGGCGTGGATGGTCGTCATCAGGCCCTTCTCGATGCCGAACGCATCGTGCAGGACCTTGGCCAGTGGGGCCAGGCAGTTCGTGGTGCAGGAAGCGTTGGAAATGATGTGGTGGTTCGCGGGGTCGTAGAGCTCGTGGTTGGCGCCCATCACGATGGTGATGTCGTCGTCGGTGGCGGGCGCGGAGATGATGACCTTCTTGGCACCGCCGTCGATGTGCTTGCGGGCGTCGGCGGCCTTGGTGAAGAAGCCGGTCGACTCGATGACCACGTCGACCCCCAGGTCCTTCCACGGCAGGTTCGCCGGGTCACGCTCCTCGAGCGCGCGGATGGACTTGCCACCGACGATGATGTTCTCGTCGTCGAATGTCACCTCAGCCGGGAACCGGCCGAGGATCGAGTCGTACTTGAGCAGGTGGGCGAGCGTCTTGTTGTCGGTGAGGTCATTGACCGCCACCACCTCGACGTCGGCGCCGGAAGCCTGCACGGCACGAAAGAAATTGCGGCCGATTCGGCCAAAGCCGTTGATGCCAACCCGAACAGTCACTGAACATCTCCTTGGGACTCGAGGTCAGAGCCGAACTCGGACACTCGTGACGGACTGAGGTGAGGACACACCATCGTGCCCCCGGCCGAAAGTACCCACCGGTGATACTGCTCACCCGCCGGGCATTCCGCGCCCTGACTCTATCGGGCGGGTACTTGCCGCGTCATACCGATGGGTCGCACCGGCCGCGGACCCGATCGAGCGATGTCAGGGCGCCAACATCTCCGGCGTTACGGCGGCCTCGGTGTTGGGGATGCCGTCATCCGAGGCCCGCTTGTCAGCCATGGCCAACAGCCGCCGGATCCGACCGGCGACTGCGTCCTTGGTCATCGGCGGGTCGGACAGCGCTCCCAGTTCCTCCAGCGATGCCTGCTTGTGTTCGAGCCGGAGGCGGCCCGCCTGCAGCAGATGATCGGGGGCGTCGGCTCCCAGAATTTCCATCGCCCGTTCCACACGGGCCCCCGCCGCGACCGCGGCACGAGCCGATCGGCGCAGATTGGCGTCGTCGAAATTAGCCAGCCGGTTGGCCTGAGAACGGACTTCGCGGCGCATTCGCCGTTCTTCCCAGGCCATCACAGCCTCGTGGGCGCCGATCCTGGTCAGCAGGGCTCCGATGGCGTCCCCGTCGCGCACCACGACCCGATCGGCGCCACGAACCTCTCGGGCCTTGGCCAGCACGCCCAACCGCCGGCCTGCACCGACCAGCGCCAGTGCAGCCTCATTGGAGGGACAGGTGATCTCCAACGCGCCGGCCCGACCGGGCTCGGTCAGCGAGCCGTGCGCCAGGAACGCACCACGCCAGGCCGCTTCGGCATCGGCGAGGGTGCCGGCGACCACCTGGGTGGGCAGGCCCCGGACGGGACGGCCGCGCAGGTCGACCAACCCGGCCTGGCGAGCCAGACCCTCGCCGTCCTTGGCCACCCGAACGAGATAGCGGGTGCCCTTGCGAAGGCTGCCGCCGGTCACCACCTGGATCTCGGCCTGATAGCCGAACACCTCGGCAATTTCCTTGCGCAGCCGGCGCGCGACCGATCCGGTGTCGACCTCGGCCTCGATGACGATCCGGCCACCGATCAGGTGCAGCGCACCCGCGAAGCGCAGGATCGTCGCAACCTCGGCCCGGCGAGCAGACGCCTTGGAGATCGTGACTCGGCTGAGCTCGTCTTTGACCGCAGCCGTCATCGCCATCAAGAAACTCCTTCTTCTGATACTGCGCTGGGACCGAATGCATCAGCCTCGATCACATCCCTCAGACCGGACGCATCTGCGATCGCCCGGCTGAGCCTGTCTGGATCATGCCTTGCTTCGGCCCCCGGCGCAGCCACGGGTGTCAAAATCAACCGAGCCCCCAGCGCCGCAACATACCGCTGCAGGCCCGCGGGCACCGTGACGAACGCCGAATCGGCGACCACGGCGTCGATTCGAAGCTCTGGGCAATGCCCGGCCAAGACTCGCAGGTGTTCCTCCGGCGAGAAGTCATCGGTCTCGCCCACCTGTGGTTCCAGGTTGAGGACCACGACGACGGTGGCCCCGGTTCGGATCAATGCCCGCGCCAGATCGGGCACCAGCAGGTGCGGGATGACGCTGGTGAACCACGAGCCCGGCCCGAGGATGATCAGGTCGGCCTCGTCGATTGCCTGCAAGGCTTCAGCGCAGGCCGGGGCATCCGGCGGGATCAGCTCGACCGAGCGCACTCGTCCTGCCGTGGCCGCGATCGAGGACTGGCCACGGATCCGTCGGCTGCGCACCGGATCGTCGGCGTCGACGCTCACCACTTCAGCGCTCAGATCGAGCGGACGGGCCGACATCGGCAGCACCCGGCCGCGGGCACGCACCATGGACGTCAGATCATCGAGCGCCGCCACCGAGTCACCGCGCAGCTCCATCAGCCCGGTGAGCAACAGATTCCCGATCGGATGGCCGGCCAGCACTCCCGACCCGCCCATCCGGTGCTGCAGCAATTCCGCCCAGCTCGGTCCGTCCGCCGCTGCGATCCTGCCGTCGGCGAGGGCGGCTACCGCCATCCTGAGATCACCCGGTGGCAGCACGTCGATCTCTCGGCGGATCCGCCCGGAGGAGCCGCCGTCATCAGCCACCGTGACGACGGCCGTGATGTCGACGTCGAGCAGGCAGAGCGCGGACAGCGACGCATGCAGGCCATGGCCGCCACCCAGGGCGACCGCCCGGCTACGTTGCGCAGCCCGGCCCTGGCGTTTGTCCCGGTGCAGATCAGCCACTATTCCCGACCCAGATCACGATGCACGACAGTAGCGCGTACACCGAGTTCCGTCAGCCGTCTTACCAGTTCCCGGCTCATCGCCACAGAGCGATGTTTTCCGCCGGTACACCCCACCGCGAGTGTCAGATAGTGCTTTCCTTCGCGCCGGTATCCGGCACCGATGATCTGCAGGATTTCGATGTACTTATCGAGAAAGGCGGGCGCAGATTCCTGAGTCAGCACGTAGTCGGAGACCTCGGGGTCTTCGCCGGTCTGGTCGCGCAGTTCAGGGATCCAGTAAGGATTGGGCAGGAATCGCACATCGACCACCAGATCGGCATCCACCGGCAGGCCGTACTTGAAGCCGAAGGACACTACGGTCGCGCGCAGCTCGGGGGCGCCCATCCCGTTCGACGCGAACGCCTCCTCGATAGCCCGGCGAAGTTCGTGCACGCTGCGCTCGGACGTGTCGAGAACGAGATCTGCGATATCCCGTAACGGCTCCAGGATGGCGCGCTCGGCGGTGATACCGTCCGCCAGTCGGCCATCGCCCTGCAAGGGATGTGCCCGGCGCACGCTCTCGAACCGGCGGATCAGCACGCTGTCGCTGGCCTCGAGAAAGAGGATCCGCGGACTCAACTCCCGCTGGCCAAGTTCGGTGACAACCCCGGTGAGGTCGGTCGAGAACGCCCGGCTCCGAACGTCCATCACGACGGCGAGTTTGGTGACGGCACCCTGGCTGCGGCTACCGAGGTCGACCATCGTCGCGACCAGTTCGGGCGGCAGGTTGTCCACCACGAAGAACCCGAGGTCTTCCAGGCACTTCGCGGCGGTACTACGCCCGGCACCGGAAAGTCCGGTCACGATCACGGTTTGCAGCGCGCCGCTTTCTGCGGTGGCCATCGGGGTCTCCTTCGGGTCAGCTGATCGTGCGGGATACCGACAGTCAACCCTGTGCCGGTTAGGGGGCGGCTAACCCACCACTTCGCCGGTGGCCGTGTTCACGGCAGGCTGGCGTTCATCGTCGCCGATCCGAAGCGACTCAGCGACTCGTGCGGCCAGATCGGCGCCGAAGCCCGGAACCGCTGCGATCTCTTCGACGGTGGCCGCTCGCAGCCTCTTGAGTGAACTGAACTGAGCCAGCAGGGCCTTGCGGCGCGCAGGGCCAAGTCCAGGTATGTCGGCGAGTTCGGACTCGACCATCGCCTTGGACCGCTTCTGCCGGTGGAAGGTGATGGCGAACCGGTGTGCCTCGTCGCGCACCCGCTGCATCAGGTACAGCGCCTCGGAGGTACGCGGCAGGATCAGCGGGAACTCCTCGCCCGGTACCCAGACCTCTTCCAGTCGCTTGGCCAGACCAACCAGGGTGACATCGGTGATACCCAGCTCGGACAGGGCCGCCTGCGCGGCAGCCACCTGCGGGGCGCCGCCGTCGACGACCACCAGGTTGGGCGGGTAGGCGAACTTGCGGGCTCGACCTCCGGCGGCTTCGATCTCGGCCCGTTCGGCCTCACCGTCGATGATCCGTTCCTGCAGGTAGCGAGCGAAGCGGCGCCGGATGACCTCGGCGATCCAGTCGGTATCGCCCCCCGCGGACTGCATGTTGAACCGGCGGTATTCGCTCTTGCGGGCCAGGCCATCCTCGAAGACCACCATGCTGGCCACCACGTTGGTGCCCTGGACGTGACTGATGTCGAAGCACTCGATCCGCAGCGGCGCGTCGGGCATGTCCAGCGCCTCTTGCAGTTCGGACAGCGCCTGAGACCGGGCGGTCAGGTCGCTGGCCCGCTTCAGCTTGTACTGCACGAATGCCTGCTCGGCGTTGCGGGCGACCGTCTGCATGAGCGATTTCTTGTCACCCCGCTGCGGCACGCGAAGCGAGACCCGGGCGGACCGCTTCCCCGACAGCCACTCGGTCAGCGCGTCGGCATCCTCGGGCAGTTCGGGCACCAGCACCTCACGCGGCACCACCGCATCGTCCGGTCCGTAGAACTGGGTGATGAACTGCTCAACCAACTCCGGCACGCTGACCTCGCCGGATGCGCTGGCCGCGGCATCGACAACCCAGCCGCGCTGGCCGCGGACCCGGCCGCTACGAATATGGAACACCTGAACGGCGGCCGCGAACTCGTCGCCGGCGAAGGCGACCACGTCGGCATCGGTGCCATCGGTGAGCACCACCGCCTGCTTTTCCATCGAGCGCCTGAGGGCGCCCAGATCGTCACGCAACCGGGCCGCCCGCTCGAACTCCAGATCGCCGCTGGCTTCGTTCATCTGCCTTTCCAGGCGCCGCATCATGGCGTCGGTCTTACCGGCCATGAAGTCACAGAAATCATCGACGATCGCTCGATGCTCGGCAGCCGTCACACGGCCGACGCAGGGTGCACTGCACTTCCCGATGTAACCGAGCAGGCACGGACGGCCGATCTGGCCGGCCCGTTTGAACACCCCAGCGGAACAGGTCCGGGCCGGGAAGACCCGGAGCAGCAGATCGAGCGTCTCGCGGATCGCCCATGCGTGCGCGTACGGTCCGAAATACCTGACGCCGGGCTTCTTGGGCCCGCGCATGACCTGTAAGCGCGGGTACTCCTCGTTGAGCGTCACCGCCAACGAGGGATAGGACTTGTCATCCCGGTAACGGACATTGAAGCGCGGATCGAACTCCTTGATCCAGTTGTACTCGAGCTGAAGCGCCTCGACCTCTGTCTTGACGATCGTCCACTCCACGGCGGCTGCGGTGGCGACCATCTGGCGGGTGCGTGGATGCAATGCGCTCAGGTCGGCGAAGTAGGAGTTGAGACGCGAGCGCAGGCTCTTCGCCTTGCCGACGTAGATGACCTGACCATGTGAGTCCCGAAACTTGTAGACGCCGGGTTCGACGGGAATCGACCCGGTGGCAGGACGGTAGGAGGACGGATCAGCCACAACACTCCACCCTAATAACCGTCACGGACATTCCGCCGTTCGACCTCCGCCGTTGCAGCTCCGCCGTTGCAGCCTCCGCCGTTGCAGCCTCAGACGTTGGAGCTCGGGCGTTCGGTCGCCTGAGTTGGCCCGGTCCGCTTCTGGCCCCACACGTTCGCCGAGCGCCCCAGGGGTGGCGCGGGTCCTCAGCGCCGTCATCGACCGGAGGCCGCCCTCCGGCCTCTCGTCGACGGCGTCGCCGCGGCCCTGGTCGCGCCCACCTTCGCTGTCGTGACTGCTGTCTTGTCCGACGGCTTGGCCGGTTTCTTGGCTGCCGCTCTGGCCGGCACGGTCTTGGCGGCCGCCTTTGTCGGAACCGCCTTCGTGGTTTGCCTGGTCGTCGCCACCGCCTGCCTCGGCGCGGTGCGCGCCCGCCGAACGGGGCGGCCCATGCGATCTGACAAGAGGTCGGCCAGGAACCCACCGGTATGTGAGGCGGCGACCATGGCCACCTCCTCAGGCGTTCCTTCGGCCACCACGGTCCCGCCGCCGGAGCCGCCCTCCGGCCCCATGTCGATGACCCAGTCCGCGGTCTTGATGACATCCAGGTTGTGTTCGATGACCAGCACGCTGTTGCCCTTGTCCACGAGGGACTGAAGCACACCAAGCAGCTTCGAGACGTCCTCGAAGTGCAGCCCGGTGGTCGGTTCGTCGAGGACATAGATGGTGCGTCCGGTCGAGCGCTTCTGCAGTTCGCTGGCGAGCTTCACCCGTTGGGCCTCGCCACCGGAAAGGGTCGGCGCCGGTTGACCGAGCCGGACGTAGCCAAGCCCGACGTCGACCAGGGTGTCCAGGTGCCGGGCGATCTTCGAAATCGGCTTGAAGAACTCCGCCGCCTCCTCGATCGGCATGTCGAGCACCTCGGAGATGGTCTTGCCCTTGTAATGCACCTCCAGGGTCTCCCGGTTGTAACGGGCTCCCTTGCACACCTCGCACGGGACATAGACGTCCGGCAGGAAGTTCATCTCGATCTTGATCGTGCCGTCACCGAGGCAGTTCTCGCACCGTCCGCCCTTGACGTTGAAGGAGAACCGGCCCTGCAGGTAGCCGCGAACCTTCGCCTCGGTCGTTTCGGAGTACAGCTTGCGGATGTGGTCGAACACTCCGGTGTATGTGGCGGGGTTCGAGCGGGGCGTGCGGCCGATCGGTGACTGGTCGACCCCGACGACCTTGTCCAGGTGCTCAAGGCCCGTCACGCGTTTGTGGCGCCCCGGTGGCAACTTGGCGCCGTTGATCCGATTGGCCAAGGTGGTGTAGAGGATGTCGTTGACCAGGGTGGACTTGCCCGAACCCGACACGCCGGTCACCGCGACGAAGACACCGAGCGGAAAGGACACATCGAGATTGCGCAGGTTGTGCTCCCGGGCTCCCTCGACCACCAGTTGACGGCTCTTCATGGTGGGACGCCTGATCGCCGGGACCTCGATCGCGCGCCGACCAGACAGGTAACCGCCGGTGATCGATTCTTGCGATTTCAGCAGGTCGTCCAGCGTGCCGGACACCACGACCTCGCCGCCGTGCTCACCGGCGCGGGGGCCGATGTCGACGATCCAGTCGGCGGTTCGGATGGTGTCCTCGTCGTGCTCGACCACGATCAGTGTGTTGCCGAGGTCACGCAGCCGGACCAGGGTGTCGATGAGCCGTCGGTTGTCACGCTGGTGCAGGCCGATCGACGGTTCGTCCAGCACATAGAGGACGCCGACCAGGCCGGCGCCGATCTGGGTGGCGAGCCGGATCCGCTGCGCCTCACCACCGGCCAACGTGGCGGCGGCCCGATCGAGGGAGAGATAGTCCAGGCCAACGTCGACCAGGAATCCCAGGCGTGCGTTGATCTCCTTGAGCACCCGCAGCGCAATGATCTCCTCGCGCTCGCTGAGTCTCAGCTGGCCCAGGAACTGCGAGGCCTCGCCGATGGACAGCGCACACACCTCGGCGATGGACCGGCCGCCGAGCGTTACCGCGAGGATCTCGGGCTTGAGCCGAGTTCCCTGACAGGTCGGGCAGGGCACCTCCCGCATGTACCCCTCGTACTTGTCCCGGCTCCAGTCGCTGTCGGTCTCGGCGTGACGCCGTTCGAGCCACGGCACGACGCCCTCGTAACTGGCGTAGTAGGACCGTTCCCGGCCGTAACGGTTCTTGTAGCGGACGTGGACCTGCTCGCTCGCGCCGTATAGAACGGCCTTCTGAGCCTTCGCGGGCAGTTGCTCCCAGCGGGATTGCATGCTGAAACCGACCTGCTCGGCGACGCCCTCGAGCAACCGGAGGAAGTATTCGTTGTTCTGTCCGGTCGCCCACGGCGCGATCGCTCCGTCGCCGAGAGACTTCTCCGGATCCGGGATCAACAGCTCGGGGTCGACCTCCTTGCGAGTACCGATGCCGGTGCAGACCGGACACGCACCGAAGGGGGCGTTGAACGAGAAGGACCGCGGCTCCAGCTCATCGATGGCCAGCGGGTGGTCGTTCGGGCAGGCCAGCCGCTCGGAGAACCGCCGTTCCCGATGCGGATCGTCCTCGGGCAGGTCGACGAAGTCCAGAATGACCAGGCCGCCGGCCAGGCCGAGGGCCGTCTCCACCGAATCGGTGATCCGCTGCTTGGCGGTCTTCTTGGCGGTCAGCCTGTCGACCACCACCTCGATCGTGTGCTTCTCTTGCTTCTTGAGCTTGGTGCGCTCCTCCAGCGGACCGGTGAAATCGGTCAGGGGCAACACGGTGCCGTCGACGCGGACCCGGGAGTAACCCTTGACCTGGAGGTCGTCGAAGAGATCGGCGTACTCGCCCTTGCGCTCCCGGATGACCGGCGCCAGCACCTGGAATCTGGTGCCCTCAGGCATCTCGAGCACCCGATCGACGATCTGCTGCGGCGTCTGCTTGCTGATCGGCTCACCGCACACCGGACAGTGCGGGTGGCCGATCCGCGCATAGAGCAGACGCAGGTAGTCGTAAACCTCGGTGATGGTGCCCACCGTCGAGCGGGGATTGCGTGAGGTCGACTTCTGGTCGATGGACACCGCGGGCGACAACCCCTCGATGAAATCGACATCGGGCTTGTCCATCTGGCCGAGGAACTGGCGGGCGTAAGCGGACAGCGACTCGACATAACGACGCTGACCCTCGGCAAAGATGGTGTCGAAGGCCAGCGAGGACTTCCCGGAGCCGGACAAACCGGTGAAGACGATCATCGCGTCCCGGGGCAGGTCGAGATGGACGTCCTTGAGGTTGTGCTCGCGGGCACCACGGACGATCAGGCGGTCAGACACATGCTTCTCTCTGGTCGATCAGAACGGTCGGGTATACGCCCACCATGGAGGTGCCACGCCATACCGGTTTTCCAGTCGCTTTTCTGGGCGCGAGAGTACTGGCGAGCTACGACAACGCTCCCTCGAGAGTACGCAACGCTGAGCGCTCCCGGGTCACGGCCGGACGTCGCCGGGAGGGCCTTCGGCAGAATGTGGTCATGACCCGAAGCATCGCAACCAATACCGACGTCGACCTTGCCGGTCTACTGGAGTTCGTCCGGCCCCGGCATCACATGATCGTCATCGCCCGCCGGCGGGACGGCTCGCCCCAGGCCTCCCCGGTGACCGGTGGGGTGGACCACCAGGGCCGGATCGTCATCTCCACCTATCCGGACCGTGCCAAGTCGAACAATCTCCGTCGCGATCCCCAGTGCAGCGTCCTGGTGCTCTCCGATGATGTCGGCGACGCCTGGGTTCAGGTCGACGGCAGCGCCGAGGTCATCGACGCGCCCGACTCCGTCGAACCGCTGGTCGAGTATTTCCGCTCGATCTCCGGCGAGCATCCGGACTGGCAGGAGTACCGGGAGGCGATGATCGCCCAGGGCAAATCGCTGATCCGGCTGACCCCGCTGCGGTGGGGACCGATTGCCACCGGCGGCTTTCCGGCCCGCCTCGCCGACGGCTGAGCGGTCGAGCCCCCACCCCGGCTGAGTTACGGGATACGCCGCTCAGTTACTCCAGGCATGCCGTTACTGAGCCACGGTTCGCGTAACTCGCGTTGTGGTTCGCGTAACTCAGCCCGGCGGCACACCATCCTCGCGTAACTCAGCCCGCCGGCAGGCCACCGCAGCCTTCAGGGCAGCCGCCAGTCGACCGGGTCCGCACCCGCCTGAATCAACGCGGCATTGGCCCGGCTGAACGGTTTCGAACCGAAGAATCCACCGCTGGCCGAAAGGGGGCTCGGGTGCACCGATTCGATCCGGGTCACGCCAGTTAACAGGGGACGCAGGGACTGAGCCTGGCGTCCCCACAGCACCGCGACCAGCGGGCGGCCGCGGGCCGCGAGCGCGCGGACCGCTTGCTCGGTGACCTTCTCCCACCCCTTGCCCTGATGTGAGCCCGACTGCCCGGGCGCCACCGTCAGCACTCGGTTCAGCAGCAGCACCCCCTGACGGGTCCACGGTGTCAGGTCACCGTTCGTGGGTGCCGGCAACCCGAGGTCGTCCTGCAGTTCCCGGAAGATGTTTGCCAACGATCGGGGAACCGGCCGGACATCCGCCGCGACCGCGAAGGACAGCCCGATCGGGTGGCCTGGCGTCGGATAGGGGTCCTGGCCGACCAGCAGCACCCGGACCTCGTCGAAGGGCTGGGCGAACGCACGCAGCACGTCGGGTCCGGCCGGTAAGTAGCTGCGACCGGCGAGGATCTCCGAGCGGAGGAACTGCCCCATCTCGGCCACGTCGGCTTCGACCGGTGACAGCGCCCGCGCCCAGCCTGCCTCGACGATCTCGGTCAACGGTCGGGCCGGCATCCGGTTACCGTATCGATCCGCGGTGCGCCTTCCGCCACCGGGATTGCGACCCCCGGTGAGCGGGACATTCGAGTAGACGTCGCTTGATCGCCGCGTCGGCCCTCGGGATCGTGCGGGTTCGCCGTAGGCTCTTACCGTCATGGGCAACTACTCAATCACCACGCTCGGCGCCGCGACTGAGCTGCTCAGTCTGCCGCTGGATCAACCGCTGGCCGAGTGGACGGACCCCCGAATCGTCCAAGTGCCCCGAGGTATCTCACGGCATGTCGTGCGGTTCGTCCGGGCTCAGAATCAGATCTTCGCCTTCAAGGAGGCGACAACCAGATATGTCCTGCGCGAACACCATCTGCTCCGGGAGCTCGCCGACGCCTCGGTACCGGTGGTGGATGCGTTCGGCACGGTCATCGACCGGACCGACTCAGACGGACAGCCGCTGGAGAGCCTGCTCATCACCAGGCACCTGCCCTACTCGTTGCCCTACCGTTCCCTGTTCACCGAGCGGTCGCTGCCGGATCTGCGTTCCCGGTTGTTGGATGCGCTGGCTCAGCTGTTCGTGCGGCTCCATCTGGCTGGCTTCTTCTGGGGGGACTGCTCGCTTTCGAACACACTGTTCAGGCGGGACGCCGGTTCGCTCGCCGCGTACCTGGTAGACGCCGAAACCGGCGAGACGCACGCCACCCTGACCACCGGCCAGCGCAGCCACGATCTGACCATCGCCACCGAGAACATCGCCGGTGAGCTGATGGACCTGCAGGCCGGCGGCTACCTGTCCGAGGACGCCGACCCGGTCGAGATGGCCATGTCGCTGGCGCCGCGATACCAGAAACTGTGGACCGAACTCACCGACGATGAGGTTTACCCATCCGGTGAGAGTTACCGGATCGAGGAGCGGGTTCGCAAACTGAACTCGCTGGGCTTCGATGTGTCCGAGATCGGTATCCGCAGTGAGGACGCCGGCCGCAAACTGCGCTTCGAGACCCATGTCGTCGAACCCGGCCACCATGCCCGGCGCGTGTATGCCCTGACCGGGCTGAAGGTTCAGGAGAACCAGGCGCGCCAGATCCTCTCCGACCTTGCCCGGTTCCGGGCGAAGTGGATCGAGGGTGTCGGGCATGACATTCCAGAGGATCTGGCCGCCCGAAAATGGCTGGACGAGAAGTTCTACGGGGTACTGAGCATGATCCCGACCGAGTTACGCAAGAAGCTGCCGGACGCGGAGCTGTTCCACGAGGTCGGCGAGCACCGGTGGCTGATGTCGGAGAGACTCGGCCGCGATGTCGGCCGTCCGGCCGCCGTCGAGGATTACGTGCAGACGGTCTTGTCCAAGCTGCCCGACACCGCCGTACGCATATTGACCGAACCCACCACTGAGGAGCTCCCGGTGATTCGAGAATGAGCCGACCCGAATCGATCTACACCGGTGAGGTGCACGCCGGCGGCCCGATCGACGTCCGCGAATTGCCGGCCCTGACGATCGCGAAGCTGGCCGTCGGCAGGATGTCGAACAACGCCTACCTGGTGCGGTGCCGGGCCACCGGCGAGGGGCTGCTCATCGACGCCGCGGACGAACCGGACCGCCTGGAGACCCTCGTCCGTCTCGGTGGTGATCCGGTCACCTCAATCCTTACCACCCACCGGCATCCCGACCACTGGCAAGGACTGGCCGTGCTGGTAGCGCGAACAGGCGCCCGCACCTTGGCCGGCGCCGACGATGCCGCTGGGATCCCGGTTTCCACCGACCGGACGCTCCAGCATGGCGAGAAGCTTCATGTCGGCGACCTGGAGCTGTCAGTCATCGGGCTGCGGGGCCACACCCCCGGCTCGGTGGCGCTGCACTATCAGGAACACGGTGGACGAGGACACCTGTTCACCGGCGATTCGCTGTTTCCCGGCGGTGTCGGCAAGACGGGCTCCGCAGCGGACTTCGAGTCGTTGATCACGGATGTAACCGAGCGAATCTTCGACATCTACGACGACGACACCTGGTTCTATCCCGGTCATGGCAACGACTCCACCCTCGGCACAGAACGTCCGAACCTGTCGGTGTGGCGCGAACGCGGCTGGTGACCGAACGCGGCTGCTGCGCGAACACCGCTTGCGCGAACGCGGCTGGCGACCGAACGGGGCTAGCGACCAGCTGGCGGCAGCGGCTGCAGCGCGGTCGGACCCTCGCGCTCAGCCGCATATTCTGGAAAGTGGCATGGCAACGTCATCGAAGTCCTCAGGTCCGCGCGACGGCGTAGACCCATCGACGGTCGCCGACCTTCGTCGCAGGCTCCCCGGCCTGACCCTGCGCGACGAGCACCGGCTGCGCCGCCGACTGGACGCCCAACGCAGCAAGGGGGGTAACGGCTCCGGCGGCTACGACCGGTTGCGGTCAGACGTCGAACGGGCCGAGCAGCGGGTGGCCGCGCGCCGCGCCGCTGTGCCGGCCCTGAGGTATCCCGAGGAACTGCCGGTCAGCCAGCGACGCGAGGATCTTCTGGAGGCCATCGCCAACCATCAGGTGGTCGTGGTGGCAGGCGAAACCGGGTCCGGCAAG
>JAVEEN010000162.1 GCA_030840445.1 Pseudonocardiales bacterium
CGATGTCCTCGCCGATCCGGAGGCAGCTCGGCGTGTCATCGGCCTGGCTGGCCAGTACGCCGCGGTCGACGAGGCCTTGACCGGTGCCGAAAACCTCCGGCTGGTGGGTAGCCTCAACCACCTCGGACGAGCAGAGCGCCGCCAGCGTTCAGAAGAACTGCTCGAACAGTTCGGCCTGTCGGACGCGGCGGACCGCACTCTGAAGACCTACTCCGGCGGTATGCGCCGGCGGCTCGACCTCGCTGCGGCTCTGGTGGCGCGACCTCCGGTGCTCTTCCTCGACGAGCCGACCACCGGGCTCGATCCACGGAGCCGCATCGACCTCTGGGCCGTCATCGGCCAACTCGTCGCCGACGGTACGACGCTCTTGCTCACCACTCAGTATTTGGAGGAGGCGGATCGGCTCGCGGATCAGATCTGCGTGATCGACCATGGCAAGGTCATTGCCGAGGGCACTGCCGCGGAATTGAAGGCCAAACTCGGCGGGACGGTGGTCGAGGTGACGCTCAGCAATCCCGACGACGCGATCACGGCGGAGCAGGCCCTGAAGGGTGCTGGTGAGGGCGCGCCGACCCGGGAGGGCGAGGTGGTCCGGGTGGCTACCTCGGCCGGCCCAGCCACCTTGACCGAGGTGGTTCGCCGACTGGACGCGGCCGAGCTCGAACCCACCGGTCTCCAGCTACGCCAACCCAGCCTGGACGACGTGTTCCTGTCACTGACCGGCCACAGCACCAGCGCCGATGACGAAATGCCGCGGCCCAAACGGCGTCGCCGCAAAGCAAAGGACGTTTCATGACCGCCACGTTCGTGGGCTCGCAACCCGGTAATCGGTTGGGCCGGGCCATCGGTGACAGCATCGCGATGGCCGGACGAAACGTCCGCAGGCTCATGCGGGCCCCGGATCAGGTGGTCTTCACCCTGCTGTCGCCAATCATGTTCACCCTGCTGTTTCGTTACGTCTTCGGTGGTGCCATCAAGGGCCTGGGCGATATCAATTACGTGAACTACCTGATTCCGGGGATCGCCGTTCAGACGGCCATTTTCACCGCGGGCAACAGCGGATTCGCCCTGGCCGAGGATCGGGGCAAGGGCTTCATCGACCGGCTGCGGTCCCTACCGATGGCTCGCAGCGCCGTCCTGACCGGACGGGTTGCAGCCGACACGCTGAGCAACGCCGTCGGCCTGCTCATCATCGTGCTGGTAGGTCTGGCCGTGGGATTCCGTCCGCACAGCTTCTTCGGGTTGCTGCTCGGGTTGCTGCTCCTGCTGGCCTTTGCCCTTTCCACCTGCTTCATCTTCGCGCTGGTGGGGCTGTACGCCAGCAACGTGCAGACCGTGAACGCCGCTACTTTCCCGGTGATCTTCCCGCTCACCTTCGCCAGCAGTGCCTTCGTTCCTACGTCGACCATGCCGACCTGGTTACGGGCGTTTGCCGATCATCAACCGGTGACGACCGTGATCAATGCGGTGCGGTCGCTGACCATCGGTGACGTGTCATCGGCCCAGCGGACCGAACTGTTCGCCGGCCAGAGCACTTCGTCGTTGGTGATCCAGTCCCTACTCTGGGCGCTGGGCATCGGATTAGTCTTCGGCTTTCTGGCGGTACGCCGGTACAACTCGACCTCGTCCTGAGACCGGCGGCTTCGACGTCAGGTGCGCGGATCGGACTGGTGCGCGGATCTGGCGTGTTGCCCCGGATCTGGCGTGTTGCCTCGACCGGGCTTCGTGGCCTGGTCCGGGTCAGGGGAACAGCGAGAGTTGCTCGGACTGCGGGGCCTCGGGCTTCGTGGCCGGGTCCGGGTCAGGGGAACAGCGAGAGCTGCTCGGACTGCGGTGGCTCGGGCTTCGAGATCCTGCCGTATCGCGGGCGCGACCATCCCGACGAACCGCCGCCGAACCGACCCGCTGACCAGTCCCTCGAGGAACCGCTCGCCAGCACCGGAGCGGGTCCCTCGAGCTCGATGTGGGCCAGGACCCGGAGCGCCGACGGCAGCGTGGCGGGCAGTTGCTGCTCGATGAACGCCGCCCGCACCGTCGCTTCGTCCAAAGGCAGCACGCCGATCCCGCCGGGCTGCAGGCTGTCGCCCAAGCCCAGATCCAGGTAGGAGTGCAGGCGCATGACCTGGCAGTTGAGTTCCCAGGCCTGCCGGGCCGTCGCCGCGCCGAGCCGTGCCGCCGAACCGCCTCCGATGGCATCGCGCACCCGGGTCCCGCCGGCATCCAGCTCATCGAATGCAGCACGGGCCGTGCCCAGGGCGCCGAGCAGCTTCGCCGCTGTCTTCGGCCCGATGCCAGGGACTCCCGGCAGGTTGTCGGACGGATCGCCTCGCAACGCGGCGAAGTCCCGGTATTGCTCCGGTCGGATCCCCAGCATGGTCAGCAGCCGATCGGGCGTGAGAAGCGGCGATGCCTCTACGCCACCGTTGATGATCCGCAGCACGCTGGTCGTCTCGTCGATCAGGGCGAAGGAGTCACGGTCAGATGTCATGATCACCGTCGTCGCGCCGGCCAGCGGCGCGGTCAGCGCCGCCGACGCCAGCACATCGTCGGCCTCGAGTCCCTCGGGGACCACCACGTGGACGCCCAGCTCGCGCAGCACGGTCACAGCCAGCTCGAGTTGTTGAACCAGGGTCTGCAGTTTATCGGTACGATTCGCCTTGTATTGTGGCCATTTCTCGCGCCTGAGGCTGGTCACCGGGTCATCGAACCCGACGACCACCGCGGTCGGGCCGATGCGTTCGACGGCCGCCACGAGTTGGGTGAGCAGACCGCGTACCGCCCAGATGGGGTGGCCCTGCGCCGACCGCATGCCGGTGCCGGCCAGAGCATGGAAGCTGCGGTGCACCAGCGAGTTACCGTCGACTGCTAGGAGCACCGGCTGGGGCGCCGGGTCAGACAGTTCCACTGACACGAGTCCACTCTCCCATGCCCGATCGTGTAACACCCGGCAGCCCAGGCATGCCGAGTGTTACACGATCGCCGAAGTTAACCGGCCAGTCCGAGCACAAACGGGTACACCGCGCCGGCACCGGCCCGCCTGAGCAATCGGCTGGTGACGGTCAAGGTCCAACCCGAATCGGTGTAATCGTCGATCAGCAGTAACGGAGCCCCACGATGCTCGCCGGTCAGAGCGCCGGCCAAGCCCGCATCGAGCTCGTGGCGCCGGAGGACTATCCGCAACCGTTGCGCGCTGTTCGACCGGCCATCGGTGGCCGGCCCATCCTGAGCGGAGGAGATCCTGGTGACCTGACCGAGGTGAGGCAGCCGTCCGATGCTGCCGATACGGCGGGCGAAGTCCTCGACCAGCCGGGGGCGCCGGCTGGAACCGATATGCGCCACCGCCACGGGACGTTGCGGCCAATCCCAGTTCGCCAGCACCTGCACGGCCGCCGCCAGGAGGTCATCGGGGACCGGCCCGTCCGAGACCGGCACGGCGCCGTTGGTGGCGAGCACCGCTCGGACCCGTTGTCCGTACCCAAGATCGGTGAACCGGGCCACAGCTCGTCCAGCCTCGGCCAGTTCACCGGCGGCGACCTTGCCCTTGAGTTCCACGCCCAGGCCGGCCATGGCGCTGGGCCATTGCCGGCGCGGTTCGATCACCACTCCCGGACGAGCCAGCGCGTCGTTCGCGGCCGAAACCGTGGCGGCCGAGACCGAGCTGGCCAGGCTCAGCCCACCGCAATTGTCACAGCGGCCGCAATCGAGCGTGGCCGGATCGTCCAGCTGCTCGCGCAGGTAGCGCATCCGGCAGCCGGTGGTGGCCAGGTAATCGCGCATCGCCGATTGTTCGTTCTGGCGCACGGCCGCGACTTTCGCGTATCGCGGCTCGTCGTAGATCCAGGGCTGCCCGGTGGCGACCCAACCACCGCGCACCCGGTTGGCGGCGCCGTCGACGTCCAGCACCTTCAACATCATCTCCAGCCGGGACCGGGACAGATCGATCTGAGTTTCCAACGTTGCTGTGCTCACCGGTCTGCCGTGGTCGGCCAGCGCGGCCAGGGTGGCCCGGACCTGTTGTTCTCGGGGAAACCCGACGGAGGCGAAGTAGTCCCAGACCGCCTGGTCCTCGGGGCCGGGCAACAGAATCACCTGAGCCTTGTCAACTCCGCGCCCGGCACGTCCGACCTGCTGGTAGTAGGCGATGGGGGAGGACGGCGCCCCGAAGTGGATGACGAAGCCGAGGTCGGGCTTGTCGAAGCCCATCCCGAGGGCGGAGGTCGCTACGAGTGCCTTCACCCGGTTGTTGATCAGGTCATCCTCGGCAGCCAGTCGCTCGGTCTGTTCGGTCTGGCCGGAGTAGGCGGCGACCGCGAACCCCTTCTCGCGCAGGTGAGCCGCTACCTCTTGTGAACCGGCCACGGTGAGGGTGTAGATGATGCCCGATCCCTCGAGGTCGTCGAGGTGTTCGGTCAGCCAGGCCAACCGGTGAGCGGTCGTGGGCAACTGGAGAACTCCGAGGTGCAACGACTCCCGGTCCAGCGTGCCGCGTAACACCAGGACGGTCTCGGCATCCTGGCCGAGACCGAGGACGTCCGTGATGTCCTCGACCACCCGGCTGTTGGCTGTGGCTGTGGTGGCCAGCACCGGAATACCGTCGGGCAACTCCGGCAGCAGGGTGCGAAGCCGGCGGAAATCGGGCCGGAAGTCATGGCCCCAGTCGCTGATGCAATGTGCCTCGTCCACCACCAGCAAGCCACAGCTCGCAGCCAGTTGCGGCAGCACGTTGTCCCGGAAATCCGGGTTGTTCAGCCGTTCTGGGGACAGCAGCAGGACATCGATGTCACCGGCTCTGATCGAGGCATACGTCCTCGTCCAGTCTTCAAGGTTGGTCGAGTTGATCGTTGCCGCCCGGATCCCGGCTCGGTCCGCGGCGGCGATCTGGTTGCGCATCAGGGCCAGCAATGGGGACACGATCACGGTCGGACCGGCACCGGCTGCCCGGAGCAGCGCGGTGGCGACGAAGTAAACCGCGGACTTACCCCACCCGGTCCGTTGCACCACCAGGGCTCGTCGGCGGTCGAGGGTCAGCGCCTCGATGGCGGTCCACTGGTCCTCGCGCAGCCGGGCTGCCGGTCCGGCGAGCGCCTGCAGATGGGTCTCGGCCTGGGCCCGAAGGGCGACCCGGTCGAGCGTTTGCGCGGACGGGCTCTCCTGGGCGGGGCTTTCCGCGGTCGGGCTACGGCGGGTTGCAGCGGGGATGGGAACTCCTGAGGCGATGACGGTCACACGAATGGTTTAACAGTAGGCGCCGACAAGACGGCGTAACGGGTCAAGGCGTCCCGGATGCCGTCCTCGGTGCCGACCATTCGTTCCAGCATTCGGCTCATCCGGCGCTGGTCGAAGCTGAAACCGACGAACACGGTGCCGTGGTCGGCGACGCTCCGGCCCTGTCACCGGCGCATCGAAGTCCGCGGCACCGGCCGGGAGCAGTAGCCACCCGCGAACCTTCCTCGAAGCTGGGGATCAGCTCAGACGGCGGCCCGGGAGGCCATCACTCACCGGAATGCGACGGTGGCGGCAAGCCAGCTTCCGGACGTGGTGCCCGATCCGGTGGAACTGCCGGGTCCCGAAGTGACCTGGTAGGCCCGCCCCAGGTAGTCCGTTCCGACTGCGTAGCTGGACAGGGCACTCCAGCCCGCGGTCCAGGCCGGCGCCGACCCCGAGTACGCGCCTACCGTGCTGAACACGAAGTCAGCAGCCGCGGTGCTGGGGATTGCTCCTGAGGAGAAGGCGGTTGAGGTACCGGCGGCCTCGGCATGGGCGTCGGGCACCGAGGCGCCCTGTACCTCATCAGCAGTGATCCGATAGGTCGCGGCGGACGGGAAACTGACCGTCACCGTCTGATTCGGCGCCAGCCCGGTGTTGGCCACGCCGGAAAGCACGATCAGCCGGTGCCCGGTTGCGTCGAGGATGTCACTGGCCACGGTCAGGGCATCTCCCGCACTGTCAGTTCCCGAAACCGTACCTGCGGTGGTGCCCGTCAGGCTGGCCGTCACCACCATCAGGTTCCCAGCCGTCACCCCGCCGGTACGCCATACCGTGACCGACCCACTCGTGTGCCGGTTGGTCGAGTAATTGGTGGCGATCTGACCGATGTACTTGACCGGCGCGGTCGCCGGGCTCGCGACGCTCACCGACGCCGTAGCCGATGATGTGAGGCCGCCGCTGTCGGTGGCGGTCAGGCTGACCTGGTAACTGCCGGCGGCGTCGTAGGTATGGGTGGCGGTTGCCGAACTCTGCGGGCCGGCCACGGTGCCGTCGCCGAAGTCGAAGCGGTAGCTGAGCGGCTGACCCTCCGGGTCCGTGCTGGCCGAGGCGTTCGCGGTAACCACGACCGGCGCTGTGCCCGAGGCCGGACTGACGCTCAACCGTGCGACCGGCGGGCTATTCGTCGGTGGCGGTGGCGGTGGCGGTGGCGGTGGCGGTGGCGGTGGCGGTGGCGGTGGCGGTGGCGGTGGCGGTGTGCCGCCAGCACCGAACTCGTAGGCGCCCCGGTCGTCGAAGGCCCGCGGGCCCGAGCCGGTGTTCGGCGTGTCGGCCGCGTCCACCCGGCTGCGGCCGAGCACGTCGGCGTCCTGCTCGCCGGATGCTGCGGAGTCGGCTGAGTCGATCGCGGGCGAGCCTGCGGTCAGCTGGAAGTTTCCGGAGGCCGCCCCTGCGAACTGTGGATCCGCTTGCAGGCCGGACTGCTCCTGATGGGTCGCCGTACGCATTGCGGCCAGCGTGCTGAACGAGGAGCCGAAAACGTACATTGTCCCGGACTTGGACAGGCTGACCAGATTGCTGTTCACGGTCGTGCTCGACGGAGCCGAGTCCCAGATCCCGATGTTTCCGGCGCGTCGGCTGCAAGAGATGCCGTTATACGCTGGGTAAACGGCGTTGTCCACCGCGATGTTGTTCTCGACCAGGTAGTTGCCCGAGGTGCCCTCGACATTGATGCCCGAGGTGCAGTTGTGATAGATCGTGTTACCGATCAGGCGCCCGCCGGTGACGTTCAGATCGTCGATCCCGTGGTCTCCGTTGTTGTAGGAGACGTTCAGGGCGGCCAGGTTGTTGTTGCCGCCGGGATAGAACTGTAGGCCGGAATCCTCGTTGTCGTGCAGCACGTTACCGATGATGGAGTTGCCGGGACTTATCACGTTGATCCCGTTGGCGTTGCGTTGGTAGCCGTTGGCGTTTCCGCTCGCCTCGTTGAAACTGACCGTGGTACCGGTGGTGCCCGAGGACAGGTAGATCCCGGAATCGCTGTTGTTGTCTACGGTATTGCCGGTCACGGTCGAGTTCGAGGTGTTGGACAGCGCGATGCCCGCGGCGATCTGCCCGCTCACCGGCGCACCGGAACCGGTGACGGTATTGCCCGAGATGGTGATGTGATCCGAGGAGCTGACCTGGATGCCGTTGCGAGTGGTGGCGGTGATGGTGAATCCGCTGATGGTGACGAAAGACCTAGCGGACAGGGAGAAGCCGTACTGGCCGCCGCGCACCGTAACGCTCGAACCGGCATCCGGTTGGAACGCCACCGGGCTGCCCGCCGCTCCGGAGTTCTTGACCACGATCGGGCCTTGGTAGCTGCCCGCGGACACCAGTACGGTCTGGCCGGCGGTGGCTACGGTGGCGGCTTTGATGATCGTGCAGAAGGGCTGGGCGGCGGTCCCGCCCCCGGTGTCCGAGCAACCCGTGCCGCCCACGTACAGGGTGGTGACCGCCGCATGTGCCGTCACCGCGGTGAGTCCGGCGTAGATCAGCCCCGCTCCCAAGGCCACCGCTGCCGATAGAAGTCGCGCCATGAATGACTCCGCTTCGTACTCGACGGGTCCGGTGACAACGAACCGGCGGTGGCTCTGCCCGCCCGGGAAACCCCATCCCAGTGTGGGCATTCCCGGAGCCGGCAACCAGATCACAGCCGACTACTTGCACTACGCAGTTTGCGGGTTTACAGCAGGTGTCCCGCGGGTTTGCGCGAGGTCAGAGCAGCCATCTGCCGGTTTCACCACTGACGACGCCGTTGCGGACGGCAGATGTCACCGCCTCCAGACGCGAATGTGCGCCGAGTTTGCTCAGGACACTCTGGACATGGCTGCGCGCCGTGGTCCAGCTGACGCCCATGGTCTTGGCCAAGGTCGTGGTATCTGCTCCGGTCGCCAGGTGGCCGAGCACCTCGCGTTCCCGGTGGGTGAGGAACTTGGCCATGCGCTGGGCTTCGGTCAGGTTCGCGATGTGCACGCCGGACCCCGGGCTGGTCTTGGGCGCCATCAACTGTTGACCGGCGTGCACCCGCTCGATGGCGCCCACGATGTCCTTGGTGTGACAGCCCTTATTCATGATGCCAGCGATTCCCGCTGCCTCGGCCCTGGCGATGAGATCGCCGCCCACGAACCCGGTCAACAACAAAAAACGGGTGGTGGGCGAGGCGCCCACGAGTTCTGGCAGCCGCCCCAGCGCCGAGGAGGCAAAAGGTCCATCGGGTACCGCCCAGCCTCTCGGCGGTGATTCGTAGGAGGCGGAGTCGCCGTACATGAGGTCGAGCACGCACACGTCGACGGCGGTCCGGCCGAGCACTTCGAGGGCCTGCGCCGGGTGCTGGGTGACTCCGGCCACCGAAAATCCGGCGCGGGTGAGAACCAGCGCCAACGATTCGGCGAAGACTGCGTGATCGTCACATAGTAATACTTGCATCGGTGATCCCCCCGGGACACTTCAGCCAACGGCACGGTTTCGGCCGTACTTGCGCTCAGCTGACGTTCTGCTCCGGATCGTCGGCCC
>JAVEEN010000172.1 GCA_030840445.1 Pseudonocardiales bacterium
GAAGCTGCCAATTTGCCGATGACATCGATAACTGTCAATATCGACGCATGTCGAAGTCTCTGACGTTGTTGAGCCCCGTCGAGACGATTGCGTGTTGTTCACCGCTGTCCCGGCAACCGTTGTCCCAGCAACAGGCGGACCAGGTGGCGCCGCTGCTCAAGGCACTCGCCGACCCGGTGCGGCTTCGGCTGATGTCACTGGTGGCCTCACACGTCGGCGGGGAGGCCTGTGTGTGCGATCTCAACGATGCATTCGACCTGTCCCAACCCACCATCAGCCATCATCTCAAGGTGCTGCACGAAGCTGGCCTCCTTGACCGGGAGAAACGCGGGGTCTGGGTCTACTACCGAGCCCGTACCGAGGCACTCACCAACCTGGGCGCGTTGATCGGTGGAAGGTCGGCGTGAGCTCGGGATTATGGCGCCGAGCATTGGCTGAGCTCGTCGGAACCGCGTTTCTGGTGACCGCCGTGGTCGGCTCGGGGATTGCGGCCGTTCGACTTTCTCCCGGCGACGTCGGACTGCAACTGCTGGAGAACAGCCTGATCACCGGCGCTGCCCTGGTCGCATTGATCCTGGCCCTTCAGCCGGTTTCCGCGGCATTCAATCCAGTCGTCACCCTCGTCGAGCGTGCACTCGGAGCGGTAACCACCCGGGACGCGACGGTATTGATCGCGTCCCAGTTCCTCGGGGGTGTGCTCGGGTGCATGGCCGCCAACCTGATGTTCGACCTGACTCCCGTGGCCCTGTCCGGTCACCAACGAAGCGGCGGGGGGATCTGGCTCGGCGAGGTGGTAGCGACCCTCGGCCTGCTGATCGTCATCTTCGGCACCCTGCGGTCCGGACGCTCCGACCGGGTGGCCTATGCCGTCGGTGCCTACATCACCGCCGCCTATTGGTTCACCAGCTCGACCAGCTTCGCCAACCCCGCCGTGACGGTGGCCCGAACTCTCAGCGACACCTTTGCCGGCATCTCGCCCTCGTCGGTGCCGGTATTCCTCGCGATGCAGATCCTCGGTGCCACTCTGGGCTACGGCCTCATCCGTGCCCTGTATCCAGGCGCACCCGCGTTGGCCGTCGAGCTGACCGATCCACCGGCATCGCAACTACCTGCGCCGTCCCGAGCAGATATACCGAGAGAGGTCTGACCATGACTGAGCTGCCCATCGTCCTTTTCGTCTGCGTCCACAATGCCGGGCGGTCACAGATGGCAGCCGGCTGGTTGGCGGAGCTGGCCGCGGGGCGGGTGGAGATCCGGTCCGCCGGCTCCGAACCCGCCAGCGAGATCAACCCGGTGGCCGTTGCGGCCATGAAGGAGGTCGGCATCGACATCACGGCCGAACAGCCCAAGCTGCTGACCGTGGCTGCGGTACGCGAGTCCGACGTCGTCATCACCATGGGCTGCGGTGACACCTGCCCGATCTTCCCCGGAAAGCGCTACGAGGACTGGGAACTCGACGACCCGGCCGGCCAAGGCATCGAGGCGGTACGGCGGGTGCGGGACGAGATCCGCGGTCGCGTCGAGTCGCTGCTCGCCGACCTCACCAGCAACCGTCCGCTCGGACAACGCTGACCCGCTTCACGGCGACGTCCGGACGGCGGATGGGTAAGTTCGACTCCAGAGGTTCACCCGATGGAGGGACGACGATGAGCAGACGAGCCACCAAGTCACAGATCCACAATGTCCTCGACACCGCCAGCACGTCGGCCAAGTCGCTCGCCGACGGTGCGAAGAAGCCGGCAGCGAGGGCCTCGAAGAAGATCAAGCGGAGCAAGAAGAAGAAGTTCGGACTGCTGGTAGTCGCCGGCGCGGCGATTGCCACGGCCCGGTCGCTGCGCAAGCCACACTGATTGCGGGATACAGCCGGTCAGGCCGGGGCCACGTCCTCGGCCCGGCTGTCGGAACCGTCGCAGCCATCCGCGGCGGGACCCAGATGATCGCGTACCTTCTCGGCGATGACGGTGAGACTCGCCACCTCGTCGTCGGTCAGTAGGTCGACGAAGTGCCGACGGACCGCCGCCACATGAAAAGGCGCCGCGGCCTCGATAGTGGACCAGCCGAGTTCGGTCAACTGGATGAAGGTACCGCGGGCATCGGTCGGGCAGTCGGTCCGTTCCAACAGGCCTCGCTGTTCCATCCGCTTGATCTGATGCGACAGGCGACTGCGATCCCAACCCATCTGTAGCCCCAGATCGCGGGCCCGCAACCTACGGTCGGGCGCCTCGGACAGCGGCACCAGTACCGCGAAATCCGCCGTTGACAGACCGGACTCGGCAGATAGCTGTTGCTCCAGAACGCGGTCGAGCGACATGCGTAGCGACTGGAACGCCCTCCACATGCGTTGCTCGGTGTCGCTCAGCCATCTCGGTTCGGTCATAACCCCATCCTATCGCGGAATGTTGACACGTCAGCAAGAGTTGGTATGGTTGTTGACACATCAGCAAACCGCTGACGACTAGCATTTCGGGAGCCAATATCATGACTGCAGCTACTCTCACCGACCTCACCGGTGACTACACCCTTGACCCTGTGCACAGCCGGATCGGTTTCGTCGCCCGGCACGCCATGGTCACCAAGGTCCGCGGTGGATTCAACGAATTCGCGGGCACCATCCACCTCGACGGCAACGACCCGACCAAGTCCAGCGCCCAGCTGACGGTCGACGTTGCCAGCGTGGACACCCGCAACGAGCAGCGCGACGGTCACCTGCGCACCAACGACTTCTTCGACGCCCCCACCCACCCGCAGCTCACTTTCGTCAGCACGGCAGTCGAGCAGCTCGACGAGGAGAACTACCGCGTGACGGGCGACCTGACCATCAAGGGCGTCACCAAGTCCATCACCGTGGACTGGGAATTTTCCGGCGTGGCCACCGACCCGTATGGCAACGTGCGCGTCGGCTTCGAAGGCAAGTCGACCCTGAACCGCAGCGACTACGGAGTCGCCTTCAATGCGGCACTGGAGGCCGGTGGCTTGCTGGTCTCGGAGAAGATCACCCTCGAGTTCGAGATCTCGGCCATCAAGAACGTCGCCGAGTAAAAAGCTGGATGGAGATCGGCATCTTCGGCGTGGCCGATATCGCGTCGAAGATGCCGGTTTCAATGTCAGCTGACGCAGTCAGGCGGAACCGCCTGGGCCGGCCGGGTAGCGTCTGAGCGCGTGAGCGCCTCCCTCGTTGGCAGCGGTGTCGGCGCGATGTCCGGCGAACGGACCTTGTTCAGCCACCTCGATCTGGTAGTGGCACCGGGAGATGTTCTCGGTCTGGTAGGGGTGAACGGCGCCGGCAAGTCCACATTGCTCCGAATCTTGGCCGGTCAGCGGGCACCGGACGAGGGCTCAGTGAAGCTCACGCCGCCCACCGCGAGCGTGGGTTACCTCGCCCAGGAACGCGTGGCACGCGACGGGGAAACCATCCTCGACTTCGTCGGACGCCGAACGGGCGTGACCCTCGCACACGAGCGCATGGATGCGGCTGCGATCGCCCTCGGCGAGGCACAGAACGGTGCCGAGGACGAGTACACCGTGGCCTTCGAGCGCTGGCTGGGCCTCGGCGGTGCCGATCTGTTCGAGCGCGTCCCGGCCGTCGCGGCAGATGTCGGGCTCGGCCTCGACTTGCACCTGCCGATGTCCACGCTGTCCGGTGGGCAGGGCGCCCGGGTCGGGTTGGCCGCGTTATTACTGAGCCGGTTCGACGTGGTGCTGCTGGATGAGCCCACCAATGATCTCGATCTGGCCGGCCTCGATCGGTTGGAACAATTCGTCACTGGACTGCGCGTCGGCGCCGTGGTGGTGAGCCACGACCGAGAGTTTCTGGCCCGGACGGTCACCGGCGTGGTCGAGTTGGACCTCGGGCAGCAGAAGATCCGGCAGGTGGCCGGTGGGTACGCCGCCTATCTGGCCGAGCGTGAGGTCGAGAAGCGGCACGAGCGCGAAGCCTACGACGAGTTCGCCGATCGCAAGGACGCCTTGCAGGCCCGCGCCCACACGCAGCGGGCCTGGATGGAGAAGGGTGTCGCCAACGCCCGCCGCAAGGCGTCGGACAACGACAAGGTAGGGCGCAAGTTCCGGACCGAGTCGACGGAGAAGCAGGCCGCCAAGGCGCGCCAGACACAACGACTGATCGAGCGGCTGGACGAGGTGGCCGAGCCGCGAAAGGAGTGGCAACTGCGGATGGAGATCGCCGCCGCACCGCGTTCGGGTTCGATCGCCGCGGTGGCCAATCGAGCGGTCGCCGAGCGCGGATCGTTCACCCTCGGCCCGCTGGACCTGCAGATCGACTGGGCCGATCGGGTCGCGATCACCGGCCCGAACGGCTCGGGCAAGACCACGCTCCTGCACCTGCTGCTCGGCAGGATCATGCCGGACTCCGGAACCGCGTCCCTGGGCGCCGGAGTGATCGTCGGCGAGGTAGATCAGGCGCGGGGCTTGTTCAACAGCGAGGCCAGCCTGCCGCAAGCCATGGCCCACCAGCTTCCCGAACTCGACGATGCATCGGTGCGCACGCTGCTCGCGAAGTTCGGCCTGCGGGCCGAGCACGTCCGGCGGCCGTCGAACACGCTGTCACCCGGCGAGCGAACTCGGGCTGCGTTGGCCCTGCTCCAGGCCCGCGGGGTGAACCTGCTGGTGCTGGACGAGCCGACCAATCACCTGGATCTAGCGGCCATCGAGCAACTGGAATCGGCGTTGGAGTCCTTCCGCGGCACCGTGCTACTGGTGACCCACGATCGGCAGATGCTCGCAACGGTCACCACCACGAGACGGCTCAACCTGTCGGCAGGCGTGGTCACCGAGGAGTAACCAGGCCGATCAGACGGGACGGGCGATCGACCCTGAGTCGGGAACTGTCCATTGGTCACGGGACAGCAGGACCTCACGCAGCAGGTCGGGCCGGTCGGTGATGATGCCATCCACACCTTCGTCGAGCAGTCGGTGCATCTGCGCCGGGTCATCGACCGTCCAGACGATCACCTTGATGCCCAGCAGATGTGCCCGCGCGATGAGCCGCTCACCGAAGATCGGTAGCCTTCCGATCCGCAGTGGCACATGGGCAAAGGTGCCGCTGAGCTGTCCCCCGCGAAGCCCGATCCGAGCATGCGCCGATGCCACGAGACGGCACAGGTCGCGCCAACCCAGTGCGGTGGTGAGGTCCGGGCCAACCTCGCCGACGAGGGTGCGCAGCCACTGATCCCAGGCGCCGGCCACGCAGACCCGGCGCGCCGAACCGGTCCGCCGCAGCACCCGCGCAAGCGGCAGGATCGCCGCCTCGTCCTTCAGATCGGCCGTCACGCAGGCATCGGGGAAGGCCTCCAGTACCTCGGCCAAGGTAGGTATCGACGCCTGACCGCCGACCCGCAACCTCGACACCTCGGCGTAGGTCTGGTGACGGATCGGTCCGTGGCCGCCGGTAACCCGGTCCAGGCAGGCATCGTGGAACGCGACGACGACGCCGTCGGACGTGAGGCGGATATCGGTCTCCAGATAGCGAAGCCCAAGCGCGTAGGACCTCTCGAACGCCGCCATCGTGTTCTCCGCGGCCAGGCCGGCCCCGCCGCGGTGCGCAATAGCCAGCGGGACAGCGCCATCGCCGTAGCGCACCGCCGAATCGTCTCGCACGCCTCGACTGTGCGGTAGCCGAACGGGTCGGCACAACCGCCACCGGCGGTTGCGCCAAACCGTTCACGCAAGCTTCGCCTGGCAGCAGCCTGGGTGTTGCCCCAGCTACCCCGCGACGCCGATCACCATGCCCACTACAGGGTTGTGAGAAGGCCGCCGTCGATGACGAAATCCGAACCGGTGACATTGCCCGCCCGATCACTGGCCAACAGCACAACCAGGTCAGCCACCTCCGATGGCTGGGTGAACCGATTGGTCACCGATTGGCTCGCCGCCTGCGCAGCCACCTCCGACGCATCGACTCCGCTGGCTTTGGCCACGGTGGCGGCCACGCCGCCGTCACCGAGCCACAGCGCAGTGGCCACCGGGCCGGGGCTGACGGTGTTTACTCGGATACCCCGTGGGCCGACCTCCTTGGATAACCCCTTGCAGAAACTCGCCAAGCCGGACTTGGCCACGCTGTAATCCAGCACCGCGGGATCGGGAAGCCGGGCATTGACCGAACTCGTGGTGACGATATTGCCCCGGCCGGCCGCGAGCATGCTCGGCAGCGCGGCCCGAACCGTCCGGATCGCGGCCATCAGGTTGAGGTTCAGTGATGCCAGCCATTCGTCCTCGGTAATGTCGAGAAAACCGGTCAGCCGGGTTGCCGCGGCGCCCACGTTGTTGACCAGGATGTCGATGCGACCGTGCGCCAGCGCGACCGCAATCAGGTCCGCCGGCCCGGTGACTTCGCCCAGGTCGACGGCCACCGCCTGAACCCGCCCCGTCGCTGCCAGCTTGTCGAGTTCGGGACTGCTCCGACGTGATCCAGCCACGACATGGACTCCCTCGGCCACCAGCGCCTGGGTGATCGCCAGCCCGATGCCCTTACCTGCACCGGTGACGACCGCGATCCTGCCCTGCAGACCGAGATCCATAGCTGGCTAGAGATCGTTCTTCTTGAGGAAAGCCAATGACGCCTTGGCGACCTCCGGCCAGCCGCTGTCGATCACGAGCGAATGCCCCCGGTCGGCGAACTCCACGAGCTCGGTGATTGCGGTCGAGTGGCGGTACTGCTTCAGCGTCGACTTGGTGATCGCCTCCGGAACGGTGTGGTCCTTGCCGCCCATGATCAGCAGCAGCGGTCCACGCTCGGAGTTCTCAGTGTCCACCTTCGCCTCGGAGTGTGGCGTCAGGTTGGCGGTGGCAGCCTGGAACAACGGCTTGCCCGGGGCTGGAATCGTCCACTTCTCATACAGCGCAGCGGATTCCTCCTGCGATACCGCGTTGCCGAAGCCATAGCGGAACTGCTCCTCGGTGAGCGAGATCGCGCGATTGGCGTTCGCGGGGTTTCGCAACACCGGAAACGCCGTACGCAGGGACGAGAGCGGGAGCGGAAGGACGCCCTTGATCGGTGCGGCATCGATGGCGACCGCCGCGGCGCCGAGGTTCTGCCCGAGCAGCTTCTCCACGATGGTGCCACCGAAGGAGTGTCCGATCAGGATCGGCTTGGACTGCATCCCGGCGATGATCGCGGCGTAGTGCTCGAGCACGTCATCGATGCCGTGGCCCGCAACGCTGTCCGGGTTGGCCCGGGCCTCGGCAATGGTTTCCGGGTCACCCGGCCAGCCAGGCGCGGAAGCCGTGTACCCGGCTTCGGCGAAGAAGTCGATCCACGGATCCCAGGAAGTAGCATGCAACCACAGGCCATGGACGAACAGGACAGGATTGGCGGGAGCGGTCATCTTTGCCTCATTTGCTGAGAAGCGATAGGTAGACCAACCGATTTACCTACACCGGCGAACCTAGCCGCCGAAGCCCGTCGGCGATACCGACGGCGCCATCCGCCGAACGCTGTCTCCGATCCGCAATCTCATCATCGACCCGGGCACCTCGATCGCCTCAGCGGCGAACCCCAACCGACGGGGCTGAGGCAGGATGGCGGGATGCGCACCGTAGCTGAGCATCAAACCATCGTCGCCGGCCTCATCTCCGCACCGGCACCGCGGCGCGTCCCACTGGCTGACGCAGCCGGCCGGGTGCTGACCGAGGACCTACGTGCCGCACGCCCGCTGCCGGCCTTCGACAACTCCGCCATGGACGGTTACGCCGTCCTGGCGGCTGATATCGCGACCGCCCAAGCTGGTCAACCGGTGGCTCTACCGGTCGCCGCGGACATTCCCGCCGGCCGGGTCGATGGTCCCGCTCTGGAGCCGGGTACGGCCCACCGGATCATGACCGGCGCCCCGATGCCCGAAGGAGCGGACACGGTCGTCCAACTGGAGGCGACCGACGGTGGCACGGACACGGTCACGGTGCAGGAATCTCGTTCCCGAGGGACCCATGTACGGCGATCGGGCGAGGATGTCGAGGTCGGCGAGGTCGTGTTGACCGCCGGCACCCGGCTCGGTCCCGCGCAGTTGGGCTTGCTCGCCGCGCTCGGTGAACCGGAGGTATCGGTCGTCCCACCGCTGAAAGTGCTGGTGCTGTCGACCGGCTCTGAGCTCGTGGAACCGGGTAAGCCGCTGTTGCACGGTCAGATCCACGAATCCAATGGTGTGATGCTGGCCGTGGCCATTCGCCAGGCCGGGGCGGAAGCCGAGCAGTTCCACTTCGTCGCCGACGACGTTGCGGAGTTCCATGCGGCGCTGGATTCCAGGCTGGCGCAGGTCGACCTTGTGGTCACCTCAGGCGGCGTC
>JAVEEN010000205.1 GCA_030840445.1 Pseudonocardiales bacterium
ACGCCCGGATCATGTCGAAGCTGCTACCCCACGCGAGCGTGCACATCCACGACGACGGTCACCTCGGACTGGTCACCAGCAGGGCCGAGCTTGCGCCGCTGGTGGCGCGGTTCCTGCGCCTCATGCCTGCCTGATCGCACCTCGCTCAAACATTCGGATTTGTCGACGCCGACCATCATCAAACGCTCGATCACCGAGCCTCGACTCGAACCATTCGCCCCCACACCATTGCCGTGGTGCGATGTCACGTCGTGTCGCCCGGTGCCCGCCGGGATCGCCTTGTGTCGGCGGGCGCCTCGTGCGCGTCGCTCTCGGCTGACAACCGACTGACATGCCGAGCAGCAACCGGTCCCATGACATGCGAAAACCCCTGCAAATACAGGGGTTTCGTGGTGGAGCTGAGGGGACTCGAACCCCTGACCCCCACACTGCCAGTGTGGTGCGCTACCAGCTGCGCCACAGCCCCTCACCCGTCTCGACTCTCCGCACACGGCGAGCCGAAGCGAAAGTTTACACGAGCCCCGGACGCCGTAAGGACGGGGTAGACACAGCAGCCCCAACCGTCGCAGGAGGTAACACATGTCCCGATTCGCCACGCCGAAAGGCCCCGGATTCGTTGACTTGCAGGACCCTCAGCCATACTGGGGTGGAGCCGTACAGGCCACGCGTCGCCCTAGAGGTATCCACCCGGCGCGGCGAGACCTACTCATAAGGAGACATCCGTGAACCGCAAGGAACTAGTGACCGCGGTCGCCGAGAAGGCAGACCTCGAGCAGAAGACCGTCGATGCGGTACTGCGTAGCCTGCAGGCCACCCTCGAAGGCGCAGTAGCCAAGGGCGAAAAGGTCAGCGTCCCCGGCTTCTTCGCTGTCTCGGTCGGTGACCGTGCCGCCCGTGAAGGCCGTAACCCCGCCACCGGCGAGACCATCAAGATCGCCGCGGCCAAGACCGTCAAGTTCTCCGCCGGCAGCGCCCTGAAGGAAGCTGCCAACAAGTAACACGCCACCGAGTTCCAGGCGAGCAAGACCTAGTTACACCTAAGCTCCAGGCAAGGCGGAAGGGCCGGTACCCCATGGGTGCCGGCCCTCTCCGCATCTCCTAGCGATACCGCCAGACCCGCTCGCGTTACCGAATACCGCCCCGCGGCTACTTCTTGCTGGGTGACGGGGTGGCGGTCTTCTTGGCCGTAGTGCTCGCAGCCCCTGTAGTGGCCGCCGCTGAGCCCGATGCCGTAGCGGACGGGGTCGGTGCCGGCGCGGCCGTGGACTTGGCGTGCGACAGCGCCGAGGCGATGGCCTGATCGATCTCGGCCACGGTCGGCACTGCAGTGGTGCTGCCGATCCTGGTTCCGTTGACGAACACCGTCGGGGTACCGGTCACCTTGGCCTTGCTCGCGGCATCGGTCACGCCCGCGACCAGGCCCTTGTGCTGGTTCGAGGTGACACAGGTCGAGAAGTTGGCGCTGGTGATGCCCGCCTGTTTGCCCCAGGCGATCAGCGTCGAATCGGGCACGCCGTTGCTGTTCTCCGCCGGTTGGTTGTCCTTACCGGCGGTCTTGCCGTACATGATGTCGTGCAGCTTGACGAACGCGTCCGGGCTGACATCGGCGGCGCAGTACAACGCATTCGCGGCGCGGGACGAGTAGTTGTTGCCGTTGGACGCGCTGTCCAGGAACGACATGACGTGGTAATTGACCTTGATGGTGGTCGCCTTGACCTTGGCCGCGAGGTCGGTGCTGAGTCCGCTCTGCTCGAGTTGGTTGCAGATCGGGCACTGCGGATCCTCGTAGAGGTCGACCGTGACCGGGGACTGCGGGTTGCCCACCGTGACGCCGGTGCTGGTGGTGGCGTTGGCGGTGTTGACCGTGGTCGCGATCTTGGCCCGGCCACCCTGCACGCCGATCGCGGTCAGGCTCACCAAAAGCACCGCCACCGCCGTCCCGGCCGCGATGTAGCGCTGCTTGTGCTTGAGCTCGACCTCCGCCGCGGCCATGGCCGACCGGTAGCGGCGGAGGTTCTTCTCGCTCTTGGACTGCTTGACCGAGAGCCCGGGCACCATCTCGGACTTGATGATCGCCTCGTCCGCCGAGAACCTGGTGAGCGGCCACCGGATGAGATAAGCGGCGAGGATCAGCAGCCCCACGTCGCGGAGGATGTCAAGGGTGTAGCTCGTGGTGCTCGACTGCCCGCCG
Organism: Pseudonocardiales bacterium; assembly: GCA_030840445.1. Lineage (GTDB taxonomy): Bacteria > Actinomycetota > Actinomycetes > Mycobacteriales > Jatrophihabitantaceae > Jatrophihabitans_A. Next base: position 2,192 of record JAVEEN010000205.1, read on the forward strand.
CCCCCGAAGCAACCGCACTCGAGCTTGATGCCACGGATCGCTGCCTGCGAGATACCGATCAGAAAGACGATGAACAGGGCAGCGCTCACCACGGCGGCATAGCGGGTGATCAAGCCGGCGATGAGCAGCACCGCCAGCGACAGCTCCAGGACAGGCAGTCCGTAGCCGATGCCCTTGCTCAGCCATTCCGGGGTGGCGTCATAGGCTCGGACAGCCTGGACGAACTGGCGCGGGTTGCCGATCTTCGACCAGGCAGCCCAGGTCCAGACGGCGGCAAGCGCAATCCGGATGACCAGGCCAGCCCAGCTTCGAACGTTGGAACTGGCGTACTTCACTCGAAAAACTCCCTACTTGACACCGCTGACCAACTGGAGATCGTGCGCAATCTGACCGGACTCGTTCGTGCTCTGCAGGAACGCCACGCGTGCGTAGTCGTCAGAACCGTAGAGCAATACCTCGGCTGAATGTGTCTGTCCGCCATCTTCGGCGAGTGTTATGTGCGACGCGACCTGAGCCGCGTCGATCTCAGCCTGGGTTCCGTACAGCCCGATGAACTTCGTCGGCAGGTCCACATCGAACTTGCCGAGATAGGACTTCAGCACTGCCGCCGTGTCGTGTTTGACGTCCGTCGTGACGAATACCACCCGGGTCTCGGCCTTCAGCTTCGCGGGTACGGTCGTCAGCGCGTTCGTGATATCGGCCAGCGTCTGCGGGCAGACGTCCGGACAATTCGTGTATCCGAAGAACAACAGGGTCGGCTTGCCGGCCGTGGCGGATCCGAATTTGAACGTCCGGTCCGAGGTGTCCTTGA
>JAVEEN010000081.1 GCA_030840445.1 Pseudonocardiales bacterium
CGCGGGACTCATCATGGCGATTTTCGCGCTCTTCTTCGTCCTACCAGTAATCTGGCTGCTTCTGGCGCCATCGAAGACCGCTGACCAGGTCGTCCACGATTGGCCGTTGAGTTTCGGATCGTTCTCCCAAATTGGCCACGCCTGGTCCCACCTAATCTCCTTCCAAAACCATGCGCTGCTCAAATGGATGAGGAACTCCGCGATCTATTCCGGCGGCTCCCTGGTTCTCACCCTGGCTACCAGCGTGCCGGCCGGCTATGCGCTCGCGCTGACCAAATTTCGCGGTCGCACCACGTTGCTGGTGGTCACGCTCATCAGTATGATCATGCCGTCGGCGACCCTCGTCCTGCCGATCTTCCTCGAGATGAACCAATTCCATCTCATCGGGACGGTCTGGTCGGTGATCCTGCCCTTCTCGTTCTACCCATTCGGCGTCTACCTGGTCTACATCTATTTCGCGACGAGCCTGCCCCGCGAGATCATCGCGGCCGCCCGGATAGACGGCTGTACGGAATGGCAGGTCTTCACGCGCATCGCGCTGCCACTTGCCCGGCCGGTTGTCGGCCTCGTTGCCTTCTTCAGCTTCGTAGGCAACTGGAACAACTTCTTCCTGCCCTACCTGGTCCTTCCCAACAGTGACCAGTTCCCGGTGCAGGTCGGCCTGAACCAACTCCTGTCCTCGACGCCGTCGTTCAACCCCGTCGCCGGTGCCGGCCTGAACATCACCATCCCTGAACTTGCGCTTGCCATCATCGTCGCAATTCTTCCGGTGCTCGTGTTGTTCCTGTTCTCGCAGCGCGCGCTGGTGTCGGGCATGCTCGCCGGCTCGACCAAGGGTTGATGAGCACCGTCCGTTAGCAACCGGCGAGATGAGTAGGGCCGGGGGTGTCTGAGTAGGGCCGGGGGTGTCTGAGTAGGGCCGGGGGGAGTCGAACCCCCACTGTCACGGACCTAAACCGTGCGCCTCTGCCTTTGGGCTACGGCCCCCTACGCCTGAAACAATACGTGGACTCAGATCCGGCAGAACCCGGGCTCAGTCCAAGCCCAGATCGCGGCGGAGCTTGGCCACGTGACCGGTAGCCTTCACCGCATATTGGGCGAGCTCGATCTTGCCCTCGCCGTCGAGAACGAACGTCGACCGGATTACGCCGACCACCGTCTTGCCGTACAGCTTCTTCTCTCCGTAGGCGCCGTAGGCGGTCAGCACGGACTTGTCCTCGTCCGAAAGCAGCGGAAAGGTCAGGCCCTCCTTCTCGCGAAATTTGGCGAGCTTGGCCGGCTTGTCCGGCGATACGCCCAGAACGGCGAAGCCTTCGGACCGGAGGTGGTCGAGGCTGTCCCGGAAGTCGCAGGCCTGCTTCGTGCAACCGGGCGTCGAGGCGGCCGGATAGAAGTAGACGATGACACGCCGGCCGCGCAGATCGGCCAACGAAACGGCGTTGCCGTCCGCGTCGGGGAGCGTGAAATCAGGGGCGGTGTCGCCGGGGGAGAGGCGTGCAGTCATGCCGCACACCGTATCGCCGCGGCTATGAGGCGCCTCGGCCGCCACCGCCTCCTAGTCGCTAGTCTGATCACCTCGGTCCGCTTCCTGCGGCCGAGGTGGTGAGCGTCGAAGCATCCGGCGCAGATCCGAGCATGAGGCGGAAGGGGTCGCAGTGGCAGACGAACGCAGCGCGGACGTGATCCGAGCCGATATCGAGCAGGCCCGGGACCAGCTGGCAATCTCGGTCGACCAGTTGGCCGACCGGCTGGCACCATCGCGGGTGGTCAGCGAGGCCAAGGCCTCGATCAGGCAGAAGCTGAGTTCGCCGGTCGGGTTGGCCGTGGTTGGCGGTGGGGCCGTCTTGTTAACGCTGCTCGTCGTACGCAACCTCCGACACAGCCGTCGCTGACGCTGGAACCCCGCGGCCCTGACTGCGTCGGCGCTACCGCCGAGTAGGTGTCCGCGGTCACAGCCGGTGCGACGCGACGGTATGCTTAAAGCGGTTTCAGGCCCGCACCTTGGGGACGGATCCGTAAAATCGGCTCGCTAGCTCTGACGCCGATCTGCCCGAGTCGCACAGTGACGTGAGACTTTCTCCAGCGATTTCCTCCTGGATGCCAGCATGACTGACAACTCATTCACTCCTGCCATTTCCGTTCCCCAGCTACCCGCCCGATCTGAAAAGTTCTTCACCGTCCATCCGATCATCGGCGTGGTGACCGACCGGATTATCAGCCGCTCAGTGGTCAGTCGCGCTCACTACCTGGCCATGCTCGAGAGTGAAGCTCACGGCGAGCATCCCCGTCGCACAGCGTTGGGCTGTGCAAATCAGGCACACGGATTCGCGGCCTGCGGGCCGGACGTGAAGCTGACCCTGCGCCGCCGCACTCAGGCCCAATTGGGCATCATCACGTCCTACAACGACATGCTGTCGGCCCATCAGCCGTTCGAGACCTATCCGTCGGTGATCCGGGACGCGGCCCGCGACATGGGCGCAGTGGCTCAGGTTGCCGGTGGTGTGCCTGCCATGTGTGACGGCATCACCCAGGGCTATCCGGGCATGGAACTCAGTCTCTTCAGTCGCGATGTGGTGGCGATGGCCACCGCGGTAGGCCTGTCCCACGATGTTTTCGACGCCGTCGTCATGCTCGGCGTGTGCGACAAGATCGTGCCGGGGCTGCTGATCGGCGCTCTGCAATTCGGGCACCTCCCGGCGGCGCTCGTGCCGGCCGGTCCGATGTCCTCGGGGCTGGCAAACTCGGAGAAGAAGCGGCTGCGCAACCTCTACGCGGAGGGCAAACTCGACCGCGAGGCACTGTTGGACGCCGAATCGGCCAGCTACCACGGCGCCGGTACCTGCACCTTCTACGGCACCGCCAATTCCAACCAGATGGTCGTCGAGGTGATGGGGCTGCATCTGCCCGGTACGGCATTTGTACCGCCGGACAGCGCGCTTCGGCCCGCGCTCACTGCGGCGACTGCCCAGCGCGCGCTGCAGATCACCAGCCTCGATGACGAGTGGACGCCGCTCGGACAGGTCGTGGACGAGAAGGCCGTCGTCAACGCGGTGGTCGGGTTGCTGGCAACCGGCGGCTCGACCAATCACACCATGCACCTGGTGGCCATCGCCGCGGCTGCCGGTATCAAGCTCACCTGGGCCGACATCGACGAGCTGTCCAGCGTCGTGCCCTTGCTCACCCGGATGTACCCGAACGGCTCGGCCGACGTCAATGCCTTCCACGCGGCGGGTGGCACGCCTTATCTCATCGGCACATTGCTCGACGCCGGCCTGCTGCATGAGGACGTCAAGACACTGGCCGGGCCGGGCCTGTCCCGCTACCGTAACGAACCGGTCCTCGATGAGCAGGGAGCGCTGACCTGGCGTCCTGCGGCGCAGGAATCCGGCAATGACACGGTGTTGCGCCCGGCGACCGATCCATTCCATGCCGACGGCGGTATCAAGATCCTGGACGGCACACTCGGCCGTGCGGTCATCAAGGTGTCTGCGCTGGATGACGAGCATCGGATCATCGACGCGCCTGCTCGAGTCTTCGATGATCAGCCGACCTTCGTGCGGGCCTTCGAGTCCGGCGAGCTGGATCGCGACGTGGTGGTAGTCGTACGCTTTCAGGGCCCCAAGGCGAACGGAATGCCCGAATTGCACAAGCTCATTCCGGCGCTATCGGTGCTGTTGCAACGAGGGCACCGGGTCGCGCTGGTAACCGATGGGCGGATGAGCGGCGCCTCCGGCACGGTGCCGGCCGCCATCCACGTCACGCCGGAGGCGGCTGACGGGGGTGCGCTGGCCCGCATCGTCGATGGTGATCGGATCGTGGTGGATTCCTTCCGCGGTAAGGTCGATGTCCTCGTCGACACCGCGGAATTGCTGGATCGGCAGATGGCGGCTGCACCGGTTGCTCCGGCCACGCTGGGCCGCCGTCTGTTCGCATCATTCCGGGATCGCGTCGGCACCGCGGACACCGGCGCGTCGGTATTCGATCTGACTGGGACCGAGCCCGAACCCGAGTTCACCCATGGCCAGCACGCAGCGGAGGTTCTGTGACAACCGAGTTCATCTCGTCAGAAACTGGGACTTCGCTCCCAGCCGTAGGTTCGCCTTTGGATATCGCGCCGGTGATTCCGGTGGTCGTGATCGAGCGTGCGGAGCACGCCGTGCCGTTGGCCCGGGCCCTGCTTGCCGGCGGTATCGGCGTCATCGAACTCACAATGCGCACCGCGGCCGCCCTGGACGCGGCCCGGGAGATCGCTGCGGAGGTGCCGGGGTTGGTGCTCGGCATCGGCACCATCGTGACCGCGGCGCAAGCTGAGCAAGCCGTGGCCGCCGGCGCGCAGTTCCTGGTCAGCCCCGGAGCGACCGATCGATTGCTCGACGGCATGTCCGCGACCGGAGTGCCGTTCTTGGCGGGGACGTCCAGCGCGACCGATGTCGTGCGGCTCCTCGAGCGCGGCATCACTCAGGCCAAGTTGTTTCCGGCCGAGGTGGTCGGCGGCACGGCGATGCTCAAGGCGCTGGGTGGTCCGTTTCCCCAGATGCGGTTCTGCCCGACAGGCGGTATCACGGCCGAGAATGCCGGGCAATATCTGGCGCTGCCTAATGTCGGCTGCGTCGGCGGAACCTGGATCGCCCCGGTTGACCTTCAGACGGCCCGAAATTTCGAGCGGATCAGCCAGCTCGCCCGCGAGGCGGCTCAGCTCGACCTCCGAACGCGTCGCTAGGGCAGTTGGGAGCGGTGGATGAGATCGCGGAGTCCCTCGAGTTGCCGGACCGGGCGGTCGAAGACCACTACGAGTTCGAGGCGATGCTCGGCGGAAGCGGTCGGCCGGCCGTAGAGGATCTTGCCGGTGAGCGTCAAGGCACCCGCATCCACTGCAAGTTCGATGTCGGCCGCGGTGGCCGGCACCGCGAATTCGGGATAGTCCTGTTCGACGGCACAGCGCAGGCCGACCTCGCTGAGGTCGAGCAGCACACCGCTTGCGGTCGGGAGGTCCGGTCGGAGCCGGGGCCGAAGTCCTACGGTGCCGGAGATGGAGGCCCGCGGGTATTGCCGCTGTTCGGGCCACGGATCACCGACCACGTCGGCCAGCCAGACGGCCGGGCGCAGCGGTGACTGCTCGAGAAGGACTGCTGGAAGGCAGATCAAGCCGACCGGTTCTGGCCAGGTGACGAGAATCCGATCCCGCTGGTGGAAGGTTGCGTCAGCGCCCTCCACGAACTGAAGACCTAGACGCTCGGCGTTCACGTCGACCATCCGGGCGTGGTGGGAGCCGCCGGATTGATCTCGCACCACCACATCGGCGCCCGCCGCCGGCCGCCGGCTCATGGGCTAGCTCTTCGTGCCGTCGGCGGTGCAGGCCCCGCAGATGCCCAGCAGTTCGATCGTGTGCCCGACATCGGTGAAGCCATGCTGTTCGGCCATCTGAGCCGCCCATTGCTCGACACCACGACCCTCGATCTCCTCCGTGCGGCCACAGATACGGCACACGAGATGATGATGGTGGTGACTAGTCTGCCCGCACAAGCGGTACAAGGCTTCACCCTCGGCCGTCTGCAGGGTATCTGCTTCGCCGTCATCGGCCAGGGCCTGCAGATGCCGGTAAACCGTCGACAGGCCGATGACCTCTCCCCTGGCCCGTAGATCGGAGAAGACCGACTGCGCACTGCGGAAACCGTCTGCCGCGGCCAGCTGATCGCGGACCAGGCCACCCTGCCGGGTGCTTCTTTGGCGTCGCCTGCCGCCGATGGCTGCGGTCACGTCGGCCTCCGTCCGGAAATTGTGTCTGGTGCCGATCGGGGGATCGGGAAGAGACGCCTCAATGATAATGATTACCACACTTCGCCGCTCAGCCGGCCGGAACAGCTCGTGGATTCCAGCCGGCCCGCTCACGAAAGGTACCGACGATCCGGCAACCGGCGTAGAACGCGAACGAGATTGTCGTGATGTAAGGGCTGATGAGTCCACCGACGACGCCCAGGATCGCGCCCGCGATCGAGTTGTGGACCAGATTGGAGCAACTGGCTGTAGTCGGTGAAGTCGAAAATCTGGTGGGTCACGAACATGACGGCGGTGTTGTGCGAGCGGCTGCGACCGTCGATCAGACCGACCACGGCTGCCTGTTGGTTGAGGTCCACTTTGCAGACGGACGATTCGATCGAACCGGGTCATGCGGGCAAGTGGTGGCCGATGAATTGCAGTTGCGCTGGGGCCATGCGCCGCCAGTAGGCGAGATCGTGCGCGCCTGGTTGGAAGCCGCCGGCGGGAGGTGGCGTGAGGCTTCGGGCGTAGTCGCGCGCGGCTGGATAGAAGCCGTCGCCGGTGCCGCAGTCGACCCGCACAGCCACCCCGGTGAGCTGGCTCTGCCTGCCGAACACGGCGTGTTGGGTGAAGTCTTGTTCGTCGTCGAACGCACCGGCTGGGGTGTCACCAGCGTGGTGCCAGATCGCCGGACTTTCGGCGACGACCGCCGCGACGGTGGGGCCGCGAAGTTGCCCGCCGAGCCACAGGGCGCCATAGCCACCCATGGACCAGCCGAGAAATGCGACTCGTCTGGTGTCCAGACCGTGATCGGCCAGCAGCGGAATGAACTCGGTCAACACCATCGCGCCGGCGTCGTCGCCGCCGCGTCGGTGATGCCAGTAGCTGTGATCGCCGCCGTCTACGCTGGCGATCGCGAACGGCTTGCTGCCCTGAGCGACGGCTTGGGCGAGGAACCGGTCCAGCCCGAGGTCGCCGAAGGCGCTGCGGTGATCGCCGCCGCGGCCGTGTAACACGATCAATGGGCGCAGCGGTGCCGAACTCTTTCCAGGTGGGACGGCGATCGACCAGGCGGTGCGAGCGCCCAGCCGGGCACGGGAGCTGAAGCTGCCCGAATGCATACGTCCGGTGGAGACGTCGGGAATGGTTCCGGCCGAACCGTTGAGCCCCAACATCCGGTGCATCGCGATACGTCCTGGAAGGATCCCATGATTTACCGCGGCGCCACCCGCGACACCTGCACTGACCACGCCCGCGAAACCGCCAAGCAGCAGCGTGCGCCGGGAGATACGCGGACCGCGTTCAACTCCGCGGCCGCGGTCCTCAGGCTCGATCAGATCCACAGCTCACACACGTTACGTGGATCCACGGCGGTCGGCAGTACGCCGTGCCGATCGACCTGCGGACCGTCTCCATCCTCAGCACCGAAGAATCTGCGTGCCGAACAATCTGCGTGCCGAACCATTTTCGGAGTACAGACGACGAAGGCCTCCTCGGATTTTCATCCGAGAAGGCCGGGCCCCAGTAGACACCGGGGCTGTCGCTGTGCGCCGCCAGGGACTCGAACCCCGAACCCGCTGATTAAGAGTCAGCTGCTCTGCCAGTTGAGCTAGCGGCGCATGTTCTGCGATGAATCTGTGGTGTAG
>JAVEEN010000266.1 GCA_030840445.1 Pseudonocardiales bacterium
CGTCCGGACGGTGAAGGAGCGTCGGCGTGCCGACGGGTCCTACATCAAGTTTGACGAGAACGCAGCCGTGCTGATCAAGGCGGATGGCGAACCCCGTGGTACCCGCATCTTCGGCCCGGTCGGCCGCGAGCTGCGCGACAAGAAGTTTATGAAGATCATCTCGCTGGCACCGGAGGTGCTCTAGACATGAAGATCAAGAAGGGCGACGAGGTCGTCGTCATCGCTGGTAAGGATCGCGGCAAGACCGGCAAGGTCCTGGCCTCCTTCCCCACCGAGAACAAGGTCATCGTGGAAGGTGTGAACCGGGTCACGAAGCACACCGCGGTAGCGGCGAACGCCCGTGGCGCCAAGACCGGTGGCATCGTCACCCAAGAGGCCAAGATCGACGTGAGCAACCTGATGATCGTCGAAGACGGTAAGGCGACTCGCGTCGGCTACCGCCGCGACGACGAGACCGGCCGCAACGTTCGCGTGTCGCGTCGCACTGGAAAGGATCTGTAACTCATGACTTCCTCCGAAACCAGCACAGCGTCGGGCTCCGCGCCGACCGTGCCGGCACCGCGGCTCAAGCTGCGGTACCGCGAGGAGATCATCTCTGCACTGCAGGGTGAGTTCTCCTACTCCAATCCGATGCAGGTTCCCGGCGTCGTCAAGATCGTTGTGAACATGGGCGTCGGCCAGGCGGCCAAGGACGCCAAGTTGATGGACGGCGCGGTGCGCGACTTGACGCTCATCACCGGTCAGAAGCCGCTGGTCCAGAAGGCCCGCGTCTCCATCGCCCAGTTCAAGTTGCGCGAGGGCATGCCGATCGGCGCGAAGGTCACCCTCCGCGGCGACCGGATGTGGGAGTTCCTGGACCGGCTGCTCAGCCTGGCCCTGCCCCGTATCCGCGACTTCCGCGGACTGTCGCCGAAGCAGTTCGACGGCAACGGAAACTACACCTTCGGTCTCACCGAACAGTCGATGTTCCACGAGATCGACCCCGATTCGATCGACCGCCAGCGCGGTATGGACATCACTGTGGTGACCACCGCCAAGACCGATGACGAGGGCCGTTCGCTGTTGAAGCACCTCGGCTTCCCGTTCAAGGAGAACTAAGCCATGGCCAAGACTGCTCTGAAGAACAAGGCGGCTGCCAAGCCCAAGTTCGCCGTGCGTGGATATACCCGCTGCCAGCGGTGTGGTCGCGCGCACTCGGTCTACAAGAAGTTCGGCCTGTGCCGGATCTGCTTGCGCGAAATGGCGCATGCGGGTGAACTGCCAGGCGTCACCAAGTCGTCCTGGTAGTCGCCGCCAGGCTTCTTGCCAGGACGCAGCACCGCTCAACGCCCGGTCGATTTCAGAATCGGGCACCGATCAGGCAGACTTGTCTGGTTGACCATTGCTTCGGAACAGGCCCGTTCCCGGTGTACCGGGTCGAGGAACCGTTCCGAGAGAGGCTAGACCCTATGACCAAGCTCCCCGCGGGCCTTGAAAGCGAGGCCCGCTCATGACGATGACCGACCCGATCGCGGACATGCTCACCCGTCTGCGTAACGCGAATTCGGCCTTCCACGAAACCGTGTCCATGCCCCACAGCAAGCTCAAGGCGCACATCGCCGAGATCCTGCAGCAGGAGGGCTACATCGGCGGTTTCACGGTGACCGACACCGAGGGTGATGCACCGGGAAAGGTGCTGACCATGGACCTGAAGTACGGGCCGAATCGGGAGCGCAGCATCGCCGGCGTCCGCCGGGTGTCCAAGCCCGGCCTTCGTGTCTACGCAAAGTCCACCGGCCTGCCACGAGTCCTCGGTGGACTGGGTATCGCCATCATCTCGTCCTCGTCCGGTCTGGTGACCGACCGTCAGGCCGCTAAGCGTGGAGTAGGCGGGGAAGTCCTCGCCTACGTCTGGTAAGGGAGGACAGCATGAGTCGCATTGGCAAGCTGCCGATCCCGGTCCCGAGTGGCGTGGACATCTCCATCGATGGTCAGAGCGTGACGGTCAAGGGACCCAAGGGCACCCTGTCCCACGTGGTCGCCGAGCCGATCACAGTGGCCCAGCAGGACGGCACCCTAGAGGTGGTCCGTCCCGACGACGAGCGGGACTCCAAGGCCCTGCACGGCCTGTCCCGAACGCTGATCGCAAACATGGTGACCGGTGTGACCACCGGTTACATCAAGAACCTCGAGATCGTCGGCACGGGTTATCGCGTGACCGCCAAGGGTGCCGACCTGGAGTTCGCTCTGGGCTTCAGCCACCCCGTCGTGGTCCCGGCTCCCGAAGGCATCTCGTTCAAGGTCGAGACCCCGACCCGCTTCGCGGTCGAGGGCATCGACAAGCAGAAGGTCGGCGAAGTGGCCGCCAACATCCGGAAGCTGCGCAAGCCTGACCCCTACAAGGGCAAGGGTGTGCGGTACCAGGGTGAGGTCATCCGCCGCAAGGCCGGGAAGACGGGTAAGTAAGTCATGGGTGCCTCAAGCATTGTCAAGCGCGCGCGGCGCTCCGCCGGGGTCTCGGCGACCCGTCGCAGCGGAAAGGCGCGTCGGCACTTCCGGCTGCGCAAGAAGGTCGTCGGCACGGACATCCGTCCGCGTCTGGTCGTCAGCCGCTCATCGCGTCACCTGTTCGTTCAGGTCGTCGACGATGGCAAGGGCGTGACGCTCGCGTCTGCGTCCACCTACAAGCTGAGCGACGGCGACAAGACCGCGCAGGCCAAGCAGCTCGGCCAGCAGTTGGCCGAGTCCGCCAGGGCGGCCGGCGTCTCGCAGGTCGTGTTCGACCGCGGCGGCAACACCTACACCGGCCGGATCGCGGCGTTCGCCGACGCCGCCCGCGAAGCCGGTCTGGAGTTCTGAGTCATGACGAGCAAGTCTTCCGATATGCAGAGTGAGGGGAACGCCTGATGGCTTCCGCAACCCAGGGAACGCAGCGCGCCGGCGGCGCCCGTACCGGTGGTAACGACCGGGGTGGCAACGAGCGCGGCGGTGGCCGTGATCGCCGTGACGGTGGTCGCGACGGTGGCCGCGGTGGTCCCGAGAAGAGCGCGCTCCTCGAGCGGGTCGTGACCATCAACCGGGTCGCCAAGGTGGTCAAGGGCGGACGTCGCTTCAGCTTCACCGCCCTGGTCGTCGTCGGCGACGGCGATGGCACGGTCGGCGTCGGCTACGGCAAGGCCAAGGAAGTTCCGGCAGCCATCGCCAAGGGGGTTGAGGAGGCCAAGAAGAACTTCTTCAAGGTTCCCCGGATCGCCCAGACCATTCCGCACCCGGTTCAGGGCGAGAAGGCCGCCGGTGTGGTGCTGCTCAAGCCGGCCAGCCCCGGTACCGGTGTCATCGCCGGCGGTCCGGTTCGCGCCGTCCTCGAGTGCGCCGGCATCCACGACATCCTCAGCAAGTCGCTCGGTTCGGACAACCCGATCAACATCGTGCACGCCACGGTAGCCGCGCTCAAGCAGTTGGTGCGTCCGGAAGAGGTTGCCGCACGTCGCGGTCTACCGCTCGAGGATGTTGCGCCGGCCGGCCTGCTGCGGGCCCGTGCGGGCCAGAGTTCGTAAGGGGCCGACGAAGAAATGGCACGTTTGAAGATCACCCAGACGCGATCCGAGATCGGGTCGAAGGACAACCAGCGCCAGACGCTGCGAACCCTCGGCCTCAAGCGGGTGCGCGACGTCGTTGTCAAAGAGGACCGGCCTGAGATTCGTGGCATGGTCCGGACCGTGACCCACCTGGTCGCGGTCGAGGAGGTTGAGTAAGTCATGGCAGCAGGACCACTGAAGATCCATCACCTCCGTCCGGCCCCTGGGGCGAAGACGGCCAAGACCCGGGTGGGTCGTGGTGAGGGCTCGAAGGGCAAGACCGCCGGTCGTGGCACCAAGGGCACGAGCGCCCGGTACCAGGTCCCGGCAGGTTTCGAGGGTGGCCAGATGCCACTGCACATGCGGCTTCCGAAACTCAAGGGATTCAAGAACCCGTTCCGCGTCGAGTTCCAGGTGGTGAACCTGGGCAAACTCGCCGAGTTGTTCCCGAACGGCGGCACCATCGGCGTCGACGACCTCGTCGAGGCGGGCGCGGTCCGCAAGGGTAATCCGGTCAAGGTATTGGGTACCGGCGATCTCGGCGGAGTGCAACTGGACATCACGGCCAACGCCTTCTCGGCCAGCGCGTCGGAGAAGATCGCGGCTGCCGGTGGCACCGTCACAACGCTGTAATAATCACTCTGCTGGCAAGTTGGCAGAATAACAATAAGACTGTGAGTGCGCAGGGGCCGGGCAGGTGACTGTCCGGCCTGTTGCTTACCACAGGCGAGGCTCACACTCAGCTGCACGGTCGGTAGGCCGGTCAGCGGGCTGTTAGGCTCGCCGGAGGTATGACCGGGTGCGGTTCCGGGCCCGGTGCCAGCAAGATTTGTTCACCACAGCTCGGGTCATCCAACCCGAGTTGGGCTTAGACAGCTTGGGCGGCTTGGACAGAGCCCCCGCAGGAGGAATCGTGCTCACCGCATTCGCGTCTGCCTTCAAGACGCCCGATCTGCGTAAGAAGCTGCTCTTCACGCTGGCCATGATCTTGCTCTACAGGCTCGGTGCGTCCGTCCCGTCACCGAACACCAACAGCAAGGCGATCCGGGCCTGTATCCAGTCCGCCAGTACCGGTAGCAGTCAGACCACCTATGCCCTGATCAATCTGTTCTCCGGTGGTGCGCTGCTCAAGCTGTCGGTGTTCGCGCTCGGCATCATGCCCTACATCACCGCGAGCATCATCGTCCAGCTACTGGTCGTAGTCATTCCACGCTTCGAGGCCTTGAAGAAGGAAGGCCAGTCCGGCCAGCAGAAGCTGACCCAGTACAGCCGGTACCTCACCATCGGCCTGGCCATTCTGCAGTCGTCCGGCTTCATCGCGCTGGCTCGTAACGGCCAGTTGTTCCAGGGCGTCACCAACTGCGAGCCGCTGTACAAGAAGGATGACATCTTCGCGCTCGCCGTCATGGTCATCACGATGACGGCCGGAACGGCCGTAGTGATGTGGCTCGGGGAGCTCGTAACCGACCGTGGTGTCGGCAACGGCATGTCGATCCTGATGTTCAGCTCGATCGCCGCCCGCATTCCGAGCGAGGGCAACTCGATCCTGACGAACTCCGGTGGCTTCGTCTTCACGTTGATCATCCTGCTCGGTCTGGCCATCATCGCCGCGGTGGTCTTCGTTGAACAGGCCCAGCGCCGGATCCCGGTGCAGTACGCCAAACGGATGATCGGCCGCCGGATGTACGGCGGCACGTCGACCTACCTGCCGCTGAAGGTCAACATGGCCGGTGTGATCCCGGTCATCTTCGCCTCGTCCCTGCTCTACATCCCACAGCTCATCCTGCAGTTCAACTCCGGTTCCACCTCGAAGATGGTGCTCTGGGTGAATGCCCACCTGATCAACCAGCAGGACTGGGTGCACATCACCGTGTACGCGCTGCTGATCGTCTTCTTCACGTACTTCTACGTCGGCATAACGTTCAACCCCGAAGAGCGGGCCGATGACATGAAGAAGTATGGCGGATTCATACCTGGGATCCGGCCCGGCCGACCGACCGCCGAGTATCTGCAGTACGTGTTGTCAAGGATCACGTTGCCAGGCGCCCTTTATTTGGCTTTCATTGCAGTGCTGCCTAATTTCTTCTTCTCGATGACCGGAGGGAACAACCAGAACTTTCCTTTCGGGGGGACCGCAGTGCTGATCATGGTTGGTGTCGCGCTTGACACGGTCAAGCAGATCGAGAGCCAGCTCATGCAGCGCAACTACGAAGGGTTCTTGCGTTAGATGAGCGACCAGCCGAGACAGCCAGCCCGAGCGCTGCGCGCCAGAAGCGGAGCGGTGGGGAGCTAGTGCGACTCGTTCTCGTGGGCCCGCCGGGCGCGGGCAAAGGGACCCAGGCCGAATTCATCGCGGAGCGCTTCTCGATCCCGAAGATCTCGACCGGCGACATCTTCCGGTCCAACGTGTCCGGCGGCACCGACTTGGGCAAACTGGCCAAGCAGTACATGGACGCCGGCGACCTGGTGCCGGACAAGGTGACCATCGCGATGGTGCGCGACCGGCTGGGCGAGCCGGATGCGGCGGGCGGGTTCCTGCTCGACGGCTTTCCGAGGAATGTGGCCCAGGCCTACGAGCTCGATTCGGTCCTCGGGGACCTCGGCACCTCGCTGGACGTGGTGCTGGAACTCCAGGTGGACACCGAAGAGGTGGTCAAGCGCCTTTCGGGACGGCGGGTCTGCCGCAAGTGCGGGCACATCTGGCACGTCGAGTATGACGCCACCAAAGTGGACGGCATCTGCGACAAATGCGGCGGGGAACTGTTCCAGCGTGATGACGACAAAGCCGAGACGGTGCGGCACCGGCTTGATGTCTACGCCGAGCAGACATCGCCGTTGATCGAGTTCTACGCGGGCCGCGGCCAGTTGGTGGTGGTGGACGCCCTTGGCACCGTCGAGGATGTCACCGAACGCGCGATCGCCGCTCTGACCGCGGCGTCGGCCAAGTCTGAGTCCTGATCGGCGGGACCGCCTGAGATGCGACGGAAGCACTCCTCGATCGAGCTGAAGTCGCCCGATCAGATCAAGAAGATGCGGGCCGCCGGCCGGGTGGTTGCCGAGGGTCTCGCGGCGATGGCGGCGGCGGCGAAGCCCGGCGCCTCCACCTGGGATCTCGACCAGATCGGCCGGGAGGTCATCGCTCGACATGGCGCTGAGTCGTCCTTCCTGGGCTACGCCTATCCGCCGTTTCCGGCGGTGATCTGCTCGTCCAAGAACCAGACTGTCGTACACGGCATCCCGAGCAAATCCGACGTCCTATCCGAAGGCGACCTGATCTCCATCGACTACGGCGCGATCGTTGACGGTTGGCATGGTGATGCCGCGGCCACCGTCGCGGTGGGTGAAGCCTCCGAGGAGCACGCACGATTGACCGAGGCTTGCCGCACGTCGCTTTGGGACGGGATCGCTGCGGCCCGGGTCGGGGGCCGGCTCAGCGACATCTCACACGCGGTGGAGGCCTCCATCCGAGGGTCCGGGTCGTACGGCATCGTGGAAAATTACGGCGGCCATGGGATAGGCACGTCGATGCACATGGAGCCGCATGTCCTGAATTACGGCAAGCCCGGCCGGGGACCCCACTTGGTAGCGGGCATGGCGCTCGCTATCGAACCGATGATCGTGCTCGGCTCGCCGGCTACGGCAGAACTCGAGGACGGGTGGACGGTTGCAACGCTGGACGGGTCCTGGGCCGCGCATTGGGAGCACACCGTCGCCATCCTCGATGACGGGCTGTGGGTGCTGACCGCCGAAGACGGTGGACGGGCCGAGCTCGCCGCTCGCAATGTCGAGGTCAGTCAGCTCGCCGGCTCATCGGACTGATTGCCTCCGTTCAGCGGTATTGACGGGTCTCGTCGCGCCGGTACCCGTGGATTGCGAGCACGCCGAACAGGATGCCGTAGCCGGTGAGGAAGAACAGCTGCCGTACGGGCAGATCGCCGCGCAGACCGAAGTCCAGCACCAGATCACTCCATTGACGGGTCGGCAGCCAGGGTGAGATCGACCGAGCCAAGCCCGGGAGCTGATCGGTAGCCGAACCGAACAGTCCACCGGCGTAGGACAGCGGCAGAAAAATCAGGTTCGTCACCGGCAGGGCGCCACGTTCGCTCAGCAGGTATCCGAGCATGATCCCCAGTAGCGCCAATGGCACCGCGCCGACCAGCAAGGCGACCAGGACTCGAGCCCATGCAAGGGGATCCAGCCGCACGGGGGTGAGCAGTACGGCCACGGCGATCAAGGGCACGATCGATACCAGGCTGAACAGCAGGGCAACCAAGGTCCGGGCAGCGAACCGGCTGCCGGCTGATGAGGGGAGCGTGCGGATATAGCGTTCCCAGGCCGATGCCCGGTCGGAGGCGATACCTACCCCGAACTGGAACATGGCAATACCCAGAACGGCGAAGGCGGCGAAACCGATCAGGATCGCGTTGGCGGCGTGGACGTTGTCGCCGACCTGGGGGAGTCCGAAAATGAGGTAGCTGATGAGGGGCAGACCGATCGACGGCACCGTGAACGCGGGGTATCGGATCAGCTCGGCCAGCTGGATACGTGCGTTCAGTCCGATCAGGGTCACGAAGGGCTCCCGTTCTGCGAGGTGGCCTGGCCGCGCTGCCGTCGTCCGGTCCCGGGGTCCCGGGTCAGCTCGCCGAGCAGATCCGACAGCGGCATCGGATTCACCGTCACGTCGAGTTCGTGGGGCGCGATGACGTAGAGCCGGGAGACCAGCGCGGCGGGATCGGCGGAGCGCCAGGTGGCGGTACCGGCCAGGTCGTCAACGCTGTGCAGGCGGCCCAGCAACGGGTCGACGGGCGAATGGGCCAGGAGGTTCAGAACATCGCGTCCGACCGTGGCGGTGACGGTGCTGCCTCCCAGCGAAGCCCGGATCTCGGATAGTGGAGCTTCCCGCACCACCTCCCCATCGGCCATGGCCACCACTCGGCTTGCATGCCGGTCGATGTCGGCCAGGATGTGCGTCGTCACGAGAACTGAGCCTCCCGCGGTGGCGTAGTCGGTGATCAGCTGCCAGACAGTCGCGCGTCCGCGCTCGTCCAGGTTGGAGGTCGCCTCGTCCAGGATCAGCAAGGGCGGGACCTCGACCAGACCTAGCGCGATCGCCACTCGTCGACGCTGGCCACCACTGAGTGCGCCCATCGAGCGGTTCACATGCTCGCTGAGGCCGAGTTGTTCGCACAGCTCCCCGGTGGGCAGCGCGAGCGTGCTGGGCCGCCGTTGGCCCCGGACGAAGTCGAGGCATTGCGCGACGGTGACCGGACCCGGGAATCCGATCTCCTGGGGGACCAGGCTGAACAAGCGGCGTGCCTTGGCACCGGAGGACGGTTCGCCGAACACCGTGGCCGTTCCGCTGTCCGGCCGTCGGAGGCCGGTGCCGATGGTGACGCTGGTCGTCTTACCGGCGCCATTGGGTCCGAGCAGAGCCGTGATCGTGCCGGGTGGGCAGCTGAAACCGACCTTGTTCAGGACCAGCCTGCCGGCTATCACCTTGTCCACTCCGTTCAGCACGAGCGGCGTTCTGTCGTGACTCATCGTTGTGCCTTCCGCTGGCCTGATTGATGGACCGGATCGTTGGCGGTCTCGTCGGGCTGGATCAGGTAAGCGGCAGTGTTGTAGGCGACGTGCCCGAGGACGGACCAGCCGATCCTTCCGGTGGTGAGCGTCGAGGCGGTCCAGCTCGCGCCGGTGATCACGTGCGGCCAGCGGGAGCCGCCGCCGGCAGGGCTGGGATGCAGCGCGGCGAAGCTTGCCGTGCCGGCCACTGCGAGAGCGAGCCGAACCCGGGTTGGCAGGGGCCAGGTGAGGGGCGCACGCCAGAGCAATTCCTCGGCCAGGACGTCCACGAGGATGTATCCCCCGAGTAACGCCCTGCCGGTCGCCGAAGGCGGCATCTGGACCGCCCATCGGCGGCCTCGAGCCCGGGTGACGATGATCGAGGCCGGCCCGGCAAGAGCAATCGCCCCTGATACCAGCTGCTGACCCGCCGGCCGAGCGCCGGCAGTTGCACCGTATGGCTGTCCGAATCCATGGTGCCCTGAGCGGCGTCGACGTTTGAACAGGTGCGAGGCCAGCCCGAAGCCGGTAGCGAAGATCAGGCGGCCGGCTGTCTCTCGTCCCAGCCGGTTCATGTGTCAAGCCCGGTTTCGTCGGTTCCCTCGGGGTCCGGGCGAGTCCAGTCGTGGCCTCCGACGGTCAACAGGTACACGCAGCTTCGGTCGGTGCCGTCGAGTTCGAGGAATTCATCGACGGGTTGATCCAGATAACCGCCCCAAGGCAGAGTCGCCAGCCCTAGGGCGGTGGCGACGGTGATTGCGGCTTGGGCCAGGTGCCCGGCCTCGAGCAAGGCGAATCGGTAACCCCGAAGGCCGTATTTCGCGCGGGTACGAGCAAAGGTGCAGACGAATGCGAAGGTGACGGCGCCGGTGGGGATCGGCTCGCCGATCGCGGCGCACTCGTGCAACTGCCGTGCGTCGCCAACGGCGAGCCGGACGAGAACGTGTTCGATCGGGTCGTAGAGGAAGGACCCTGGGGGCAAGCCGGTGACGTCGGACACCGCGACGATCAGATCGACGGGATACATCGCACCCGCTGACGGGCAGCTTCGAAGCGCCGACTCGTCCGGGGTGCTACCTGCCGACAGGGCGAGCAGGGCACCGAGCTCGGCCAGTTCGATGCCACCGGTGTCCACCGGCATACTGCTTCGCCGGGTGGTGCTCACCGCCACGAGGTCGGTCTGGAGGACCTCCGGACGGTCCAGGCCGGTTACCTCACCCGTATGTCCGAGAGTCTTGCGGCCGAGGCTCGCGGCGGCGGAGGGGGTGGTCTCGAAGAAGCGTCTGGCCGGGCCGAAAATGCGGCCCGGGAAATCTCGGTGGATCTTCGACGCTTCGTGATAGTCCTCGGCCGGATCCGGCAGCGCACCACCCCGGTCGCCGACGCGGTCCAGCTCGGGTGGATAGCAGAAGTTACGCAGATGTGCACCGGGGATTGTCAGCCGGTCCGCCGCTGGGCTGATCATGACGAACCTCTCATGGGAATGGGTGTGGATCGGGATTCAGTACGGCCTGACCGGCAAGTCTGGGATGCCCCGTCCGGTGGTCCAGCCCGACGATCAGCGGGTACAGATCGGGGATGAGCGCGCGGATGACCCAGTACCCGGCTTCCCGCACATCGGGCGCGGTCGCATCCACGGCGTAACAGTCCAGACCCGCCTCGCCGGCCTGGTCGAGGATGGCCTCGACCTCGTCGCGGGCCGAGGGATGTGTCGGGCGCCAGTTGTCGAGGTCGACATCGCGGGACGGGACGATCGCGGGGTCGGGCAGGAAATCGAAGGCCGCCCGGCGTCCGCGATCGAGGTAGTAGGCCACGTGGTGCTCGAGGTCGCGGATCTGATCGATGGTCGGCGGCGGTGTGCCGCTGGCCACCATATGCCGAGCCCAGCTGAACGTCTGGTGGGCCTCGAGCAAGGCGCGTCGGCAGGCCTCGCTGAGGTCGAACCGCGCGGCCGCGCCCACCGCGCGTGGGGGTTGGTCCCCAACGCCCGACACCACGGCGAAGACCACCGGGATCCGAGTGGGTGATTCCAGGAGGTATAGCCGATAGCGCTCGGGCGCTCGGTCGAACCGCACGGTGGTGCCGTGTTGATCGGTCCACCTCAGGCTGGTGTCGATAGGAACGGCGGCCGCGCGAGTCGTCCAGGACACCATCACCGCATCGCGCTCGATGACCTCGAGCAGACCTGACCGCAAGGCTTGCCACGGATCGGGATGGCAGGCGAGCCCGGTGGAGGTGCTGACGCCCAACCCCGGTCGGTCATCGATACCGCTCAGGTACACCCGATGCGCCGGTACCCAGGCTGCTCTGGCTTCGGCCTGCGAGGTCTTGAGCCGCATGCCGCGCACCCAATGCCAGCTCTCGGTGTCACCGGTGCCAGCCGTCATATCGGACGGGACCACAGCGTCGCAACTGCCGAGCTCGCGAACGGTGGCAGCACGCAATCGCGAGGTCGGGACATGGCATGCCGAGTAGCGCTCCAGAGCTTCACCGACCGCCGCGAGCTTGGCGGACGATCGATCGAGCGCCAACCCGCCGGGACGCCCGTCATGGCCGGCGCCGAACACGATGGCCGTGTCCGCGGCCTGGGCATGGAAGGTCGCCAGTCGCGGGTGGTCGTAACTTGCCATCCCCTCGTCCACTCGATCGACCATGCCGACGTCTTCGGACACGACCTGAGCCAGGCGTATGTCGAGGTCAGGTCTCACCTGGAGGTTCATGTCAGGCTCTGGCCGTCGGGTTCCCAGGGCGCCGCGAGCGGTAGGAAGTCGGCGGCGCCGCAGGACAAGCAACGAGGTACCCGGTACACCGTTGCCGAGCGCATGGTCAGATCTGCCGGCGAAAGCGTGCGGATGGTGCCGGGTATCGCGTCATCGGCCGTACCGATCCAGCTCAGCAGCGTCAGGGAGGCAATCGCACTCGCCCAGGCTCGCAGCGCGGCCGAAGTTGCCGCGGCGGGGGCCGGTGCGACCACGTCACGGTACAGCGCTCCGAACTCGACGTTGGACGCGAGTCGCGTCAACGTGCAATCGAAACATGCGGTTTGACCGGGGATTACGAGTGGACCGACCCGGAGCACATCGCCGTCGAAGGTGCTTATCGGAAGCCAGCTGAAGTTGCGACGCAGGCTGAGCTCGTTAACTCCCAGCAGATCGAGCATCGATCCGAAGTCGGCCGCATCGGCAACAACTATGGAGGTGCCGTCGACGGACTGCTCCAGGTCGGACATGGACACCGACCTGGCCCGCAGGCCCGCGGCGAGAAGCGTTCGGAGCAGGTCGCCCTCGCCGGCGTTCACGACCAATACCGACCGGGCGGCCAGACGGTCGGCAATCGAGTGCCGGGTGTGCCGGTCAAAGCTCACCGCGCTGACGAACGCTGCGCCCAGCGACCGAGGGTTTGCGGCGCTGACAGAATCCGGCCCTCGGCAGGCGTCATCGTTGTCGGTCAGTGACAAGTCGATCAGTGACAACCGGACGAGCAGATCGATGAGCTGCTGGAGCGACTCGGCGTCCAGGGCTGTCGAGGCAGCCAGCATCTCGGGAGTGACCATGTCCGGGCGGGTCTCAGGGCCGTGGTCGCCGTCGTCTGGTTTGGCGAGCGCCAGGATGGCCTCCTTGACTGGGCTGTCTACCTGAAGCGAGACGAGCCGGCGTCCGTCGTAGATGTGCAGGACGCCGGCCCGTTCGATCAGGCGGTGACCGGGTCTCAGCATTCGAGCGCCGAGAGGTCAGCTGCCATCGGGGTGGTTCTACCGCTTCTTCTTGACCGAGCTGGAGCTGCTGCTGCACGAACAGCCACCGATCGTCGCGGTCGGTACCAGGCGGGTTCCGCTGACAGTCAGCTGAACCTCATGGGCGCCGATCCGAACGACCTCGGTCCAGGTGTGCTTAGGCACATCGTCTCCTATCTGCTAATACATCGGACATGGGGTAGCTAGAAGTTCTATCTGTCTGCGATGTGGCATGTCAACCGATTCCGACAGCCTGTGGATAACTCAGCACTCCGAAAGGGACACGGTGGTTCGGGGTCAGGCGACCGACCAGAGCGGTCGTTGCGCTGCCAGAGACCGTTGGACGGTTCGTCGTTCGGTCCGGTCGAGCAGACGGCGTCGCAGTAGCAAGGTCTCTGAATCGACCTCGAGTAACAGCGCGAGGGCAGCGGTGTCACCGTCGCCGCCCAGAAAGCGGATGGCCTCGGACAGGACGTCGACGGGTATCAGCCGGCGTGCGACCTCGGTGTGGACGAGTACTTCCTCCCGGCTCTGCCAGGGTCCGCAATCGAGCAGGCCGCGCTCGAGATGAATCAGCTCGTGCGTGAGGGTGCAACGCCGCTGGCCACTGCTCGTCCCTGCGCGCAGGGCGATCTGCTGGCCACCGTTACGGACCTCGCCGAGCAGGTCACCGACCATCGGCTCTACGATCAGCTCGACTTCGGGCCAGTTCCGCCACAGATCGCGCCACGGGTCGTAGCGAGCACTCCGGGTGTCAGCGGGCGGGCGACGGTGCGAGACGGTGTGGCGAGGGCTCATGGGAGCACTATTGCTCGCGGGGCTGACAATTCCGCTGGATCAATGGTTGGGGGGCTCGATCTGACCTCGCCGGGCTGCTTTGGATCGTGCCCGCGCTCGGCGCTGGTCTAGTTCGTCCAGGTGTTGTTCGGCCGGTTCGAGCATCGCGCGAATGATCTCGTCCACCGCTCGCCGTTGCCGTCGGGTGAGCCGGCTGGATTCCGACGGTGGGCGGTACGGCTCGGTTTCTTCGGCAGGTAGGTCCGCCGCCTCGCGTAGGACCTTCATCGGTACGTCCAGGACTGCGGACAGCGCCAGCAGGGTCGCTTCGCCGGGCCGCCCGTGATCGCCGCGTAGGTAGCGCGCCGCGGTGTCGTGGTTGAGCGTGAAACCCGCCGCCTTCGCAGCCAGTGCGACTTTTCGAGCGGTGAGCCCCTTGTTGTTCGCCGCCAGGACCAAGGTCTCGGAGAGGCGACTCATCGGCGCCTCCCAACGAAGGCTTCCGGTGCAGACATGTCGTAGACATTAGTGGGTCATTGCGGTTCCCGAAGCCCGATCTGGGGATGGCTGCGGCTGATGCTCTGCAGACACGGCGTAGCCATTTCCGGGGTTATCCACAATCTGTCTGATAATCGGAACGACATCAGACGTTCTCGGTAGCGTTACGGCGTCAGAAGTCGGCCACCCGGGAACGAGACGATGACAAAAAATTCGACGAGCAGCAGACACGGCAGTACAGGCGGCACAGCAACAGGCGGCACAGCGACAGACGGCACAGCAACAGACGGCACAGCAACAGACGGCAATACGGACGGGGCTTCTGCGACAGCGGACGGCGTGGCTGCCGATCATGAGGCGTCGGCGTCGATGCGGCTGCGCAGCAGGGCGGTCCT
>JAVEEN010000285.1 GCA_030840445.1 Pseudonocardiales bacterium
CGAGCCGATGAAGATGTCTGCGCTCTCGTGCAGCAGGATCAGTCGACCATTGCTTTCTACAATCGCGATGGGAACTGCGACGAGGTAACGGGATTCGTCACGGCCACCGGAGTTCCGAAGTACTACCGCACGCTCACCGACAACGGACCACTGTCGGTCTCCAGCACGTCGAACGTCGTGCTGATCACCTCGGCCAGCACGGTCCACGTCTTCGACAACGCCGGCGGGATCGACCGATGGCTGTGGACTGCACCCGCCGGGTGCACCGTCGACCGTGCGCTCGGCGGATCCAGTGGAGTGCTGTTCAGCTATCACTGCGGATCCCAGAACCATCTCGGACTGCACGACCTGGTCGGCGGGGATGAGAATGCGAAGTGGACCATCGACGTCAGCGAGCCCTACGTGCCGCTGACGGCCGGCGCGATAGTCGCCGCCGCGGCCGCATCCTCAGGCCAGGTAACGGTTTTCTCGAGCGACAAGGGAGTACCGGGCAAGAAGTTCGTGCTCACGGCCGCGGCCCACGACAGCCTCGCCACGTTGCCGAGATCCCAGACCTCCGTCGAGGGCACTGGTGAGAGCTCCAAGCCGGTCGAGGTCATCCGGCTCGGCACGCTGATATGTTTTTCCGCCCGTGGCCAGGTCCTGTGGACGGCTCCGTCCGAGGGCCCGGCGACGCTGATCGGCACCGATCTGGTCCCAGCCATCGATGGGAACAGAATCGTGCTTCACCAGATCCTGAGCGGCCGGAGCCAACAGGTTGTCACCCTGTCCGGCGGGAATTCCGTCGGCAGCGGCCAAGTGTCTGCCCATGCCATCGGAGCGGGTCTCCTGCTCGCCGCCACGACCACGGAGTTCTATTCATGAGAATTGACCTGACCATCTCCACTGGCCCGATCGCAGCCCTGAGCAACGCGTCGGCGATCGAGGATCGGGCCATCGACCGGACCGTGCTCCTGGTGCCCGGATACACCGGCAGCAAAGAGGATTTCATGCCGCTGCTCCGGCCGCTGGCCGACGCCGGATATCACGCGGTGGCGATCGACCAACGCGGGCAGTACGAATCGGGCTGGGCCGCGTCAGAACAGGGATATCGCATTCCGGCGTTGTCCGACGATGTCCTCGATATCAGCGAGGCGATCGCGATCGGCGACCGTGAGCTGCACCTGGTCGGGCACTCGTTCGGCGGCCTGGTCACCCGGGCTGCGGTGCTCGCCAAGCCGGGGTTGTTCGCTTCCTTCACATTGATGGACTCCGGACCCGGGGCCATCGGTGGCCTTCGGCTGGCCGCGATGCAGGCCGGTGAACCAGTGCTGCGAGATCACGGACTGGCCGCTCTGTGGGACCAGATTGCCCTTTCGTCCCAGGAAGATTCGAAGTTTCGGCAGTCCCCGCCCGCTTTGCTGGACTTTCTCCGGAGGCGTTTCATGGCCAACGATCCGCTCGGCCTGCAGACCATGGGCGAGGAACTCCGCACCGTCGAGGACCTGACTGAGGAGTTGTCCCGAGTCGACCTGCCGATGCTGGTGCTGAACGGTGTGGATGACGACGCCTGGTCGCCCGCCGTGCAGGCCGAGATGGCAGCGCGTCTCGGGGCTCGTCATACCGTGATCCCGGATGCCGCCCATTCGCCGGCGGTGGAGAACCCCGGCGCTACCGTGACCGCCCTGCTGGAGTTCTGGGGCGGCTTGTCAGAGCGATCCCCGTCAAGCCGGTTCTGACTGGAGTTCGCCCAGTCCGGCCCAGCTGTCCCTGCGCTGGGATACCGCCTGGCCCTCGGGGCAGAGCCGCCGGAAATCACACCATGAGCAGGACGGGCCAGGATTGGGCTCGAACACCTCTTCCGGATCAGCTCCGCCGGCCACGGTGTCCTGAGCGGCGATGATGTCGGTAGCAGTCTGCTCGGCACGTCCGAGGTGTTGTTGCAACGATGCATCGGTGTGTTCGAAGGACGCGACGTGACCGGTCCGCAGCGAATGTAGTTCCACGATTCGGCAGCGCTGGTGCAAGGTCCGTTCGGCGGCAATCGCATACAGGGCCAGCGCGAGGGACCCTCTCGCATCGCCTGTATCAAGGGCCGATCGCCCGGATTTGTAGTCGACGATCACCAGTTCGCCGTCCCGTTCGTCGATCCGGTCGACGCGACCGGAGATGGCCAGTACCGATGTCCTGGCCGCGACGGTACGTTCGACGCCTCTGGGCTCAGGTGCCATGGGCCGCCGCGCTTGTTCGTCGGCCAGGTACCGAGAAACCCAGTCCGCCGCCTGCTCCCGCCAGCTGTCCGCCTGCTCGGCCGAGGCGAACCCGTCGGTCTGCCAATGCCGTCGGACGAGGCTGGCGCCTGCTTCCGGCGTCCGCTGCTCCTCGGGCAACTGCCACCAGCGGGCCAGGGCGACATGGACCGCTGCGCCGAGCGTGTTGTGCGCCCACGGCGGGCCCTTCTGCGCAGCCGGCCGTTGCAGGTAGGTCATCCGGTAGCGCCGCGGGCAATCAAAGGTCGCCAGCTTGGAGGGCGTCGCCTGGAACAGCGGCCTCGGCAGACCGCTGAACTCCAGTTGTTCAGGCCCACTGCTGCCGAGGGTGCTCACCAATCCCCGCCACCGCCTGAATCGCCACCGCCGCCCCAATCACCGCCACCACCGCCGCCCCAGTCGCCACCGCCACCGCCGCCCCAGTCGCCGCCGCCACCGCCACCGCCCCAGTCGCCGCCTGAAGTGTTGTCCTGGGCAGAATCCTGGCCCTGCTCGTAACCCTCGTGAAAGCCACTGTCATAGCCGCCGCCGTAGCCGTACCCTCCCCAGCCGCCACCGAATCCCCAACCCCAACCAGGGGAAAGTGCCTCTGCGATGAGAAGCGTCTGCCAGAACGGCATCGAATACCAGCCGCCGGCATACCCGCCGCCGCCCGCGAAGTAGTACGGTGCGCCGGGCTGGTAGTCCGGATAGCCCTGCACATTCTGGCCGTTGACGTTTACCTGCTGGGGCTGGTTCAACTGCGGTGCCGTGGACTCGGCCAACGGCGGCAGGTCCGGACCGGGGTCGAGCCCGAGAGCTGTGCGTGCCGTCCGTGCGGCCTGCAGACCTTCCAGGACAGAGCGCCGAGCGCCGCCGAGCTGCGCCAGCGAGGTCGCGGTGGACAGCTGGGACCCGGCCGAGTTGAAGCGCTCGGACGCATCGGCCAGCGCTTGCCTGGCCGTGGGGTTGTCACCCGGTTGTAGCGAGTTGATCTCAGCGGCCAGCCGGTCGTAGTAGGGCTGGATCGCCGCACGGGCATCGGCCAGGGCCCGCTGGTCCTTGCGCTTGCGCCGCCAGAGTAGGGCACCGACTCCGCCGGCTCCCAACACGCCGAAAATACCGAGAATGGCCCAGCCGCTGGTGCCGCCGGAGCCGGACGACGAGGTGTCGGCCTTGGTACCTGAGCCGGATGATCCGCACGAACCCACCTTCGGCGCGGATGCCACCAGCCGCGCGAACTCCTCGATGGTGGCTGTCACATCGTTGTCGTTCTTCAGCTGAGTCGCATTGTCACTGATCGCCCGGGTCGCGGCGGCTCCGGCGGCTCCGGCGCACAAGACGTTCGAACGGGCGTTGAAGCTGTGATCGACGAAGACGCCCACGGTCACCGGGCCCCCGAGGGATTCTCCGATCTGCTGCGCCAAGGTGGCCGCATCACCGGCGCCTTTCGGCAGGATCGCCACCTTCACCGTCGAACTCAGCGCCGCCGAGGCCCGGGACTGGTTGACGGTGACGGAGGTGGCGTCACTGGCAACATAGAGGTTGTCCGTTCTCAACTTCGTGACGGCGTCACTGACGTCATCGGCCGCGGCCGGACCCGCCATCACCGCCCCGGTGACCAGGAGGACTCCGGCCGCCGCGATCGAACCGGCCAACACACTACGCAAACGCATCATGAACTCACGCTATCTTCAAGGTCGGACCGAACATGGATCCGGTCCGGGCTTACACCGGCTCAACGGGCGGGCGAGGAAATCAGTTCGACTCCGGTCGCCGAGCTGAGCAACCGCTCCAGCGACTCCGGACTGGTCGTCTCGGCGCCCAGCCGAACGGTCTTGTTGGCGCCGTGATAATCGGAAGACCCGGTGGCCAAGACCCCCAGTTCGGCGGCCAGGGCCCGGAGCTTGCCGCGGTCCTCCGCTGAGTGATCCGGATGATCGACCTCGATGCCCAGCAAGCCAGCGTCAACGAGTTCGGCCAGGGCGTGGGATTGCAGGACCTTGCCCCGAGTTCGCGCCCATGCGTGGGCGATGACCGGCACGCCGCCGGCGCGGCGGATCAAGCCGATCGCGTCGTGCACCTCCATATCCTGCTTGGGCACGTAGTACGGCGATGAGCTGGACAGCAGGTTCGCGAACGCATCGTCGACGCTGTCGACGACGTTGGCCTCGACGAGAGCTCGGCCCATGTGGGGACGGCCCACCGATCCCCCGTCAGCGATCTCGACCACCCGCTGCCAGGTGATGGGGTAACCCGCCGCAGCGAGGTTCTGCACGATCTTCTCGCCCCGTCCCAGCCGGTTGTCGCGCAACCTGGCGCGTTCGGCCTTCAGTTCCTCGGCCGCCGGGTCGAAGAGATAGCCAAGCAGGTGCAGGCCCGTCCGCCGACCGTCCGGGTCGAAATAGGCACAGGAGAATTCGGTGCCGCGGACCAGGCGGAACGGAACATCGAGCGAATGCACGGCCTCGGCGGCCAGCTCCCAGCCACCCGT
The DNA here is from genome assembly GCA_030840445.1 of Pseudonocardiales bacterium. Lineage (GTDB taxonomy): Bacteria > Actinomycetota > Actinomycetes > Mycobacteriales > Jatrophihabitantaceae > Jatrophihabitans_A. The sequence goes on from JAVEEN010000285.1 coordinate 4,723, forward strand.
GGTGTCATGGTCGGTAATGGCAAGTGTGTTGAGACCGGCCGCGACTGCATGCCCGATCAGCTCCGCGGGAGAGTCCGTGCCATCGCTGGCGGTGCTGTGGGTGTGCAGGTCGATCACTCCCCACACCCTACGGGGCGGCAGGCGCGGGCGACGGAGCTCAGCGCACGCGCGGCAGCGGCGCGGTCGTCTGATCCGGAAGGTGGTCGGTCGGTCCGGCGTCCGGGCCGACGGCTGGTCGGGCGTCCGGGCGAGGTGCCCGCACCCTGGGCCCGAACAGCAGGGCGGACACCTGCTGATACAACTGGTCGGGCGTCGGCAGGTAGTCGATCCGACTCAAAGCCTGCTGCTGACCCGCCGACTCCATCACGAACACGCCGTAGCCCAAGATCCTGCCCAGCACCGAGCGCTCGTAGGTCAGGTCGGTGACCTTGCTGAGCGGCATGATGGCGACGCGTTTGGTCAGCAGCCCCGTAATGAGCAGCACTCTCTTGTCGGTGATCACGAACCGCTCGACGTACCAGTCCCCGATGATCCAGCCGAACCAGCCGAGGCCCCCGAGCACGACCACGACGCCGGCCAACGAGAAGAAGCTCAGGTTCCCCAGGAAGGTGAGGACGAAGAGGCCGACGGCCAGGATCGCTAGGAAGATCAGCGCCGGCTTGGCCAGGCTCGCCCAGTGCCGACGAGCGACCACTTCGGGTATCTCGGTGGGCAGCAGATAGCGATCGAGGTCGTTCATCGGATCGATGCCATCGAGCCAGCTAGAGGTTCTTGATGAACTCGGACACGCTGGTGAAACCGTGCGCCAGGATGTGCTGGGTCGACTTGACGACATCCGCCGCATCCTTGGGTGAGTTCACCACAAAGAACACGACGAAGCCGATCACGAGGATGGTCACGATCTTCTTTAAACTCACGTGTTCTCCTCAGGCCTTCCGGGGTCCCGTCAGCCACGATCAGGGGCCTTCACCACGACAAGCCACAGCAGGTCTGAACCACAGGTCGAGGCAATGTTTACCGGACCGTAGGGGCCAACCGTGGGAGGCGCGCTGCCAGGGCACCGGTCTCTGGTCCGTAGCTGGCCGCCCACCCGAGCACCTGCGCGGACGATTCAGCCCGCCGGCACCGGTCGGATCCGCTCCGACGGCTTGTCGACCGGAAGGCCGGCGGTAACTCCCTGACGAGCATCGGTCAGGATCAGGTCCTCGAGGACCGCGTAACCGGCGTCTGCCGGGAAGCTGATCAACCACAGCCAGACGCCGCCCGCCTCACCGAGATAGGCACTTCGGTCCGACACCTCGCTCGGGACGGACCACAACGAGGTCGGGTGGCCATTGGCGTGAACCTTGGCCGGCGGCGAACAGTCCGCCAGCTGGGCGGGGTCGGCGTTCACGACGGAGGCGTAGGTCTCGCCAAGACCGATGCCTGGCTCCTCCGCCACGACGAGCCATTCACCGGGTCCACCGAGCGGTGCCTCCCCGTGGAACGCCGTCACGGTCGCGCGAATCCGGGATCGAGCATCGCCCACCGCGCCCAATCCGGCCAGCATCCAACCCAGCGGTGGCGGATCGGGCAGCCACAGCGGAACGTCGGAGTTGGTTGTGACATGGTCGATGTCGGCGGCATCAAGGCGGTGATAGGCCGTGAGCGGCAATACATCGCCATGGCGGGAGCAACGCCACGAACTGCTGTACATGCCGGGCGCGACCAGGTCGGAGCCACATCGTGGGCACCAGGACGATCTCACCAGGAAACCGTGCCCCCGTTCCCCGTATTCGTCAATCGTTCCGTCGACGGCCGCATCGACCATGCCCAGGACCGCTGCTCAGGTGCTCGGCGTCGGACGGCCGGGCTGCTCACCGCCGCGGGCATCGAGGTATGTCTGCTTCGGCACCATGACCTTGCGTCGGAATGTGCACACCACCGTGCCGTCTTGCTTGTACCCCTTGGTTTCGACGTACACCACACCGCGATCATCCTTGGACTTCGATTCCCATTTGTCCAAGACGAGTGTCTCGCCGTAGATCGTGTCGCCGTGGAACGTCGGAGCCACGTGCTTGAGCGACTCGATCTCCAGGTTGGCGATGGCCTTGCCTGAGATGTCGGGGACCGACTGACCGAGCAGAACGGAGTAGATCAGGTTACCGACGACGACGTTCTTGCCGAACTGAGTCGTGTGTTCGGCGTAGTTGATGTCCAGGTGCAGGGGGTGGTGGTTCATCGTGATCAGGCAGAAGAGGTGATCATCTGCTTCGGTTATCGTCTTGCCCGGCCAGTGCTTGTAGGTCGCACCCACTTCGAACTCTTCGTAACTCCGCCCGAATTGCACCTCGGCCCCCTCTGCTACTGGCTGGTATCAACGAGTGCCGATCCTGCCCCACGTGTCCCACGGCGGGGAGCACAATGTGACCTAATGCCTACCCTGCCGATTCGTGGACCTCGACTGGCGACCTACTCGCCCGACGCGGTGCGAACCCGTGCTGGCGCAGGGGCCCGACTCAATCCAGGGCGACCGGCTCGCGCAGCAGATCGGTCAAGTCCACCCGAGCCGACGTCCAGCGATCGCGCAGCGCGGTAGTGCCGTGCACCCGTGCCCACGCCAACTCGGTCGCCGTGGCCGGCAGCAGTTGCAGCACCGCCACGTCTGTTGCCCCGCGCACCGGAATGGGACGGAGCGGGCCGCCGGTGAGGATGCCACCGGTACATCGAGAACCGGCACACCACGGCTCGGTGAGGTCCACACGGTTTCCGACCTCGTAAACCACGCCTTCAACCGCCGGCGCGGCAGCCAGAATCGCCAGCCCGCGCCACAGTTCGTCCGGACGACCGACCGCGGTCATCAGCAGTTCCGATCTGGGGGCCGAGGTGTCATCGACGGCCGCGGCGGCCGGATCAGTCATGGCATACCTCGACATTCCGAGGGTGACGTAGTGGTCACGTCCGTCGTCTGGATAGCGAAGAACCTCGATCGGCTCGACGCCGAGAAACGAGACGGACGCTCGCACCGGGGCGACCTCGAAATGTTGCCGCAAGGCGGCCTCGACCGTGCTCAACACGTCCGGGTGTTCGTCGGCCACATCCGGCACGCTACCTGGCGGCGGCGAACAGCCTGCGGCGAGCTCACGCCCGGAAGGACGCCGTGATCTGTTGCTCCACCGATGCGTAGCTGGTGCCGGCCTGGCTCATTAATCTGCCGATCCCGTCGAGCGCTGCCGACAGACCCTCGGCATTCTTGGTGAACTGCTCGTACAAGGCCGCGAACTGAGAAGCTGCCACGCCAGACCAGTCGGCTCCGAACAGCGGAGTCAGCTGAGCCTTGAGCGCCGTGTGCTGGCCCCGGACATCGGTTGCCGTCCGAGTGCAACTACCTCCCAGTGTGCTCAGCTGCTGCGGGGAAACCTTCAAACCGACCGTCATCTTCCGCTCCTGTCGTTTGCACGCCGCACTGTGCGGGCGATGGGCTGGAACGCTACCCAGATCCGCGGTTCAGCCCCGACGGCCTGTGGACAAGCTCAGGGTTATCCACATTTTGCGATCAACCCCCATCGCAGATCTCCCGGAGGTCGACACTGCTCTGATGCGCATTCGGCTCACGCTTACTACCAGGGAGGGGACCCAGACCGACGTCGAGATCACCGGCACGGTCGACACGACCCTCGCTGATATCGCCGATTCCCTGGTCCACGCGGTCGGCGCGGATCACCATGCCGCGATAACGTCGGGCGCTCGCCCGGTGCCACCGACCGCCTTACTCGGGAGCCCGCAGTTACGCACCGGTTGCATCCTCGGTATCGGGCCGAGCGGCCGGCGTCCCGCACCGGGCGGATCAGTCCTCCAGTTGCGGGTCGTCGGCGGCCCGGACGCAGGCGGCACCATGTCATTGGGTCGTGGTCGGCTCGTAATCGGGCGGGCCGAGGACGCCGACGTACAGATCGACGACCCCGACGTCTCGCGCGCCCACCTGGAACTCAACATCGACCAACAGGGCGTTCGGGTGCGAGACCTCGACTCCACCAACGGGACCTGGGTGTCCGACACCCAAACGGTGCTCGAGAGCCGAAAAGTCACCTTCGGCGAATTCCTGAGGATCGGCAACTCGACCGTGAGTGTGATCAGTGCCGGGGTTCCGCCGGCAGCAACCAAGGCCGCAGCGGACGGCACCCTCCTTGTCCACCGGCCGCCCCGAATCAGGGAGGCGCTGTCGGTCGAACCCGTCGACTTTCCTGATCTGCCTGCGCACAACCCGCGACCGCGAGCGCAGTGGCTGGCCGCGCTCATCCCGACCGCGATGGGCATCGGTTTGGCGCTCGCGATGAACAACCTGCAGTTCCTGGCGTTCTCCCTGCTGACACCGGTGACCCTGTTCGGCACAGCTGTGTCCGAACGCCGGAGCTGGACACGGGGTCGTCGAACGGGCCGGGTGGCTTTCAATGACGCCGAGACCACTGCGGCGAGGGCCTTGGATCGACGGATAGCCATCGAGACGGACCATAGACGGGAAGCGTGCCCAGATCCGGCGGCCGCGGCTCATTCGATACTCACGCCCGACTGCAGGCTCTGGGAACGCCGGCTGGACGACCCGGACTTCCTCACGATCCGTCTCGGCCTCGCCGAGCTTCCTGCACACATCCGAGGACGGCGATCCGGACAGCCGACCACGCCTTCGATGGCGTGGGCCGTACCGGCCACCGTTTCGCTGCGTGATGGCGCGCTCGGACTGGCCGGGCCGGAAGACGTGGTGCGGGGCACCATGCGATGGCTGGTCGGCCAGCTGACCGCCCTGCACTCCCCTCGGGACCTGCAGATCTACGCGCTGCTGAGTCACCGAGTAGACACCTGGCGCTGGCTGCGCTGGCTGGTGACAAGCGCCGGTCCGATCCGGGTGATCGCCGTGACCGATGAGCAACGCCGCATCGTGTTGGCAGACCTGGTCGCTCTGGTTGCCGATCGCCGTGAGCATCGGCAAACGGTCGGTCCGTGGCCAGGCCCATGGACGGTCGTACTGATCGATCGCGGGCGCGATCTCGCCGCCCTGCCCGGTCTGCAGGTGCTGCTACAGGACGGTCCCGCTGTCGGCGTCACAGCCGTGTGCGTCGAGGACTCCACGCGACTGTTACCACCGTCCTGCTACGCGACGGCGCGGTTCACCGGGGAAACGGGTACCCAGTTGGAACTCGCGGTGCCTGGCCGGAGCACGGTCAGGCCGATCGCAGCTGATCGTGTCTCGCCCGGCTGGGCCGACCGAGTCGCCCGTGCCTTGGCTCCATTGCGCGAGCCGGGGTCAGCTCTAGCGGCCGGCCTTCCGCAGGAGGTGCGCCTGGCCGATCTGCTCCCGTTATCGGAACTGACATCTCAGGAACTGCTTGCAGCCTGGAAGGCGGGTCCAACGGCTTCGTGTCCGATCGGCGTGTCGGCTGCCGGTCCCATCTCCATGGACCTGATCAGCGATGGCCCGCACGCACTGGTCGCCGGCAGCACGGGCTCAGGCAAGTCCGAGTTGCTACGAACCGTGGTCGCTGGGCTCGCCTCGTCCAATGCACCGGACGATCTTGCCTTCGTCCTGATCGACTATAAGGGCGGCGCAGCCTTTGCCGAATGCGCCGGGTTGCCGCACACCCTCGGCCTCGTCACCGACCTGGACATCCACCTGACGCGCCGGGCCCTCATGTCACTCGAAGCCGAACTTCGTAGACGCGAGGCGGCGTTTGCACAGGCGGGCGTCGGAGATCTGCGGGACTACCGCAGCAGCGCGGACGCCAAGCAGACACCGCTCCCACGGCTGGTCCTGGTCGTGGATGAATTCGCATCCCTGGCGGAGGAACTGCCCGACTTCGTCTCCGGGTTGATTGGCATTGCCCAACGTGGCCGTTCACTTGGGGTCCACCTGATCCTGGCGACGCAGCGACCGGGCGGAGTCGTGTCTCCCGAAATCAGAGCCAACATGGCTCTGCGAATCGCGCTCCGGGTCACCGACCCCGGCGAATCCGCCGACGTCATCTCCACCCACGCGGCGGCCAAGATCGCCAAGTCTCAACCTGGCCGTGGGTATGTTCGGCTCGCACAAGGGCTGGTCGAGTTTCAGACCGCCCGCATCGGCGTTACCTCGGCCGAGACCACCGATCCGCGGGTCGTCGTGCTCGACGAATGGAACAAGCCGATAGCGGACGGACCAACTCCTCGAACCCAACGAGACGAGCTGGCTCAGCTCCGCGATGCTGCCATCGAGGCGGCTCAGGCACTCTGCCGTCCACCCACCCGACAACCGTGGCTTGCCCCGCTGCCTGGATTGATCAGCGCGTGGGAACTTCTGCCGTCCGATCCTCCGCAGTCGCAAGTCGCGTTCGGCATGGTCGACGAACCGGCTCGGCAGCGGCAGACACGGGCCTTGCAGGACCTGTCCTCCGGTGGCTCGATCGCCTTCATAGGTGCTCCGCGGACGGGCCGCACCACCGCTCTGCGGACCTTTATCGGGGTGGCCGCAGCGGGACATGGACCGAGCCAGCTCCATTGCTATGTCATCGACTGCGCCAGCGGTTCGCTCAAACCGCTGATCGACCTACCGCATTGCGGAGCCGTGGTCACCGCTGACGATCCAGGCTCGGTAGCCCGGCTGATTGCCAGGATGTCCGAGGAACTGAACCGGCGTCAGCGGAAGCTGGCCGAACTCGGCGTCAGCAATGTGGCAGAGGCAAATCGCCTGGGCTCCGGGTTGCCATGGATTCTGCTGGCCGTGGACGGTTGGGAAGGCTTCACCGCGACGAGCGAGGAATTCGACGCAGGTCGATCGGTGGATGCGTTGTTCCGAATACTGCGCGACAGTGCGGCAGCTGGATTCACCGTGCTGGTGAGCGGCGATCGGGCGGCGTTGGGCGTCCGCGTCGCCGCCACTCTGCGCCGCAAGTTCCTGCTGCGCCTGCCCGATGTGACGGATTATGCGATGGCCGGCATCTCGCCCGCATTACTACCTACGGTGTTTGTGCCGGGTCGTGCGCACTGCGCCGAGGATGGTCTCGAGGTGCAGCTGGCGGTACTCGACACCGACCCTGGTTCCCGGGCCCAGTGGACAGCCATCCGCAGGATCGCGCAAAGCAGCCCAGCTGCGCCCGCCCTGGCCGGTCCGATCTCCATCCGGGCGCTTCCGACCACCATCGCTCGATCCGATCTGGCGGTCGAAGGTCAGCGACTACCGGCGGACGATCGAGGTGAGAAGGTGTTGCTGGGCGTGGGAGGCGATGACGCCGGGCTGGTTGCCATCGATCTGTTCGGTCTCGATCAGCGGTTCCTGATCGCCGGACCGAACCGCAGCGGGCGCAGTACCGCGCTTCTCACCCTTGCCCAGCACTGTGGGCTGGCTGCATCGCAATGCCTCTTCATCGGTCGATCGACGTCACCGCTGGCCAGTTGGGCGACCGAGATCGGCGCGGCCCATATCGACCCGCTCGCCGATCCCGACGACGCGGCGAGTAGTCGCCAGGCATGCGACTTCGACGGTCGGCTGCTGCTGATCGATGACGCGGAAACCCTTCAGGACACGATGCTCGCCGACGTGGTGACCCGAATGCTGGTGCGCCCGGGACTTGCAGTGGCCGCCACGGCCCGGTCCGAGGAGCTGGCCATCGCATTTCGGGGCATCTCGGCGGAGCTTCGGCGTAGCCGAACCGGCTTGCTCCTGCAACCGACCGTGGTCGACGGCGAGCTGCTCGGAATCCGTCTGCCGCCCGGCCGCGAGCTCGCCCTACCCGGGCGGGCCGTACTGGTCACCGACGAGGTGCGGCGGTCCAATCCCGAGGGCATGCCGATGCAGGTTCTGCTGCCCGAACGTGTCTGAATCGCCCGCCGGCGAGCTCGACCTTCAACCGGCGAGTTGGCCGAGGAGGTCATCGATCTCCTGGGTTGCGTACCACGACAGCTCGAACCCTTCGGCGTCACCCACGATGTCCTCAGCCGCCTCATCACCCAGATCGGCGAGGTCGATAACCTGCGAAGCAGCGGCGACGGCCTGCTCCGCCTCAGCATCGTCGGCATGTACCGAGGCACATGCCGGCAACTCGATCGTGGCGTCCACTCGCACGACGCCACGATCGAGGTCGTCTCTCACGGTGACCGATGCGTCGGGTACATCGGCGGCGATCACGACTCGCCGTCTGGCCGCGGCCGGATCGGTCGAGATCAGTCGCAGAGACGCCCGGGCCGCTTCGGCACTCGCTGCGTACTCCAGTTCCTCGATGTCATCGTCGACATACCACTCCCGCAGACCCGGCGTCACCGCGAACGCGGTCAGCGGCGTACTCGACAACATGCCATCGCTGACCAGACGGGCGAGCACCGTGGAGGTCGCCGGCACGTAAACCCTCACGCAGTTCCCGATTCAGGCAGCTCGGAGCGGATGCGCACCTGATTGCGAATTTCCATGGCGGCAGTCCGCATCGCGGTGTGCAGCACAGCGGTTCGACGTCGGGGATTCATCAGGTTGGAACCCATGGCTTCCAAGTCTTCCGGTCCGGGCGTCAGCATGGTCACCTGCACTCCCGCGGAGCGCAGCTGATCGGCGTCGTGCACGATACCGCGGGTAATGGCCCGTCGAACCCGGCGCTCCACCATGGCCACCGGCGATCGCGGACTGTCGGGTGCGAGCGCAGCCATGGGCGCGAGGATATATACCTCGTCGTAGTCGTCGGAATCGAGCAGATCGACCGAGGCGTTGGAGGCTGTGCCGCCATCGATGTATGCAGCGTCTGAGATGTGAACGGGCGCATACCACGCAGGTATGGAGCACGAAGCGCAGACGGCGTCGGCCAGTCCGGCGACAGGGTCACCCTCCCGTCCGAAAACCACCCGCCGGCCGTTCGAGTAGTCGGTGGCCACGATCCACGTCTTACGCTGCGGCCACGCAGCGTCGGCAATGGATTCCGCTACAACGCTGTCGAGCATTCGATGGATCGGCTCAAGCGTCCCACGACCACGGGGCAACAATCCGGACAATGCGGCAACCGGCGATACCGAGGAATGATGGCGGATGCCGCCCCACAACAATCGTGGCGATCCGGGACGCAGCCCCGGCCGTGGCGGCAGCGCGCCACCGGAGTCGGCATCATAGTTCCAGCTGATCGGCGGATCGTGTGGAAGGGGCATACCGAGCTGGTGCCGGCGGATGCCGTTGACGTCGACGCCGCAGCCGAGCAGCCCCGCGATCACTGCGCCGGCGGAGGTGCCGACGACCAGGTCATCCGGCCCAGGCTCGATGCCGAGTTCGTGCTGGATCGCGGACAGGGCACCGACG
>JAVEEN010000324.1 GCA_030840445.1 Pseudonocardiales bacterium
CCGAGAACCGCGCGACCGACGCTGCGAAGTCGCCGAGCAGCTTCTCGGCAACCGTCGAACCGGTGAGTTCGTAATGCCGGCCCAGGATGGTGCGCAGCGTCGTGACCTGCTCGGCCGTGACCTCCTCGACCTCCACCAGCTCGCGGTTGACCAGGCCCTCGTCCAGGTCCAGGACGAAGGCGGTACCACCGGACATGCCCGCGGCGAGGTTCCGGCCGGTCCGGCCGAGGATCACCGCGGTTCCGCCGGTCATGTATTCGAGCGCATGGTCGCCCGCACCCTCGGTGACCGCGACGGCCCCGGAGTTGCGGACACAGAACCGCTCGCCCACGATCCCGCGCAGGTACAGCTCGCCGGACGTGGCGCCGTAGCCGATCACGTTGCCGGCGATCACGTTGTTCTCCGCGATCAGCGGGGCGTCCTCGTGCGGGCGCACCGAGATGGTGCCGCCGGACAATCCCTTGCCCACATAGTCGTTGGCGTCCCCGTACAGCCGGATCTGCACCCCCGAGGGCAGGAACGCCCCGAGCGACTGTCCGGCCGAGCCGTGCAGCGTGATGTCGATGGTGCCTGGTGGCAAGCCGGGCGCCCCGTAGCGTCGGGTGACCAGGGAACCGAGCATCGTCCCCACGGTGCGGTTGACGTTGCGCACCGGCAACTCGAGGGTGACCGGCGTGCCGTCCAGCAGCGCGCCCTCACACAGCTGGATCAGCGTGTTGTCCAGGGCCGCATCGAGGCCGTGGTCCTGCTCGACCCGCTTGGTCAGGGCGGTGCCGGGCGGCGGTTCGGGCATGGTCAGGATCGGCCGCAGATCGAGCCCCTCCGCCTTCCAGTGATCGACGGCGTCCGAGGTGTCCAGGAACTCCGCGTGCCCGATCACCTCCTGCATGGTGCGAAAGCCCAGCGAAGCCAGGATCTCGCGGACCTGCTCGGCGATGTATTCGAAGAAGGTGACCACGAATTCCGGCTTGCCGGTGAACCTGGACCGCAGCACCGGGTTCTGGGTGGCCACCCCGACCGGACAGGTGTCCAGGTGGCAGACGCGCATCATCACACAGCCCGAGACGACCAGCGGAGCAGTGGCGAAGCCGTACTCCTCCGCGCCGAGCAGCGCGGCGATGATCACGTCCCGGCCGGTCTTCATGGCGCCGTCGACCTGAACCGTGATGCGATCCCGCAGGCCGTTCAGGATCAGGGTCTGCTGGGTTTCGGCCAGCCCGAGTTCCCACGGCATGCCCGCGTGCTTGAGGGAAGTCAGCGGTGCCGCCCCGGTTCCGCCGTCATGGCCGGAGATGAGCACCACGTCGGCGTGCGCCTTGGACACGCCCGCGGCCACCGTCCCGACGCCGTTCTCGGCAACCAGCTTGACGTGGATACGAGCCGCGGAGTTCGCGTTCTTCAGGTCGTGGATCAGCTGGGCCAGATCCTCGATGGAGTAGATGTCGTGGTGCGGCGGCGGCGAGATCAGGCCGACGCCCGGGGTGGAATGCCTGGTCCGGGCGATCCACGGGTACACCTTGTACCCGGGCAACTGGCCACCCTCACCCGGCTTGGCGCCCTGAGCGACCTTGATCTGCAGGTCGTCGGCATTGACCAGGTAGTGCGAGGTCACGCCGAAACGACCAGAGGCCACCTGCTTCACCGCCGAGCGCCGCAGATCGCCGTTCTCGTCCGGGGTGAACCGGACCGCGTCCTCGCCACCTTCACCGGAGTTCGACCGGGCGCCGAGCCGGTTCATGGCGATAGCCAGGGTCTCGTGGGCCTCGGCCGAGATCGAGCCGTAGGACATCGCACCGGTGGCGAAGCGCTTGACGATCTCCGACACCGGCTCGACCTCGTCGATCGAGATGGCCGGACGCTGGCCGGTCCTGAGCTCGAACAGCCCCCGCAGCGTCGCGCCCTCGCGGTTCAGCCGGTCGACCTCGTCGGTGTACTCCCGGAAAGTGTCATAGCGCCGCTGCCGGGTGGCGTGCTGCAACTTGAAGACCGTTTCCGGGTTGAACAGGTGGATCTCGCCCTCGCGGCGCCAGGTGTACTCGCCGCCGATCTCGAGCTTGCGGTGGGCCCGCGCGGTCGGGGTGAGCGGGAACGCCCGGGCGTGCCGAGCAGCCACCTCGGTCGCGATGACCTCGAGATCAACGCCGCCGAGCTGGTGCGCGGTGCCGGTGAAGTACTCGTCGACGACCTCGTCGGAGAGGCCGAAGGACTGGAACACCTGGGCGCCGGTGTAGGAGGCCACGGTGGAGATGCCCATCTTCGACATCACCTTCAGCACGCCCTTGGACAGTCCCTTGATGTACCTGGCCAGCGCGGCCCTGGGCTCGACGCCGGAGATCACCCCGGACGCGATCAGGTCGTCGATGGTCTCGAACGCCAGGTAGGGATTCACTGCCGCGGCGCCGTAGCCGATCAGCAGGGCGATGTGATGCACCTCGCGCGCCTCGCCCGTCTCGACGACGAGCCCGACCTTGGTGCGCTGACCGGTGCGCACCAGGTGATGGTGAACAGCCGAGGTCAGCAACAGCGACGGGATCGGTGCATGATCGGCATCGCAGTCTCGGTCGGACAGGATCAGGATCCGCGCCCCGGCGTCGATGGCCCGTGAGCACTCCTCGCGCACCCGTTGCAGGGCGGCGGTCAGGGCCGGTCCTCCCCCGTGCACGCGGTATCGGCCGTCGATCAGCGCGCACTGGAAGCCCGGCAGATCACCGTCGGCGTTGACGTGCCAGATCTTGGCCAAGTCATCGTTGTCCAGCACCGGAGCGGGCAGCACGATCTGGCGGCAGGACGCCGGTGTGGGGTCAAGCAGGTTGTATTCCGGGCCGATCGTGCCCGAGAGCGAGGTGACCAGCTCCTCGCGGATTGCGTCCAGGGGTGGGTTGGTGACCTGGGCGAACAGCTCGGAGAAGTAGTCGAAGAGCAGCCGGGGACGCTTGGACAGCACCGCCATGGGGGTGTCGGTGCCCATGGAGCCGAGTGGTTCGCCGGCTGCGGTTGCCATCGGCTTGAGGATGATCCGCAGCTCCTCCTCGGTGTAACCGAACAGCTGCTGACGGCGCAGCACCGACTCGTGGGTGTGCACCACATGCTCGCGACTGGGCAGCTTGTCCAGATGCAGCAGGCCCGAATGCAGCCATTCGCCGTACGGCTGCTCGGCCGCCAGCCCTGACTTGATCTCCTCGTCGCCGCGGATCTGACCGGCAGCGGTGTCCACCAGGAACATCCGGCCAGGCCGCAACCGGCCCTTGGCGATGACGGTGGCCGGGTCGATATCGATGACCCCGGCCTCGCTGGCGAGGATCACGAGATCGTCCGAGGTCTGCCACCAGCGGCCGGGACGCAGGCCGTTGCGGTCGAGAACCGCACCGATCACGGTGCCGTCGGTGAATGTGACACAGGCCGGGCCGTCCCAGGGCTCCATCAGGGCCGAGTGAAAGGCGTAGAAATCCCGCCGCGCCTCATCCATGCCGGCGGCGTTCTCCCAGGCCTCCGGAATCATCATCAGCACTGCATGCGGCAGGCTTCGGCCGCCCAGGTGCAGCAACTCGAGTACCTCGTCGAAGGAGGCCGAGTCGGACGCGCCGGGGGTGCAGATCGGAAAGAGTCGGCTGAGATCGGAGGAGCCGTCGGTGGGCCCGGAGGCGCCGCTGAACAGATCCGAGGACAACATGGCCTGACGGGTGTGCATCCAGTTGCGGTTGCCGCCGACCGTATTGATCTCGCCGTTGTGGGCAATCATGCGGAAGGGCTGAGCCAGCGGCCAGGACGGAAAGGTATTGGTGGAGAAGCGGCTGTGGACCAGCGCTATCGCTGTGGTGAACCGCTCATCAGCCAGGTCCGGGTAGAACGAGGCGAGCTGGGCGGTCGTCAGCATGCCCTTGTAGACCATGGTCCGGCAGGACAGCGACGGGAAGTACAGCTCCTCGTCGGCCGCAGCCGCCAGCCGTTCGGCGACCTTGCGGAGCGCGAACGCACGTCGTTCCAGAGGCAGGCCGGTGGCACCGTCCGGCGCGCTCAACACCGGCTGCTCGAAGGCCGGCATCACGCCCAGCGCGGTCGGGCCGAGGTCATCGGCGACCGTGGGAACGCTGCGCCAGCCGAGCAGCTCCAGGCCTTCGTCCTTGGCCGTGGACGCGATCAGATCCTTGACCCGCGCCCGCCGGCCGGCATTGGTCGGCAGGAACGCGATGCCGGTGATGTAGGCACCCGCCTCGGGTAACTCGATCTCGGTGCCGGCCAGCACGCCGCGCAGGAACTCGTCCGGAATGCCGACGGTAAGGCCCGCTCCGTCGCCGCTGGACGGCTCGGCGCCGGCGGCACCCCGGTGGTCCATGTTGTGCAGAGCGACCAAGGCGTCGGAGACCAGCGCGTGGCGCGGCCGTCCGTTCAGGTCGGCCAGAAATGCCACGCCGCAGGAATCGGCCTCGTTGCGAGGGTCGTACAGGCCCTGCGGGCCGGGCACGCCGGAGAACGGCAGTCCGGCTGGCGGCAGTGTGGAGGACGGCACGCGTGCTCCCTCGCTCATGAGGGCCCGATATCCCGCGGATCTTCGAGCCCTCTGCTGAAATCAAGTGGGACAGCGTCGGCCCGATACGTAATGCTTCGGCAAGATTACCCGGATGAGTCAGGGCCCGGCCAACTGGTTGTCTGTGAGCCATCTCGCGCACCGCGCAGGGCCGCAGAAACTGGCAAAGTGTTGGGCATGTCCGACAGCACCGCATCCGGTAGCACCGCATCGAGCGTGGCGGCCTTCTTCGAGGCCGTTAGCGCCGGGGACCTGACCGAGGTACGGGCCCTGCTGGACCGGATTCCTGATCTGCTCGACGAACCCGGCCCGGACGGCGCATCAGCGGCCCTCACCGCCCTGTACCACGGCCACGCCCCACTGGCAGACGAGCTGGCCGCTCGCACCGGCGAGCTCACCGTCTTCGAGGCCGCCGCGTTCGATGACACCGACCGTTTGGCCGATCTCATCCGGACCGATGCTGCTGCGGTCGATGCCTGGTCGGCCGACGGGTGGCAGCCGCTGCACCTCGCTGCCTACTTCGGTCGGGCCGAGGCGGCCCGCGTGTTGCTCGACTCAGACGCCGTCGTGGATGAACCGTCCCGCAACCCGATGCGGGTGCAGCCGTTGCATGCGGCCGCGGCCCGCGGGCAGGTGGAACTGGTGTGGCTACTGATCGCCTCGGACGCACCTATCGACGCCCGGCAACGAGGAGGTTGGACGCCGCTGCATGCCGCGGTCCGCAACGGCGACGAGGAGTCGGTGCAGGCGTTGCTCGCCGCCGGGGCCGACCCGTCGCTGGCCAATGACGACGGCGCGACAGCACGGGATCTGGCCGCCGATCGCGCCGTGGACGATGCCGTGCGCATCCTGATCGAACGGACCCCGTGACCGCTGCTCTGGTCGGCCGGATGCGCCGCCAACCCTCGGCCGTGCTCCTCGGTGTGCAACTGTTCGGCGTCCTGATCTATCCGTTCTTCGGCGATTCGCGAGCCGGCTCGGCTGCGGTTTCGATGTTCGGACTACTGGTGTTGGCCCTGGCGGTCTGGTCGGTCGAGACCACAGCCTGGACGGTCTGGGTATCGATCCTGCTCGGCCTGCCGTCGGCGGCCTTCGCAGTGCTGCAGGTCTTCAACGACAGCAACATCTGGATCGGCTGGGGATCGGGATTCGAGGCCGCCTTCTATTTCTACGCCGCTGGCAGCCTGATCTCCTACATGCTCGCCGACTTCACCATCACCCGGGACGAGCTGTACGCCGTCGGAGCTACCTTCACGCTGTTGGCCTGGGCATTCGCCCACCTTTACTCGGTGACCCAAGTCGTCTGGCCCGCTTCGTTCACCGCCGCTGATCCGGTAGGGAACCGGACCTGGATGGAACTGCTGTTCTTGAGCTTCACCACGCTGTCATCCACCGGGCTCAGCGATGTCGTACCGGTGCTACCGCATGCTCGCAGCTTCGTGATGATCGAGCAGGTCGCCGGTTTGGCGTACGTCGCGATGATCGTGTCCTGGATGGTCGGGCTCACGGTTGCGCGCGCCAGGTCGCGCGACGCTCGCTACCCGCGCGACCCCTCGGCGCCACGCTCAGCCGGCGGTCGTGCCGAACAGGTTCCCGATGCCATAGGTGACGGCGGCCGAAAGCAGGCCGACCAGTAGTTGCCGGCTACCGGCGTACCACCAAGTACGGGTCGTGAAGCGCGAGGTGATGGCGCCGGTTACGAACAGAGCGACCAGCGCCAGCACCGCCGCGATCGGCAGCACTTTCGCGCCGAACAGGAACGGCGCCAGCGGGATGAAGGCACCGATCGAGAAAGCCACGAACGACGAACCCGCAGCCAGGTGCGGGTTCGGCAGATCGTGGATGTCGACGCCCAGCTCCTCCTGGGCGTGGATCTCCAGAGCCTGTTCAGGATCCTGGCTCAGCTGCTCGGCCACCAGCTGGGCCAGTTCCGGGTCGACTCCTCGGCCGATGTAGATCTGGGCAAGTTCGGCGATCTCAGCTTCGCTGTTGTGTTCGAGTTCGTGCCGCTCGACATCGACCTCGGCCTGCATCGACTCGTTCTGGCTGCGCACCGAGATGTACTCGCCACTGCCCATCGAGATCGCGCCACCGACCAGGCCGGCCAGCCCGGCCAGCACCACCGGCCGCGCGGTGTTGGATGCCGCCGCGACAAGGGCGACGATCGCGAAGTTGGACACCAGACCGTCGACCATGCCGAAGACGGTGGGACGAAGCCACCCCCCGGACACATCGCGGTGTTCATGTCCTATCTCATGATCGGGATCACCGATCGGATGGTGCAGGTCCTGAGTCGTCGACATGCTTCGATGCTAGGTCGCCCGGCAGGTCCGACGCGGACTCAGGACCACCTAACTCGGCATTTTCGATATCCGGGGGCTCCGTCCCCTTACCGGCGGTGGCATCGTCGCCGACTCTGCCCTCTGGCGGGCCGGCGCTACTGCGTTCCTTGCCGCGCTGATGCAGGAAGAGGACCAGCCCACCGAGAAAGGCGATGATCGCAACCCAATTGTTGACCCGCATCCCGAGGATGTGGTTGGCAGGGTCCGAACGCAGTGACTCGATCACGAAGCGGCCGGCGGTGTAGCCCATGACGTAGAGCGCGAAGACCTGACCGCGGGCCAGCCTGAATCTCCGGTCGGCCCACAGCAGCAGCGCCGCGATGAGGAGATCCCACAACAACTCATAGAGGAAAGTCGGCTGGTAGTAGCCGCAGACGGTCTGGCCGAGGTTACCGAACGAACATGGTTGCGGGCGTCCGGTCGAGAGGTCCATGTCGTGGATCTGCAGCTTCCAGGGCAGGCTGGTCGCCCGTCCGTAAAGCTCGTTGTTGAACCAGTTACCGAGCCGGCCGAGGGCCTGGGCGATGATGATTCCAGGGACGGCGGCGTCGGCGAAAGCGACGAAGCTCAGCTTGTGCCGTCGGCATCCGATGTAGGCACCCAGACCGCCGAGTGCGACGGCCCCCCAGATACCGAGTCCGCCGTCCCAGATCTTGACGGCATCGATCGGATGCCGTCCCTTCTGGAAGTACAGTTCCGGATCGGTGAGGACGTGGTAGAGCCGGCCGCCGAGGATTCCGAAGATGATGGCCCAGCCCGCTACGTCACCGACCTCGTGCTTGGCTCCGCCCCGGGCCTGCCAGCGGCGGTCGGTGAGCCATAACGCGACGATAATGCCGACGACGATGCAGAGCGCGTAGATGTGGATGGGCAGTGGCCCGAGGTGGATAACGCTGACGGTCGGGCTGGGGATCGACGCTTCGATTCTCTGCACCCGCTCACCGTAGATGGCAGCCGGACGCCGACTACGCCATACCCCGCTCCTGCGACCGGCCGTGCCGCATTTCTAGGCTGGGGCCATGAACGTGCGACGCACCTATGAACCTACCCAGGCCCTGATCGTCACCCGCAACGGCGGCCCGGAGGTTCTCGAGCTGGCCCAACGTGACGTCGGTGAACCCGGGCCGGGAGAGCTCCTGGTGCGGGTTGCCGCGGCCGGGGTCAATTTCATCGACGTGCACCGGCGTAAGGGCACCTACCCGATGCCCACCCCGTTCGTTGTGGGCGACGAGGGTGCAGGGCGCGTCGAGGCACTGGGCAGCCAGGTCAGCGGGGTGGCCGTCGGAGACCTGGTGGCTTGGGCCCGATGCCCGGGAAGCGCGGCCGGCCTGGCCATCATCGAGGCCCACAAGGCCGTCCCCGTTCCAGCCGGCGTACCGGCCGAAACGGCCGCCGCGGCGATGTTGCAGGGCCTGACCGCCCACTTCCTGGTCAATTCGTCGTATCCGGTGCAGACGGGCGACGTCGTCCTGGTGCACGCAGCGGCCGGCGGGGTGGGTCAGCTGCTCACCCAGCTCGCTAAGGCCAGGGGCGCCGTGGTTATCGCAACTGTCTCCACGGAGGCCAAGGCCGCCAAAGCTAGGGCCGCCGGTGCTGATCACGTCATCAACTACTCCGAGATCACCGACGTCGCCGCCGCGGTGCGTGAGCTGACCGGCGGCGTCGGGGTGGCCGCCGCCTATGACGGTGTCGGTAAGAACACCTTTGACTCATCGCTGGACTCGTTGCGGATCCGAGGCACGCTGGTCCTGTTTGGCGCCGCCAGCGGGCAGGTGCCCCCGTTCGACCTGCAGCGCCTCAACTCCAGCGGTTCGCTGTACGTCACCCGTCCGACTCTGGCGCATTACGTCCGCAGCCGGGAGGAACTGCTGTACCGGAGCGAGGAGGTCCTCGACGCGATAGCGGCCCGAACCTTGTCGGTGGAGATCGGCGGCCGGTATCGGCTGGCCGAGGCCGCCCGGGCGTACCAGGACCTCGAGGGACGCCGGAGCACCGGCAAGCTGCTGCTCATCCCGTAGCGGCGAGGCCTCGCTGAGGCCGGTGCGCCTTACCTGGCCCGCGTCGCAGATCAGCGGCGGCGCACGCCCTCGGCCAACTCGGCCGCCAAGGTACCCGCCGCCTTGGCCCCGGCTGCGTCAGGCGAATCGAGCAGGCACCGCACGAAAGCCGAACCCACGATGACCCCGTCGGAGAAGGCTGCCACCTCAGCGGCCTGGTCGGCATTGGACACTCCGAGTCCGACGCACACCGCGATCTCCGGAGCGAGCCTGCGAATCCGGGACACCAGAGTGGTCGCCGCGTCACTTACCGCGGCGCGGACGCCGGTGACCCCCATCGTGGAGGCCGCGTAGACGAATCCCCGCGACGCCGCCACCGTCGACAAGATCCGGGCATCGGTGGAGGACGGCGCGAGCAGGAACACCCGATCGAGGTCGTGGACGTCGGTCGCTGCAATCCACTGGCCCGCCTCTTCGGGGATCAGATCCGGTGTGATCGCGCCGGCTCCGCCGGCCGCGGCCAGGTCGGCGGCGAACCGCCCGACCCCGTACTTCTCCAGCGGATTCCAATACGACATGACGACCGGAACCGCGCCGGCGGCGCGCACCGCAGACACTGCGGCGAAGACGTCACGCAGGCCGACGCCGGCCTTGACCGCCGGATCGACGGCAGCCTGGATGGCCGGCCCGTCCATGCCCGGATCGGAGTACGGCACACCGACCTCGATGATGTCGGCACCACCGGCGACCATGGCGATCATGGCGTCGATGGAGGTGGGCACGTCGGGATAACCCACCGGCAGGTAGCCGATCAGCGCGGAGCGATGTTCGGCCCGGGATCGGGCGAGCACATCAGCCAGGACGCTCATGCGGGATCACCTGCTACCGGGTCGCCGGATTCGAGGTCACCGGCAGCCAGCCCGAAGTACGTCGACGCCGTCTCCACGTCCTTGTCGCCACGGCCCGAAAGGTTGACCAGGATGACCGCGTCCGGACCGAGTTCCTTGCCCAGATCGAGGGCTCCGGCCAGAGCATGCGAACTCTCGATGGCCGGGATGATGCCTTCGGTCTTGCACAGCAGCGCGAACGCCGCCATGGCTTGGGCATCGGTGATCGGGCGGTATTCGGCCCGCCCGGTGTCGTGTAACCACGAATGCTCGGGGCCGACGCCCGGATAATCCAGACCCGCGGAGATCGAGTGGGATTCGATGGTCTGTCCGTTCTCGTCCTGTAGCAGGTACGAGCGGGCGCCGTGCAATACGCCCGGCGATCCGCCGGTGATCGTCGCCGCGTGTCGCCCGGTCTCCACGCCGTCGCCGGCCGCTTCCAGTCCTACCAATCGCACTCCGGCGTCGGGAATGAAGTCGTAGAAGATCCCGATTGCGTTGGAGCCGCCACCGACGCAGGCCGCGACCACGTCGGGCAACCGGCCGACCCGCTCCAGCACTTGCGCTCGGGCCTCCTGCCCGATCACGCGGTGGAACTCGCGCACCATCAACGGGATCGGATGTGGTCCGGCCGCGGTGCCGAAGAGGTAATGAGTGTCTTCGACGTTGGCCACCCAGTCCCGGAACGCCTCGTTGATGGCGTCCTTGAGCGTTCGCGAGCCCGTAGTCACCGGCACCACGTCGGCACCGAGCAGTTTCATGCGGGCCACGTTCAGGGCCTGACGCCGGGTGTCCTCCGCGCCCATGTACACGGTGCAGGACAGTCCGAGCAAGGCCGCGGCCGTGGCCGTGGCCACCCCATGCTGCCCAGCACCGGTCTCAGCGATGATCCGACTCTTGCCGAGGCGCTTGGTCAACAACGCTTGACCGAGCACGTTGTTGATCTTGTGCGAGCCGGTGTGGTTGAGGTCCTCCCGTTTAAGAAGGACCCGAGCACCGCCGGCATGTTCTGAGAATCGCTCGGCGTCTGACAGCGGTGACGGCCGGCCAGCGTAGTCGCGCAGCAACCGGCTCAGCTCCGCGGCAAAAGCCGGGTCGGCCTGGGCCTTGGTAAATTCGGCCTCGATCTCATCCAGGGCGGCGACCAGCGCCTCGGGGACGAAACGACCACCGTACGGTCCGAAATGGCCGGTGGAATCGGGATAGGAAAACGAGTCGGGGGTAGTGGTCATGACAGTGCTCCTGCAGAAGAGTGACGCCTGGGCGGAAAGCGGATAACCGATGCGCAACGGGACGGACGCTGACGAAATCGTCAGCGACGCCATCGCCGGCTCGTCGGGAACACCGTCATCGTGAGGTCCGAGGGGTAGCCGGGTGAGAGCCAGCGGTGACGAGATCAGCCACGGCCTGACGAGGATTGCCCGAGGTCACCAATCCCTCGCCGACCAGGACCGCGTCGGCGCCGGCCGCGGCGTAGGTGATCAGATCGTGGGCGTCACGCACGCCGGATTCGGCGATCTTGACGATCTCACTCGGCATACCGGGCGCGATCCGCTCGAAGATGGAGCGGTCGACCTGCAACGTCTTCAGGCTGCGGGCATTCACGCCGATCACCCGGGCGCCGGCGTCCAGAGCTCTGGAGGCTTCCTCCTCGTCGTGCACCTCCACCAGCGCGGTCATCCCGAGGGACTCGATTCGCTCGCGCAGGCCGATCAGCACGTTCTGTTCCAGAGCCGCGACGATGAGCAGGACCAGATCCGCCCCGTGCGCTCTGGCCTCATGCACTTGGTAGGAGCTGACCACGAAGTCCTTGCACAGCACCGGGATGGCCACCGCTGCCCGCACGGAGTCCAGGTCGGCCAGTGATCCACCGAACCGACGCTGCTCGGTCAGCACGCTGATCACCCGCGCGCCACCGATCTCGTACTGGCCGGCGAGGCCGGCCGGATCCGAGATCTCGGCCAGCGCGCCCTTGGACGGACTGCGCCGCTTCACCTCGGCGATGACCGCGACCCCGGGTGCCCGCAGGGCCGCCAGGGCGTTCAGGGCGGGTGGCGCGGCCTGGGCGGCCGCCTTTACCTGGTCGATGCTGACAATCGCTTCACGCGCTGCCACGTCTTCGCGTACACCGACAACTATGTCGTCGAGGACGTTGGACAAGATGCTCCCTCGCTTGCGCGGCAGACCGATCACGGGCTGGATCAGATCAGTCGATTCACCGATGCTAGCGATCGGTGATTGTCGGATCTTCACCGCGGTCCAATGATCGCCACGGATCGTCCGATGTCGCGGCTTCGGCTGGCGCAGCGTAGCGGCTCGACAGGCCCGGCGACCAGTGCGTGGCGCGCAGCGACACGAGCAGTGCGGCAGCCACGGTCAGGACGGCACTGACGGCCGTCACCACCGGCCAGACCAGCTGTTTGTGCACCGTGATCGGCGCCGCACCGACCTTTGCCGCGCCACCCAGCAGCTCCCGGATCCGGTCGGTTCCGGGTGCCACCAAGCCGCGCAGCGCGCACCAGCCCACGCCGATCGCGCACCCGATCAGTAACAGCCCGAGGACCGTGCGCGCCCACCGTCCGGTCACCAGCACCAGCGCCACGGCCAGCAGGATGACGACAGCGAGCCCAGCCAGCGCCGGGAACTCGGTGTGGCCCTTGACCTGCGCGGTAAGCGGACCGAACGGTGCCGGCCGGGCCGCCGACAGCGTCAACCAGACCCGGCTGGAACCGAACAGCGCCCCTGCGCCGCCGAGCACGACGGCGGCCAGGACGACAGCCAGTTCTCGCCGGGGGTCCGGCCCGGCATCATCGCGCCGAGACGAATCGGTCACCGGGCGGTCAGCGTTTCCGCGGTCGCGATGGCCTGGAGCACCGCCCGGGCCTTGTTACGGGTCTCGGCCTCCTCATTCGCCGGGATGGAGTCGGCCACCACACCGGCGGACGCCTGCACGTATGCCTTGCCCCCGGTCATGACGGCGGTCCGGATCGCGATGGCCAGGTCCATGTCGCCGGCTGAGTCGAAGTAACCCACCGCGCCGGCGTAGATCCCACGCCGGACCGGCTCGAACTCCTCAAGCAACTCCATGGCCCGCACCTTCGGCGCGCCGGACACCGTCCCGTGCGGGAACGAGGCCGCGAACACGTCGAAGGCATCCTTGTCGGCCGCGACCTCGCCGGTAACGGTGGAGACGATGTGCCAGACGTGGCTGTACCGCTCGACGACGCCGAACTCGATCACCTTCACCGATCCCGGGGCACATACCCGCCCCAGGTCGTTGCGGGCCAGATCGACCAGCATGACGTGTTCGGCCCGCTCCTTGGGGTCGGCGAGGAGCTCGCTGACCAGTTCCGCGTCAGCGGCCGCATCGGCGCCGCGGGGTCGGGTACCGGCCAGTGGGTGGATGGTCGCGGTGCCCTCGGACACCGTCACCAGGGCCTCCGGGCTCGAGCCGACGATGTCGAAGTCCTCGAAATGTAGGAAATACAGGTAGGGCGACGGGTTCAAGGTGCGCAGGGCACGGTAGACGTCGAACGCACTGGCTGAGGTTTCGGCGATGAACCGCTGACCGGGCAGGATCTGGAACACCTCGCCGGCGCGGATGGCCTCGAGGCACTTCTCCACAGCGATCTCGAACTGTCCGGGCGGCGTCCGGGATTCGGCGGGTTTGGGTGGCACCGACAGCAGGGGCACCACCGTCGATTCACTCGGCGCGGCCAGGTCCTCGGCCATCGCGTCCAACCGCCGCTGACTGTCGATGTAGGCCTCGTCGAGATCGGCCTCGGTCATCAGCGGATTGAGGATCACGTTGGCGATCAGGGTGATCGTGCAGTTGTGGTGATCCACCGCGGCGAGGTCGGTGACCAGCAGCATCGTCAATTCCGGCAGGTGCAATTCATCCGGCGCGATTTCCGGAAGCTTTTCGATCCGCCGCACGACGTCGTAACTGAGGTAGCCCACGAACCCGCCCGTCAACGGTGGCAGGCCGGGCAGCCGGGGCGCCTGGACGGCCCGGTAGGACGCCGCAAGCAGTTCCAGCGGATCGCCCTGGATCGGGAGACCGTCCGGGATGCTGCCGGTCCAGGTCCCTTCGGCACCGTCTGCCGTAAGGGTGGCGATGGCGTTGACTCCGACGAAGGACCACCGGGAGAACGACGCGCCGGGCTCGGCCGATTCGAGCAGGAAGGTACCGGGCCGACCACCACTCAGCTTCCGGTACACCCCGACGGCGGTCTCGGCGTCGGCGAACAGGGTCTGGGTGATCGGCACCAGCCGATGGGTCTTGGCCAGATCTGTCAACTGAGCACGGTCGATAACGCTGGGCACGGTCATGAGGGGATTCCTGCGGCATCGGCATCGGCGATAATGACCGGCAGCGGGTCGGCGTCGAAGCAGCTGTGGTCCCCGGTGTGACAGGCCGGGCCGACCTGGTCCACCTTGACCAGCAGCGCATCGGCGTCGCAGTCCAGTGCCACCGATTTGACGTGCTGGACGTGCCCCGAAGTCTCGCCCTTGACCCAGTACTGCTGTCGTGACCGGGACCAGTAGGTCGCCCGCCCAGACGTCAGGGTGCGGTGCAGGGCCTCGTCATCCATCCAGCCGACCATCAGTACCTCGCCGGTGTCGTGCTGCTGGACGACTGCGGCCACCAGACCGGCGGCATCGCGCTTGAGTCGGTCGGCGATCCGCGCATCCAGCTTGGAGTGGCGCGGCTCTGGGTTTACGGGCATGCCTCGATTCTGCCGTGTGCTGCTCGACGGCGTTAACGCCCGGGTACGGCTCGGCTCATCCGAAACTCATTCGGAGCCGGCGCCACCGGGACGGAAACGTTGGGCCGGGGGTGCGATGGGCAGGGTCACGGTGACGGTCGTGCCGGCTTCGACCGTGGACTCGAAGCCGACCGAGCCGCCGTGCCCGTTGGCGATCTGGGCCACGATGGCCATGCCCAGACCGCTACCGCCCTTGGCCCGGCTGCGCGCCTTGTCCGCTCGCCAGAAGCGCTCGAACACGTGGGCTGCCTCCTCCGGTGGCAGGCCGGGACCGGCGTCGATCACCCGCAGGGCGACCGCGGGCCCGGACGGGACGTGCCCGGCAACTCCCTCGAGCTGGATCGGCCCATCCGGCCGGGTATGTACCGCGGCGTTGTTCAGCAGATTCAGCACCATCCGCAACAGCTGATCGCGATCACCGAGAACGGTCGCGCCACCGGATCGAACCAATTCGAATCGCCGTTCCGGATGGGCTGATTCCGATGTGACCAAGGCGTCGGTGAGGAGGCTGTCGACATCGACGGCTTCCCGGACCGCCGGGTTGCCCTGGTCATCGCCCCGAGCCAACACCAGCAGATCCTCGACCAGGCGCGACATCCTCGTCCCCTCCACCTCGATCCGTCGCATCGGGTCCTCGGCGGAGTTCGTCGACTGGCCCTGCAGCCTGGAGAGCTCGGCGTAGCCCCGTATCGAAGTCAGCGGCGTGCGTAGCTCATGCGACGCGTCGGCGAGGAACTGACGCATCCGATCCTCGCTTCGGACCCGCGCGGCGAATTCGTTTTGCACCGCGCCCAGCAGGGTATTCACCGACGAGGCCACCTGGCCGACTTCGGTGCTCGGATCGGCGTGGGGCACCCGGCGCTCCAGACCCGCACCGTCGGGCCCAAGTTCGGCCGTGACTTCCTGGGCGGTCCGGGTCACTCGATGCAATGGGCGAAGACCCACCCGGACGCCCCAGGCGGTGAGGCCGGCCGCGAGCGCAACCGCCGCCGCGCCGATCGCGGTCTCCAGGAGCACCAGATGGCTGAGAGTGGCATTCAAGTCGTTCGTGGACAACCCGATGATGGCCACCGCATGGGTGGAAAGCCCAGTAACGCGGCTCTGCAGGGTGATCTCAACGGGGATCACCCGCAACCGCTCGCCTGACGTGGAACTGATGGTGCGCGTCTTGCCCGACCCCGATATCAGCTTCGACTTGTCCGCACTCCGGATGGCCAGCACATGCAGCGATTCATCCTCCGGCACGCTTTGCAGAACTCGGCCGTCGGTGGTCAGGATCGCCACCCAGATGTCCTGCGGTCCGCGCACCACCGGCGCCGTGCTGCTCGATTGAGGGGAATTGAGGTACCGGTAGATGGTCTGATCCGTCGCGACGGATTTGAGCTGTTGATCGAGCCGTGTCACCAAGAAGGATTTCAGGGCCACATAGGTGGCTGAACCCACGATCGCGACCAGCACAATGACCAGGGTGACCACGCCGACCACGAGGCGCGCGGTGAGACTGTTGGGCAGCAGGCGGAAATGCCGCTTATCGGCGGCAACCGGCTCCTGGTCCGCGGGCGCGGGTGGTGTCCACATCGCGGTTGGCTCGGCGGTGTCGGAGACCTCC
>JAVEEN010000347.1 GCA_030840445.1 Pseudonocardiales bacterium
GCGACGACCCGTCCCTTCGGAGCGTCGCCCAGCAGGCCGTCGCCCGCCGGTAAGCGGGCCCGGCTCGGGATAGCATCAAGGATGATCTCCGTCGACCTGGCATGCCGGCTCCGGGACACCGGACTGCAGTGGAAGCCTGCTTCCGGTGACCGGTTCGTGGTGACTCAGAGCGAGATGGCCGGCGACGTGTTCGTGCTCAGCGACATGACCGTCGAGGTGTACGACCTTCCTCAGGGCCCGGTCATCGGCTTCAACGGTACGACGGAGTGGGCCCTGGATTCCGTCGAGAACGAGCATGCCGTGTGGCTGCCACGCGAAACCCAGCTGCGTGAACTGCTGGCAGGCACCTTCCGAGGTCTGGATCGCACGGAGCAGGGCTGGCGGGTTACCACCGAGGTCGGCAGCGCTCGGCAGATCTTCGAGGACAACGATCCCGAGCAGGCGTACGGACTGGCGCTGCTGGCGCTGCTCGTCCGGATCAGCTAGTCAGCCGTTTGGCCTTGGCGTAGCGGGTCAACACCTCGTCGGTCAGCTCCCGGTAGGCGTCGGCTACCCGGCTGTTCGGTGCCCCGAGCACCACCGGCCGCTTGGCCAGGGTGCCTGCGGGCACCCGTCGCGAATACGGGATCCGAGTGTCGAAGATGACCAGGTCGGTACCGGCCAGCGCGCCTGCGACCTCGCGGGCAGCGGCGCCGCTGGCGTCCCAGTTCGAGCAGACCGCGCCTAGCAGATCGGCGCTGCTGTTCTCGAAGTCCCGGTGCTTGTTGAGGAAACTAGCGGTACGCACTGCTCCCAGGGCACTACCCGGATCCGAGGTGAACACCGTGATCATGGCGTCGGCGGCCGCCACCGAGGCCAGCGTCAGGTTGCCGTTGTCGCCGTGGGTGTCGATCACGATGTGGTCATAGCGGTCGTGCAACGGGCGCAATGCCCGTCGCAGGCTGGTGGTCAGGCCACCCTGCTCGGCGAGGTTTGTGCCGACCCTTTCCAGGCTGGGGTGCGCAGGCAGGACGTCCAGTCCCGGCAGCACCTCACGGCGGATCGCGGTGCCGGTATCCCCTTCGCCCTCGGGATCGAGCAGACCGGCCAGCGAGTCCACCGAGCCGGCTACTACGCCGAAGGACCGGCCCAGGCTCTCCTGCGGATCGGCGTCCACTGCGAGGGTTCGGCCACGTCCGGCCAGCACCGCTACCAGATTGGCGGCGGTCGTGGTCTTGCCCACGCCGCCCTTGCTGCTGCAGATCGCGAGTCTCATACCGGGATGTCCTTGGTGGCTCGGGGTGCGCGGTGGCAGGCGGTGGCGGGCAATGGCGAGCTTAGTCATCGAGGCACGACTCGCCCGGTGCGTGCGACCAGATCCAATGCCACCGCGCGCAGATCACCGCGCCGGTCGAAGGCCGCTCGTTGCCGCACGGAGCCGGTCCCCCGGTCCAGGATCCGCCTCAGACCGTGCTCTACTAAGTCCAGGTCGTCATTGCGGCACAAGGCTGGGCGGACGTGATCGACGAGCTGATCGATCAGAGTCGCCGCTTCGGTCGCCCGCCGGCTGATCGGGTCGACCAGGGTTCCGCTGAGCCCGAAGCGGGCCGCGCCCCAGGTCGCAACCCGCAAGACCTCGCTGCGAATCTGCGCCGGTGGAAGGCCCGCTGCCGCCTCTTGCGCGGCGGTGTCCACCAGCGCGCGAGCCAGGGCGGCGATGGCCAGCCCATCATCGAGATCGGTGCACACATCGGCCACCCGGATCTCGACCGTGGGGTGGCCGCGCGACAGGCGGGCGTCGAAATAGACCATGCCCTCGTCCAGGATCGTGCCGGTCTCGAGGAGGTCGGAGATCAGCGCGCGATAGGTCACCAGGTCGCCGAACAGTTCGGTCGGCCCCGACGTCGGCCACTGCCCCCAGACAACGCTGCGATAGCTGGCGTACCCGCTGTCCTCACCCTGCCAGTACGGCGAATTGGCCGACAGCGCGACCAGTACGGACAGCCACGGGCGGATCCGATCGACTATCGCGACCCCTTCGTCCGGTGATTCGATCTCGACGTGTACGTGCATGCCACAGGTCAGCTGCTGGCGCTCCAGCAGGCCGAATCGCTGCTCCATGCGCTGAAATCGCTCGTTCTCCGTCGTAGTGGCCCGGCCTCCCACCGGGCTGGTCGCGGTGGCCGCCACGGCCAGACCAAGCTCGCCGGCGGCTTCGGCCAACCGATCGCGGCGCTGTCGGAGATCCCGTCCGACGTGCAGGAGGTTGCGGTAGGGGGCGGAGGCGATCTCGGCCTGCTCCTGTTTGAGTTCGTGCTCGGCCGGCAGGTCGAGGCGGCGTTCGGCCTCGGCTGCGACATCGTGGTAGCCGGGCACCGGCCGCCCGCTGAGGGCATCGACCACTAGCAGTTCTTCCTCGACTCCGATCCTGCGCACGTGTCCAGTCTGACCGACTTCTGGCGTCTGGGAAGCGGCTGTGAACGTAGGCTGAGCGTTGTACGAATAGAGGAGATGTATGACCAGCGATACGAGCAGCTCGAGTACCGGCGGCAGTTCCGGCGAGCCGACCAGGACGACGCCGGCTGTGGGTGAGCGTCCGGCCGGCGGCCCGTTCGCCTGGGTCGGCGCGTTCACCGGGTTCTATCCGGCCACGGCCGACGATCTGGCCGGCCTCGATCCGGTGACCCGATTCCTGTACGCCGCGCGCAGCGTGATCCTGGTCATCTCGGCCCAGGCCGCGATCATCGCGGGCCTGCTGACCATCACCGATCGGCGCTTCGAAGTCGTGCCGTTCGTCCTGGTGTTCCTCGGGTATCTGGTGCTGCACGCGATCAGCAACCTGTCCAACGACTACTTCGGCTACCGCCGTGGTCACGACACCGAAGATTCGCCGCGGCGCCGGTACACGCTGCACCCGGTCGCCAGCGGGGTATTCACCATGCGGTTCCTGGCCATCGGGCTGCTCGTGCTGGGCGTGCTGGCACTGGCGATCGCGGTCTATTTCGTGGCCCTGCGGGGCTGGGGAGCACTCGCGTTCGCGGCCATCGGGGCGATCCTGCTGTACGCCTATGACGCGGCGCCGCGGGCCTTGAAAGAACTCGGCCTAGGTGAGCTGGCGGCGTTTCTCGTCTGGGGTCCGCTGATGATCGGTGGCGGCTACTACGTGATCACCGGCCGGTTGTCGGGCGGGGCCTTCTTGGCCTCTGTGCCGTACGGCCTGGGGGTGGCGTCCATTCTCGTCGGCAAGCACATCGACCAGCGGGCCTTCGACACCTCGCAGGACCAGCGGACGCTCCCGGTGCTGCTCGGGGAGAGCCGGGCCCGACTGCTCAATCAGGCCACCGTTGCGGGCATGTACGCATTCGTGCTGGTCGGGATCGCGTTCGGGGTGCTGTCGCCGTTCACGCTGATCGTCGCGCTGGCCGGGCCGCGGGCCTGGCATGCCGTGCGGGTGATGTCCCAGCCGGCTCCGTCCGAGCCACCTGCGGGCTACATCGGGTGGCCCCTCTGGTACCACCGGGTCTGCCTCGTCCACAATCGCTTGTTCGGCTGGCTGTTCATCGCCGGTCTCCTGGTGGGCGCCATCTTCCCTGGCTCGCGCCTCGGCTGACATTTCTGCAGATCAACTCGGGTGCCTGATCGTCCGGTGATCGTCCGGTGATCGTCCGGTGATCGTCCGGTGATCGTGCCGTGATCAACTCACCATTTTGCGCGCCGCCAAGTGATCAACTCACCATTTTGCGCGCCAGCGAGCCTGTTGCGTAATGCGTAATGCGTGTGCGGTTGGGGGTGGTCCAGGTTGGGCCTGGTGGCGGTGCCGCGGTGATCATTGGCTGGTACTCGACTGCGCGGTGGGGATGAGGTAGTCGCCGGTGACGGCTAACCGGCCGTTGAACCTTGGATTCAGCCGGTGCGGGTCTTGATGATCCGCCAGTCCGGATCGGTGAGGTTTGCGTCGGGCTTGCGCGGGGGGAACCCGGCGCTGGTGTCCTACACGACCGGTGTCCTCCACGGCGGGTGTCGTTCCAGGTGGGCTGCGCAAACGCGACCGGTGACACGCTGTGCACCCCAAC
>JAVEEN010000010.1 GCA_030840445.1 Pseudonocardiales bacterium
CTTCGGAGCGGCCTTGCGGGGCCGCGCCGCTTTCTTGGGGCGCTCGGCGCCGGTATCGGCCGCCGATGCGCCCGCCACAGAGGTGCCGCCGTCGGGCGCAGCTTCGGCTTCGGCCGGTGCATCAGCACCGAGGCCTCCGGCGGCCTCGTTGGCCACCACCTTGCGGCCGGTCCTGGCGGATCTGGCCTTGACGGCCGCGACTTTGGTGCCTGCAGCCTTCGCGCCACGGCTGCTGCCGGCTGCGGGTTCGGTGGCTGCGGGTTCGGTGGGTGCGGCTTCGCTGGCAGCGCGTTCGGTGGCCGTGGTTTCGCTGGCTCCGGGTTCAATAGCTCCGGTCGGGATGGCCCCGTCGGCGCTCGCCGACTTGCGGGGAGCGCGTTTGGCCGGGGTCTTGCGGACCGCCTTCTTCGGCGCGGCGGAGCCGCCGTCGGATCTGGCTTCCGCTGTGGGGGGCTGTTCTGAGGTGGGGTTCTCTTCGTTGTCGAGCATGTGCTCGTGCTGCTCCTGTCTGATCGCCGGGGCAGCTGGCCGGGTCTTCTCCTCGGTCAGCGGCCGCACAGCGACATCGTGGCAACCCACCCTCGAGCGGGATGCAAAGTCTTCTCGTCGCCTGTCAGCGGTTGCCGACGGGCGTTTGATTGTTCACAAACTGAGTGATGCCTAACGGATCGCCCACTGCGCCGGCCTCATCGATCGGTCCCTGCGCCAGTCTCGTCGCCCTGGGGGGCTGAGACGGGGCGAAACCGGCGACGGACTGCAACGCGGTAAGCACATCGTCGGGTCGAACGGTCGGGGTTACCTGCCGTACCACCATGTCGAGTATCGCACGTCCGGGACCCGATTCGTCGCCAAGCCCACTTGCGGCCTCGGCCGAAGCGGGCGCTTCAGTTCCGGTCGGCGCTCCCGCGTTCGATGCCGCGGAGTTCGAGATCGAGACGCTGGCCCAGACGATGGCGGCGCGCGCGTCCAGGCTGCGCTTGCCGTCCTTGGTGAAACGATCTACGAGGACGGTTTCTTCCGCGAGCAGCGCCGCCACCGCGGCAGGAAGGCCGTCGGCGGCATCGCCGAACTCCAATTGCCAGCGGGACCCATGGATCTGGTCCGGCAGCGACCCGGCCGGGCAATGGGCCACGTCGCGCGCCGCCACGATGTCCAGGCCCGCCGGCAGAACGGCGTCGATGGCCGCTCGGACCTGCTCCGGATCCTGGCGCTCGGCCAGCGCGATCTCGAGGTACTCCGCCTCCGAACCGACTCCGGTGGGTGCCGCGCCCACGTAGCTGATCTTGGGATGGGGGTGGAAACCAGCCGAGTAGGCCATCGGGATCTCGGCCCGGCGCAGCGAACGCTCGAAGGCCCGCGCGAAATCACGGTGCGAGGAGAATCGCATCCGGCCCCGCTTGGCATAGCGAAGGCGGATCCGCTGCACTATCGGCGGAGGTGGCGGTCCCTCAGGTTGACGTCGGCTCACCCGCCCATTGTCTCAGTGCGCACCGACCAGGCGGGACACGCGCCCGAGCGGGGCCAGTTCAGCGCTTGGCGGCCACTGGCAGCAGGGCCTTGCCGGTGGGACCGACCTGGATATCGGTTCCCATGGTCGGGCACACGCCGCAGTCGAAGCACGGCGTCCACCGGCAGTCGTCCTGCTCGTAGCCGGTCAGGGCGTCCTGCCAGTCGTCCCACAACCATTGTTTGTCCAGGCCCGAGTCGAGGTGATCCCACGGCAGCACCTCGTCGGCATCGCGCTCCCGGGTTGTGAAGAACGGCACGTCGACGGACTGGCCGGTGAAGGCGACGTCCGCGGCGGACATCCAACGGGCAAAGGAGAAGTGCTCGCTCCACCCGTCGAACCGGGCCCCGTCGCGCCACGCCTGCTCGATGACGGCACCGACGCGTCGATCACCGCGCGACAACAAACCCTCCACCAGGGACGGCTCACCGTCGTGATAGCGCATGCCGATGTTGCGCCCCATTGACTTGTCGGAGTTGATGGCGGCGCGCAGTTTGCGTAACCGATTGTCGATCACCTCGGGCGCTGCCTGCGCGGCCCATTGAAACGGCGTATGCGGCTTGGGCACGAAGCCGCCGATGGAGACGGTCGCTTTGATGTCGCGCGAACCCGTGGCCTTTCGGCCGGCCCGGATGACGTCCTGCGCCATCGTGGCGATCTCGAGCACATCCTCATCCGTCTCGGTGGGCAGCCCGCACATGAAGTACAACTTCACCTGACGCCAGCCCTGCGAATACGCCGCACTGACGGTGTTGATCAGGTCGTCGTGACTGACCATCTTGTTGATGACACGACGCAACCGCTCCGAGCCACCTTCGGGGGCAAAGGTCAAACCGGAGCGACGGCCGTTGCGGGAGAACTCGTTGGCAAGATCGATGTTGAAGGCGTCCACCCGGGTCGAGGGCAATGACAGCGAGACGCGGGACTCCTCATACCGATCGGCCAGTTGCTTGGACAGCGGCGCAATCTCGGAATGGTCGGCGCTGGAAAGGGAAAGTAGCCCGACCTCTTCGAAGCCGGTGGCGGCCAGTCCCGCCTCCACCATCGCACCGATACCTTCGATCGAACGCTCGCGGACCGGCCGGGTGATCATGCCGGCCTGGCAGAACCGGCAGCCACGGGTGCAGCCGCGGAAGATCTCCACCGACATCCGCTCATGCACGGTTTCGGCCAACGGCACCAACGGCGTTTTGGGATAAGGCCATTCATCGAGATCCATGACGGTGTGCTTGCTTACCCGGGCCGGAACCCGCGTACGGTTCGGCGTCACTTCGGCCAGCTGGCCATCCGGCCGATAGGACACGTCGTAGAACCGCGGGATGTACACGCCGCCGGTTTCGGCAAGCCGGGTCAGCAGTTCGTCCCGGCCCCCGGGTGACCCCTCGGCCTTGAAAGCCGCGATGACGTCGGTGATCGCGCCGACCACCTGCTCCCCGTCGCCGAGTACGGCGGCATCGATGAAGTCGGCGATCGGCTCGGGGTTGAAGGCCGCGTGCCCGCCCGCCAGCACGATCGGATGACTATCGTCACGATCGGCAGCATGCAATGGGATCTGGGCGAGATCGAGCGCAGCCAGCATGTTCGTGTAGCCCAGCTCGGTGGAGAAGGAGATACCCAGCACGTCGAAGGCACCCACCGGTCGGTGGCCGTCCACGGTGAACTGTGGCAATCCGTGCAACCTCAGCAACTTCTCCAGGTCCGGCCACACCGAATAGGTGCGTTCGGCCAGCGCGTCCGGTCGCTCATTGAGTACTTCGTAGAGGATCTGTATGCCTTGGTTGGGCAGGCCGACCTCGTAGGCGTCGGGATACATCAGAGCCCAGTGCACACTCACCGAATCCCAGTCCTTCGTCCGGGCGTTCAGCTCACCACCGACGTATTGGATGGGCTTGCTGACCTGCATCAGCAGCGGTTCCAGCCGGTCGAACAGGGAATCAGCGGTATTTGCACTCACGATGACTCATGCTACGTGGCTCAGCCCCTCTGAAACCGCCACCGCGGTGCTCAGCCGGTGCGGGCCACGCCGAGCGGCATTGGTGTCCGGCCGGGAAAAATGGTGCTGAGCGAGCCGACTCCGAGTCGCTGGCATTCATCGCCACCCGCCGACCGAACTCGGTGACAACGACCACCGTGACCCGGACGTCGACGGTCGCAACTTGCAGACCCACCTCGGCCTTGAGCAGAGTCGCCAGGTCGGTCATCGCGTTGCCGAAGTTACCGGCCGGATAGGTGGCTGTCGGGATCCCACACCAGCGGCGCCTGTGCCGTCCGAGCGGCATGCAGCCGAGCGGCGGCGATGGTCGGCCAGATCCGGTTCGTCACGCGATGATCACTCTCTGTTGCGATGCGGCAACTGAGAGTAAAGCAGCAGATGTTAGGAGCAAATCCAAACGCTGACTCAACCTGGCGCTAATCCGCCGTGGCGCTCAGTTAGCTCGGCCGGACGGCGATCGGCTACTACCGGCGTCGCCGATGGATAGCTTGCAACAAGCCGATGGCCAGGCCCTGAGCGAACATCGAGGAGCCGCCGTAGGACACGAAGGGCAACGGCAGGCCGGTCACCGGGGTGAGGCCCAAGTTCATCCCGATGTTCTGAAACGTCTGGAAGCCGATCCAGCACACGATGCCGGCCGCCATCAGACGCGCCGTGCCGGTTGCCGCCCGGGCGATCCGCAGCCCTCTCCACAGGATCACACCGAACAGCGCGATGATCGCGGCTGAGCCCAGGAAGCCCAGCTCCTCGCCCGCCACGGAAAAGACGAAGTCAGTCTGTTGCTCGGGGACGAAGGCGCCCCGGGTCTGCGCGCCCTGGAACAGTCCCTGACCGAAGATGCCTCCGTGGGCAATGGCAATGTGCGCCTGGTTGATGTTGTAGGCCACGCCTTGCGGGTCCTTGGCCGGATTGGTGAAAGCGGCAAAGCGAGCGAGCTGGTAATCGGCCAGTACGCCGGACTTGATCGCGACGAGAGCGCCGAGCGCCCCGAGGCAGAGCAAACCGGCCAGCCAGCGGGCCCGCACACCGGCGGTGATGAGCACCCCGAAGGTGGCGGCCGATACCACCAGCGCCGAGCCGAGGTCCGGCTGCATCATGATCAAGCCGAGCGGCACGACCGCCAGGCCTAGGGCGAGTGCAAGTTCGCGGGTCGCCGGGGGCTGGCCCGGTGGCCGCCGATCGGCCCGTTGACCGAACAGCACGGCCAAGGCGGCAATGAGACCCAGCTTCGCGAACTCGGCGGGCTGGATCTCGAAGCCGCCGCCGATCACGATCCACGCGTGTGCCCCGTTGATGGTGGATCCGATGACGAACACCGCGAGCAGCCCGAGGATGCTCGCCACGTACAGCAGCGGGCCGATCAGCCGGAGCAAACGCGAATCGACGCGCGCGGCACAGAACAGCAGCACTGCGCCCAGCGCGGTATTCAGCAGATGCTTGGCCAGGTAAGTCTGCGGGTTGCCACCGGAGTCGGCCAATCGGGTCCGGGTCGCTGACCACACCAGGACCGCACCGACGACACAGAGCAGGGCGACGGTGCCGAGCAGGATCAGGTCGTAGGAGCGCAGCCGCCGGGTGTCGGCCACCCG
>JAVEEN010000117.1 GCA_030840445.1 Pseudonocardiales bacterium
CGGGGCGCCGGAGTTCAAGGCTTTGCGGGCCAAGGGTGAGCAGCATCCGATCGAGGAGACCGGCCGCAAGCTGCGTGGGCTGATGAGCTGGGTCAACGCCGACGCCGATGCCGACTACGTCGAAGGCACCGCAGCGCGCTGACGCCACGACCCGAGATAGGACTTCCGGCTGCATGACGCGGCCGGGAGCCCTGCGATCGCAGGAGAGGAACGATTGATGAAGCTCGCGGTGGTACCCGGTGACGGCATCGGGGTAGAGGTCATCGAGCAGGCGGTCACAGTGCTCGACGCCGTCCTGCCCGGTGTGGAAAAGACAAACTATGACCTGGGCGCCGGGCTGTGGCACCGGACGGGCGAAACCCTGCCGGATTCGGTGCTGGCAGAACTGCGCCAGCATGACGCCATCCTGCTCGGTGCGGTCGGCGATCCGACTGTGCCTTCCGGGGTGTTGGAACGCGGCCTGCTGTTGCGGTTGCGTTTCGAGCTCGATCATTACGTGAATCTGCGCCCGTCCAAGCTGTATCCGGGAGTGCCGACGCCCCTGGCCGGCAATCCCGAGATCGATTTCGTCGTCTACCGCGAGGGCACCGAGGGTCCCTACGCCGGTAATGGCGGGGTGTTGCGCAAGTTCACGCCGAACGAGATCGCCACCGAAGTCAGCGTGAACACCGCATTCGGTGTCGAACGGGTGGTCCGGGCGGCGTTCGAAGGCGCACAGAAGCGACCTCGCAAGCACCTGACGCTGGTTCACAAGAACAACGTGTTGGTCAACGCAGGGGATCTGTGGTTCCGCACGGTCGCCAAGGTGTCCGAGGAGTACCCGGAGATCACGGTGGCCTACCACCACGTCGATGCGTCGATGATCTACCTGGTCACCGACCCCGGCCGCTACGACGTGATCGTCACCGACAATCTGTTCGGCGACATCATCACCGACCTGGCCGGCGCGGTCGCCGGTGGCATCGGACTGGCTGCCAGCGGAAACGTCAATCCGACCCGGAGCAGCCCTTCGATGTTCGAGCCCGTGCACGGCTCGGCCCCGGACATCGCGGGCCAGGGCAAGGCGGATCCGACCGCGGCCATCCTGTCGGTGTCGATGCTGTTGGCTCACCTGGGCCACGACACTGAAGCGGCGAAGGTGCAGGCTGCTGTCGAGGCCGATATCGCCGGTCGCGACCAGGCCCATCCCGGGACCACCACGGAGATCGGCGAGCGGATCGCGTCCGCTGCCGCCAACTGACCGCCTCAGCTCTGGCGGCGCCCAACGGCGCCGCCAGAGTTCTCCGATCCGAGGAATCCCATGCTCACCGACGACTTCCACGTATTCGACACCACGCTGCGAGACGGCGCCCAGCGCGAGGGCATCAGCTACTCGGTGGCCGACAAGCTTGCCGTGGCCCGGCTGCTCGACACGGTCGGCGTCGGGTTCATCGAGGGCGGCTGGCCCGGCGCTGTCCCCAAGGACACCGAATTCTTCAACCGCGCCGCCGATGGTGAGCTGACCCTGCAACACGCGACGCTGGTCGCGTTCGGGGCCACCCGCAAGGCCGGGGTGCGAGTCTCCGACGATGCCCAGGTCAAGGCGTTGCTGGACAGCCGCGCGCCGGTGATCACCTTGGTGGCCAAGTCCGACGTGTGGCACGTCGAGCGAGCGTTGCGGACCACGCTCGAGGAGAACCTGGCGATGGTGGCGGACACCGTGGGCTTTCTGCGTGCGGCCGGGCGCCGGGTGTTCGTCGATTGCGAGCACTTCTTCGACGGCTACAAACACGATCGCGACTATGGCGTCAGGGTGCTCGATGCCGCGCTCGAAGCCGGAGCAGACGTCGGGGTGTTGTGCGACACCAACGGCGGCATGTTGCCGATGGGCATTGGCGCGACCGTGTCCGCGGTGATGAGCCGTACCGGGATCCGGCTCGGTATCCATACCCAGGACGACACCGGCTGTGCCGTGGCCAACACCTTGGCGGCGGTCGACGCCGGCGTCACTCACGTTCAGGGCACCGCCAACGGGTACGGCGAGCGGGCAGGCAATGCGAACATCTTCTCGGTCATCGGCGGTCTGGTGTTCAAGATGGGCCTCGACGTACTGCCGCCCGGCACCATCGGCGAGAGCGTGCGGGTGGCGCACGCCGTTGCCGAGATCGCAAATCTGGCTCCGGACACCCATGCGCCGTACGTAGGCAGTTCCGCCTTCGCACACAAAGCAGGCTTGCACGCCTCAGCCATCAAGATGGGAGCTGAGCTGTACAACCACATGGAGCCGGCCGACGTCGGGAACAGTCAGAAGATTCTCATCACCGAGATGGCCGGTCGGGCTTCGGTCGAGCTGAAGTCGACCGAGCTCGGTCTCGATGTCAGCGACCGGCCCGAGGTCGTCGGTGCAGTGGTCGAGAAGGTCAAGGATCGGGAGGCGTCCGGATGGTCCTACGAGGCCGCCGACGCCTCGTTCGAACTGCTGGTCCGCGACGAACTCGAGGGCGATGCGGCCGTGCTGCCCTTTGGGCTGGAGTCCTACCGCACCATCGTCGATCGGCGCGAGGACGGGGTGGTCATCACCGAGGCCACCGTGAAGGTGCATGCCGACGGCCGTCGGGTGATCTGCACCGCAGAGGGCAACGGTCCCGTCAACGCCCTGGACCGCGCCCTCCGGCAGGCTCTGGAGGAGGCGTACCCGCGGCTGTCCGTCCTCGAGCTGACCGACTACAAGGTCCGGATCCTGCCGGGCAGGCATGGCACGGATGCCACCACGCGGGTGCTCATCGAAACCTCGGACAAGACCCGGGAGTGGACCACGGTCGGAGTGCACCCGAACATCATCGAGGCTTCCTGGCTGGCTCTGGCCGACGCGGTTCGCTACGGACTACTGAAGAGCTGACCGCCACCACCAGGCCGAGTTACGCGTAACCGCGCCAGGTACTCGATGCCTGGCGTAACTGGTGGCGTTATACGTAACTCAGCGGGGTAGGTAACTCAGCGATTTAATGCCGTAGCGCCTTCACTGCGCAATCGTCCACTCCGCAGGCACCGCTGACGCACTCGCCTCCACAAGGGGCGTAGCCCAGCGCGGAAGCCGTGAGCGCGGCATCGAGCTCGGCCTCGTCCTGCACGGCCTCGTCCTGGGCGGCGGATCGCCGAAGGCCGATCACCACGCCGATCAACAGCACTGCGATGGCCAGCACGATCAGTCCGACGATCTTCCAGGCCAACGGCGACGACACCAGGATCGGAGTAAGCCCTGCCAGCACCAGCACCGCGCCGGGCGGCGTCAGGTGGCGGGCCATCCGTCGTCGCTTCGCGGGGGACACCTGGCGCAGCTCGTTCACCGATTCAGTATCCGCCAGGACGGTCGTAAGTCGGGCACCGGTAGCCTGAGCTGCGTGCGCATAGCGAGATTCGTCCATCCTGGTGGCATTGCGTGGGGCGTTGTCGAAGGACACGCCGACGCCCGGTTCGAGGCGCTTACGATCGCCGCCATCAAGGACCATCCAATGGGTCCGATCGAGTTCACCGGTGCGCGCTTCGCCATCGGTGACGTCCGGTTGCTGGCCCCGATCCTGCCGAGCAAGGTGATCGCGGTCGGCAGGAACTACGCCGCCCACGCCGCCGAGATGGGCAATGAGGTTCCCGAGCGGCCGCTGATCTTCCTCAAGCCGTCCACCTCGGTGATCGGAACGCATGACGTCATCCGGCTGCCGGTCGACTCCGATCAGGTGGAGCACGAGGCCGAGCTCGCTCTGGTGATCGGCAAGGTCGCCAAGGACGTGCCGCGGGAGAAGGCCCAGGAGGTGATCCTCGGTTACACCTGCGCCAACGATGTCACCGCCCGGGACCAGCAGCGGGCCGATGGCCAGTTCACCCGCGCCAAGGGACATGATTCGTTCTGCCCGATTGGGCCCTGGATAGAGACCACCTTCGACCCGAGTTCGGTCCGGGTGCGCGCGCTGGTCAACGGCGAAACCAGGCAGGATGGCAACACCCGGGACATGGTCTTCGACATTGCGACCCTAGTGTCGTTCATGTCCCACGTCATGACCTTGGTGCCCGGCGATGTCATCCTGACCGGGACGCCGGACGGTGTGGGACGCATCGTGAACGGCGATACGGTCACCGTCTCGATCGACGGAATCGGTGAGCTGGTCAACCCGGTGAAACGAAAATGACGTCCCCGGCCGCGGTGGTCCCGACGACAGGCCGCGATATCCGGGTACGGTTCTGCCCGTCCCCGACGGGTAATCCGCATGTCGGACTCGTTCGGACCTGCTTGTTCAATTGGGCTTACGCCCGCCACGTCGGCGGCACCTTCGTGTTCCGCATCGAGGACACCGATGCTGCGCGGGACTCCCAGGAGTCCTACGAGCAACTGCTCGATGCGCTGCGGTGGCTCGGTCTGGACTGGGACGAGGGTCCCGAGGTCGGCGGCCCGTACGCGCCTTACCGGCAGAGCGAGCGGCACGACATCTACGCCGACGTGGTGCGCCGGCTCCTCGAGGCCGGACATCTTTACGAATCGTTCTCGACCGCGGAGGAGTCCAAGGCCCGGCATCTGGCCGCGGGCCGTGACCCGCAACTGGGCTACGACAACTTCGACCGCGACCTGACCGACGCTCGGCGGGCCGCGTTCCGGGCCGAGGGCCGCGAGCCCGTATTGCGGCTGCGGATGCCCGACGGTGACCTGGGCTGGACTGACCTGGTCCGCGGTGAGGTCAGCTTCCCGGCCGGCAGCGTGCCCGATTTCGTGGTGGTACGCGCCAACGGAACACCCTTGTACACGCTGGTTAATCCGGTTGACGATGCGATGATGCGGATCACTCATGTACTGCGCGGCGAGGATCTACTGCCGTCCACTCCGCGCCAGATCGCGCTGTACCGGGCGCTCGTGGACATCGGTGTGGCCGAGGCGGTGCCGCTGTTCGGCCATCTGCCCTACGTCATGGGTGAAGGCAACAAAAAGCTGTCCAAGCGCG
Source organism: Pseudonocardiales bacterium (assembly GCA_030840445.1). GTDB lineage: Bacteria > Actinomycetota > Actinomycetes > Mycobacteriales > Jatrophihabitantaceae > Jatrophihabitans_A. The sequence continues at coordinate 4,968 of JAVEEN010000117.1, forward strand.
ATCCGCAGGCGTCCCTGAACACTTATCGTGATGCCGGTTACATTCCGGAAGGTCTGATCAACTACCTCGCCCTGTTGGGCTGGTCGATCGCCGACGATCACGACATCTTCTCGCTAAGCGAGATGGTGACGGCGTTCGATGTCGCCGACGTCAACGCCAACCCGGCAAGGTTCGACGGCAAGAAGGCCGAGGCCATCAATGCAACCCACATCCGGCTGCTCCCACCGGATGATTTCGCCGCACGGTTGCAGGTGTTCCTCATGAAGGCCGGTCTGATCGGGGCTCAACCCACGCAGGCGCAAGTGCAACTGGCGGACGCCGCGGCACCCCTGGTCCAGGAGCGGGTGAAGACCCTGGCCGAGGGTGCGGATATGTTGCGATTCCTGTTTGTCGGGGACAGCGACTTCGTCGTCGATGAGTCCTCGGCAGCCAAACACCTCGGTGAGGCCGGACAGGCCGTGCTGGCGGCGTCGCTGCCCGCTCTGGAATCGCTGGACCAATGGCGCGCGGCCGATATCGAGGCGGCTCTGCACGCCCTGCTGATCGACGGGCTCGAGTTGAAACCCCGCATGGCGTTCGGCGCGCTGCGGGTGGCGATCACCGGGCGTCAGGTCTCGCCGCCCCTGTTCGAGTCCATCGAACTGCTCGGACGCGAGGTGACGCTCGGCCGGTTGCGCGGGGCGCTGCGCTGAGCCCGGACGCGCTGAGGCGAGGACAGCGCTGAGGCGAGGACGGCCCTGAGGCGAGAACGCCGCTGAGCCCTCTTTGCGAGGCTTCGGAAGCCGGTTTCTCCGCGGCGGGCCGATTTCAGATCGAGCGCGCGTGTCCGGTAGAGTAACCGTTCGGCTCGGTCGGCACTCCAAGGCCGGGTAGCAATGGGGTATGGGGTAATTGGCAGCCCAACTGATTCTGATTCAGTTAGTCTAGGTTCGAGTCCTGGTACCCCAGCGCAGTATGGTTCGTTCGCAATATCGGTTTGCCGTTCTTGTCCGACTGCTTTACCTAGGGCCCCGTCGTCTAGCGGCCTAGGACGCCGCCCTCTCACGGCGGTAGCGAGGGTTCGAATCCCTTCGGGGCTACCAAGCGGGCGCTCCCCGAGATATCTCGGGGAGCGGCCGTCCCGCGATCATTTCTTTCCACCACACACCGCCCGTGCCATGGTGGATCCGCACAAGTGCGCGTCGAGAAGGCGATCAGCGAGTTGATTCCGTCCGTCGGGCCAGACATGAGTGCCCAACGTCGGCCGGTGCCGCGGAAGGATGGGTGATGGATTCGCTTCACCGCCGATCTGCCGACGCTGACCAAGCCCTCCCCCCTGAGGCGAAGGTCGAAGACTCCATGGTCCTCGAGCGCGCTCTGCGTGCCACGGGGATCTTTGTCGCGGAGGTGCGACTGCGCGGCAGCGGCGTCGAGGCGACCGTCCCCAGCCTGGCTGCCGAGGCCGGCTTCGACTGGCCCGGGCGCTCCTACGACGCGATCATGTTCTGGTCGGCCATCGCCACTCGGATCGCCTGGAGTGCTCCCACCGACGTCGACACACATTTTCAGGTGCTGCTGTCGCGCCAGGCGCTGAGTGTGCGGCTGGTTCGGGCGGCACCCGACCGGTGGGTGGCCGTCTGGCAGGTGTACGAGAACGAGTTCACGGACGGTTCGACCAGCTATTCGGGCGCCCATTCCACCCCACATCGTCTCGCTTCGGTGCTCACCGACGAGGTCGGCCGGATCGCCTGGTGGAACGAGCAGTTCCCGCTGTTCGTCGGACACAGCGAGACGCAGCGGGGGAGCCGGATACAAGCGGCCCTGCCGAGTGACATGGGTCCGTCGATCGCCGAACTGCTCAAGGCAGCGCTGGACGGCGAGATCATCGATCAACTGGTCGCGACGGTTCAGCCGGAGCCGAGATGGTTTCGGGTGCATGCGAACCGGGTGGCCGGTGCTGACTCCGTGCATGGGGATGCCGACCTGGTGGTCTTCCATTTCGAGGAGATAACCGGATCGGACATCGATCGCGGGGGCCTGGTCGACGAGATCGTCCGGGATCCATTGACCGGCCTGTACAACCGTCGTGCGCTGTTGGACATCGCCGATCTGGACGACCCGATGGGATCGCCGTTCACCTCGGTGCTGCTGGCCGATGTTCGCCGCTTCAAGAGCATCAACGACTTATGGGGCCAGGAGGGCGGCGATCAATGTCTGATCGCCGTGGCCCGGTGGCTGCGGTCGGTGGCATTGCCATCCGACGTCGTCGTTCGACTGTCAAGTAACGAGTTCCTCGTGCTGTGTGTGGCCGGCTCATCGGTGCCGCACGCGGTCCAGACGATAGGCGACCTCGAAGTCCCTTTCGGCGACGACCGGATCGCGATCACGCTGCAAGCCGGATGGGACGAGCGGGCACCGGGTCAGCGACTGATGGCGGTGGCCGAGCATGCTGAACGCGCGCTGGTCGCGGTCAAGCGGTCGTCCTGGCGCACCGTCATGCGCTGGACGCCGGAGATCTCTCGGATCGCGAGTGAGCGCGTGGAGGAGGAGGAGCGGGTCCGACTCGCGGTCGGGGCCGGTGAAATAGACGTGCATTTCCAACCACTGGTCGACGTGGAGCAGCGGGTGGTACATGGAGCCGAAGCCCTGGTCCGCCTCGGTGGCGCCGGAGCTGGGTTGGACGCCGAGCGCATCATCGACGCCACCCACGAACTCGGCTTGACCGCCAAGCTGTCAAGAATGTTCTGCCGCCAGGCGTTTGCCGATGGCCGCCGGCTACGGAAGGTCTTCGACGGAGGCTCCATCGGCATCAACATCTCCAGAGAATTCATGGGCACGGGGCTGGCCATCGGAACCGTCGCGGACGCCGCCGCGGAGGCCGGCCTCTCGCCGGCGGACATCGTTCTCGAGCTCACCGAGGAGGTGGCGGTCGGGGTCTCCTCTGCGGTGCTGATGGCAGAACTTCGGCGAGGAGCGGAGCTGGGTCTGTCGATCGCCATCGATGACTTCGGTCGCGGTGAGACCGCGCTGTCGATGCTGCGTTCGCTGCCGTTGACCGCCATCAAACTCGATCGGTCCCTGTTGCCCTCCGACGGCGACAGCGAGGGTTGGGAATTCGTGGCCGGCACGGCATCGCTGCTTCGCACTCTCGCGCCGCAACTGGTGGCCGAGGGAGTGGAAACCGTGACCCAGTCCCGAAGGTTGCTCGACCTCGGCATCGTGCTTCAGCAGGGTCATCTGTTCGGCCGCGCCATGCCAACTGGTTACTGGCTCGAGCATCGTCCGGTGATACCCCTGGCGAGCTCAGGTCAGCGACGTCTGTAGCCGTTGAGCGGCCGTGGTCAGGACCGGGGCGAAGCGTTGGCCGGGGGATCGGCCGAGCCGCTCGATCGGGCCGGAGATCGACACCGCGGCCACCACCCGTCGTCCCGGGCCGTACACCGGCGCCGAGACCGAAGCAACGCCGGCTTCCCGCTGCCCGATCGACTGGGCCCAGCCTCGGCGGCGGACCTCCGCGAGCGACCGCTCGGTGAACTCGGCGTGCTGAAGCATGGTGGCGATCGTCTCGGGTGATTCCCACGCGCACAGCACCTGAGCGCCGGAGCCGGCGGTGAGCGGCAACCGTGCCCCCAGGGGAACCGTGGTTCGCAGGCCGGTGGCGCGCTCGGCCGCAGCGACGCAGACTCGGTCCCGGCCGTCACGCCGGTACAACTGAGCGCTTTCACCGGATACATCACGAACCCAGGTCAGCACGTCCACGGCACGCTCGAGTAGCGGGTCGGTCGCGGTGGCGGCGAGCTCGCCCAGCCGCGGTCCCGGCACGAAGCGACCGTCGGCGTCGCGTACCAACAGCCGGTGGACCTCCAGCGCAACGGCCAGCCGATGGGCCGTCGCTCGCGGGATGCCCGTTCGCTGGACGAGATCCGATAGTGCGGCCGGACCCTGACCGGCCGCCACCAGAATGGCGATGGTCTTGTCCACGACGCCGATCCCGCTATGCTGTCCCATAAGCCGATACTAGTATCTCAGATAATGAGAAAGCTAGACCGAGCTGCTGAGATGATCGGCCGGCGTAGGAAAGTCCGGATACCGGCCCGAGCCGCAGTGACGCGGGAGGAGTGCAGATGGGTAAGACCTTGGCCGAGAAGTTGTGGGACAGCCACGTGGTGCGAAGCGCCGCCGGTGAGCCGGACCTGTTGTACATCGACATGCACCTGGTCCACGAGGTGACGAGTCCGCAGGCCTTCGAAGGCCTGCGGCTGGCGGGCCGCGGGGTCCGGCGACCCGACCTCACATTGGCAACCGAGGACCACAACGTTCCTACCCAGGACATCTTTGCCCCGATCGCGGACCTGGTCAGCCGCACGCAGGTAGATACCTTGAGACGCAATTGCGCCGACTTCGGGGTCACGCTGTACCCGATGGGTGACAAGGAACAAGGCATCGTGCACGTCATCGGTCCGCAGTTGGGAATCACCCAGCCCGGCATGACACTGGTCTGCGGTGATTCGCACACCTCAACGCACGGAGCCTTCGGCGCTCTCGCCTTCGGCATCGGCACGAGCCAGGTCGAGCACGTTCTCGCCACCCAGACCCTGCCGATGGATCGACCGAAGACCATGGCGGTCACGGTGAACGGTGACCTCCCACCTGGTGTCACCCCCAAGGACGTGATCCTGGCTGTGATCGCTCAAGTCGGCACCGGTGGTGGCCAGGGCTACATGGTCGAATACCGAGGCGACACCTTCGAATCGATGACCATGGAAGGCCGTATGACGGTCTGCAACATGAGCATCGAATGGGGCGCCCGGGCCGGCATGATCGCGCCGGACGACACGACGTTCGCCTACCTCAAGGGTCGCCCGCATGCTCCGGCCGGAGACGATTGGGAGGCGGCCGTGTCGTACTGGAAGACGCTGGTCACTGATCCCGACGCCGAATTCGACGCCGAGGTCGTGCTCGATGCCGCGGCAATCACCCCGTTCGTGACCTGGGGAACGAACCCGGGCCAGGGTGCACCGCTGTCGTCATCGGTGCCGGATCCGGCCGACTTCGCTGAAGAATCCGACCAGGTCGCAGCGCGCAAAGCACTGACCTACATGGGACTGCAGCCTGGCACGCCGCTGCGCGATATCAAGGTCGACACGGTGTTCGTTGGGTCATGCACGAACGGACGGATCGAAGATCTCCGTGCCAGCGCTGCTGTCCTGGACGGACGCAAGGTCGCCGACGGAGTCCGGATGCTCGTCGTTCCCGGATCGATGAAGGTGAAGGCGCAGGCGGAATCCGAAGGCCTGGACGCCATCTTCACGGCCGCCGGGGCGGAATGGCGACAGGCCGGTTGCTCGATGTGTCTCGGGATGAACCCGGATCAGCTGGCACCTGGTGAGCGCAGTGCCTCCACGTCCAACCGTAACTTCGAGGGTCGTCAGGGCAAGGGTGGACGCACGCATCTGGTTTCACCGCTGGTCGCCGCGGCGACCGCCATCACCGGCCATCTCGCCAGCCCGGCCGACCTGTAAGGAGATCAGTTTCATGGAGAAGTTCACGGTCCACACCGGAACGGCGGTGCCATTGCGCCGCAGCAACGTCGACACCGACCAGATCATCCCTGCGGTGTATCTGAAACGGGTCACCCGCACCGGATTCGAAGATGGATTGTTTCATGCCTGGCGCAGCAACGAGCCCGACTTCGTGTTGAACCAGCAACGCTTCAACGGCGCCTCGGTATTGGTCGCCGGTCCCGACTTCGGAACCGGATCCTCCCGCGAACACGCGGTATGGGCGCTGCTCGACTATGGATTCAAGGTGGTCATTTCGCCACGGTTTGCCGATATCTTCCGAGGCAATTCGTTGAAGGCGGGCCTGCTGACGGTAATGCTGCCGGAGAAGATCGTGCAGCGCTTGCTCGACGACATCTCCGACGACCCATCGACGCAGGTCACGATCGATCTGACCGAGAGGCAGGTTCGGTGGACCGGTGAGGTACACGAATTCGAATTGGACGACTACACCCGGTGGCGGCTGCTCGAAGGACTGGACGACATCGGATTGACTCTGCGTCATCCTGAATCCATCGATGAGTACGAGCTGGGCCGCAAACCGTGGCTCCCAAGCCTCTCCGACACGCTGAACGCGACCTAGATCACGTCCCACCATGCCGGTGCGGGCGGGCTCTCGGGTCCGCCCGCAATGGGTCGTTCCGGGCTCCGATTGGGAGCGTCCGCAGGCGTTCGACTGTTGCGCTGAGCCATTTCACGCCATCAGAGGCGACGATCAGCGCTCGCCGTCATCGAGCACAATGTGGACGTTTATTCTTTTGATATAAGCATGAACGGCACCGCCTACGTCGGCCGCGTGATTTCCGCCGCCGAAAGGAGGTCTCGTTGCGTAATCAGTGGGGCAGGCCCGGAGCCTGGGCGGAAATTCGCTTCGGCGTTGCTGTCGAGTGAGAATGATCGTGGCGGCGAATTCAGGTGTCCGAAGAAAGTACTTGCGACACAAGCCGATTTGGTTGTCTATCGCCCTGTCACCCCTTACCGTTCCGGTGAAGGTCAGCCATGGTGGCTGACCAGCGTCCTGGGAGGACACGTGAACAAGGCTCAGTTCATCGAGGCGCTGGCTGCTCGCCTCGGCTCGGATAAGAAGACAGCGACAACGTCGCTCGATGCGGTCCTCGACGAGATCTACGCCGTTGTGGTCAAGGGTGAAAAGCTTACTCTGACCGGGTTCGGTGCATTCGAGAAGCGCGATCGCGCAGCCCGCATTGCTCGCAACCCCGCCACGGGTGCGAGCGTCCGCGTCAAGAAGACCTCGGTTCCGGCGTTCCGCGCCGGTGCCGAGTTCAAGGCGATCACGAGTGGCGCCAAGAAGATCGCGAAGGTCCCGGCCAAAAAGGCGGCACCGGCCGCGAAGGCCAGCGCCGCTAAGGCTCCAGCGGCTAAGGCTCCAGTGGCAAAGGCACCCGCCAAGAGGGTTTCGGCAAGGAGCGTTGCGGCTAAGCCGGCACCGGCCGCGAAGGCCAGGGCCGCTAAGGCTCCGGCGAAGAAGGCTCCGGTCAAGAGGGCACCGGCGAAGCGGGCCGGCTAGGAGCTAGCGCACGTCGGCCCCGCCGTGACCCGGCGGGGCCGACGTGTGTTCGCCACAGCCGCGCTCTCGGCTGTTCAGTGCATGGCCCGCGGGTAGTAGTCGGCGGCGATCACTTCGTTGTTGGCGTACGAGAGTGCCCAGATAGAACCCTTGCGAGACGAGGTCTGGGGGACCGAAACCCCAAGATCACTCAGGATGGCTGGAATGGCCTGCCCCTGGCTGCAGATCACCGACGCGCCTTGCTCGGCGCCCAAGATGCGCAAGCGGGCCAGCGCAGGCTCCGGGTCGGCGAGATAGGCCTCATCGGAGAGTTCGGGCGCGATGAATACCTCGATACCCAAGCTCTCGCTCAGCGGTGTGACGGTCTGTATGCAGCGGGCCCGATCAGCGCTGAAGATCCGTTTGGGATCGAAGACGGCGAGTACCGGAACGGCATCGCGAGCCTGACGACGTCCGATCTTCTCCAGCGGCCGAAGCCGGTCGTCGCCGGCGAAGTTCGAACGCTTCCCGGCCTTGGCGTGGCGGACCAACAGCACGGTCGTCGTGTCGGCGGGCAGCCGGGCGAAGTCGGCCAGCACGCCGCGGTCGATCGGATACGTGAGTCGACGCTGTGCTTCGGTGGGCGTCAGCCAGCTGAGCTGATCGACTTCCCGGCTCGGCAGATGCGCGCCACCGATGTGCTGCATGGCCCAATAGACGACGCGCTTCTCGGCGTCGGCCAGGCTGTATCGAACCGTCGACAGCCTGCGACCGACGCGCACCCGCGAGCCGGTCTCCTCCGAAACCTCCCGGACGCCGGCGAGTAACGGGTGTTCGCCAGGGTGCAGCTTGCCCTTGGGCAGACTCCAATCGTCGTAACGTGGACGATGGACCAGAGCGACAAGCAGATCCTGGCCGTCGTGACGCCACAGAACGCCCCCGGCGGCCGGAGTTGCCGGTGGCCGGCGGCCGGGGCCGGGGCCGGGGCCGGGGAGCCTCACTCGCTGCGGGGCGCCAGACGCTTGAGCAGGACCTCTTGGTAATCGATGGACTTGGCCCCGCCGCTGCGTACCCAACGGCCGTCGCCCTGAAGCTCCCACGCGCTGGTATCAGGGGAGAAAGCCAGGTCCAAGGTCTCCCGCAGTTGGTCGGCATTGGGTCCGGTGACCTGCGCAAGCACCTCGACCCGACGATCCAGATTGCGGTGCATGAGATCGGCCGAGCCGATCCAGTACTCGGGATCGCCGTCATTGGCGAAGTAGAAAACCCTGGAGTGTTCGAGAAAACGCCCGAGGATGGAGCGAACCGTGATGTTGTCGCTGAGGCCTGGAACACCGGCCTTGATGCTGCAAAACGTCCGCACCAGAAGTTCGATCCGGACGCCGGCCGATGACGCGCGGTACATGGCGTCGATGAGGATCTCGTCCACCAGATGGTTCGTCTTGATCTGGATATGGGCGGGCCTGCCCTGCTTGGCGAGCCTGATTTCCCGTTCGATCCGGTCGAGCAGGCCGGCTCGGAGCCGGTGCGGGGCGACCAGCAGCGTGCGGTAGTCGGTCTGGCGGGAGTAGCCGGTCAGCACGTTGAACAGGTCGGTCAGATCGGAGCAGATTCGTTCGTCTGCTGTGAACAGGCCGAAGTCCTCGTAGAGTCGGGCCGTCTTGGGATGGTAATTGCCGGTTCCGATGTGGGCGTAACGCCGTAGCGAACCGCCTTCCTGACGGACCACCAGGGATGTCTTGCAATGGGTCTTCAGCCCGACGAGGCCGTAGACGACGTGACAGCCAGCGCGTTCCAGCGCTCTGGCCCACTTGATGTTGGCCTGCTCGTCGAAGCGTGCCTTGATCTCCACGAGCACGACGACCTGCTTACCGGCCTCGGCGGCGTCGATGAGCGAGTCGACGATGGGTGAATCACCCGAAGTCCGGTACAGGGTCTGTTTGATGGCCAGGACATTCGGATCGGCCGCCGCCTGCTCGATGAAGCGCTGCACACTCGTGGCGAACGACTCGTAGGGGTGGTGGACGAGAACGTCACCTTCGCGCAAGGTCGCGAAGACCGACTTCGGTGTTTCACCCTCGGCGAAGCGCGGGTGGGTCGCGGGAACGAAGGGCCGCTCCTTCAACTGCGGCCTGTCGATGTCATAAATCTGCCAGAGCGCGGTGAGATCGAGCAGGCCGGGCAACTGCTGGACATCCTCGGGCTGCACGTCGATCTCGCTGATCAGGAGTGCGAGGATGGACGGGTCGATGTCCTCGCCGACCTCGAGCCGAACGGGTGGTCCGAACCGGCGCCGGACCAACTCCCGCTCCAAGGCCTGCAGCAGATCCTCGTCCCGGTCCTCGTCCACTTCGAAGTCGGTGTTGCGGGTGACGCGGAAGAGATGGTGTTCCACGACCTCCATGCCCGGGAACAGTGCCGCGAGGTGTGCGGCGATCAGATCTTCCAGCGGCAGGTACTCGGCGATCTCGGCGTTCTGGCTGACCACCACGAAGCGCCGGACATTGTTGGGCACCTTGATACGCGCGAACCGGTCGATCTCGGACTCCGGATCGCGGACGAGCACGGCGAGGTTGAGCGAGAGACCCGAGATGTAGGGAAAGGGGTGAGCCGGATCGACGGCCAACGGCGTCAGCACCGGAAAGATCTTGGCGTGGAAGTACTCGCTGAGTTCCTGCTGCTGAACGCCGGTCAGATCGGCCCAGCGGAGGATGCGTATTCCCTCGGCGGCCAGTGCGGGTTCGATGTCGGTGAGGAAGCACCTGGCATGCCGCAGGGTCAGCTCGCGGCTGCGCTCGGCAACCATGGCCAGCCGTTCCCGGGGGGACAGGCCATCGGGCGAGCGGACGGCCAGACCCATTTCCTGGCGGCGCTTCAGTCCGGCCACTCGAACCATGTAGAACTCATCGAGGTTGCTGGCGAAAATCGAGAGGAACTTCATGCGTTCCAGCAGCGGTTGCCTGCGGTCCTCGGCCAGGGCGAGCACCCGGGCATTGAAGTCCAACCAGGACATCTCACGGTTGGAGTACCTGTCGGCGGGCAGATCCGGCACCTCGTCGCCCTCACGGGGTGAAGGCGCGTTCTGATCGTTGACGTCGAACGAGGTAGCGGTGTCGGTCATGCTTGACATCATGCCCGCTTCAAGTTAACGGCTGAAGGTGGGCGACCATGCCCGCGGTGCTCGCTCCCACGCCAAGCTGCAGGCATCGCTTGAGGTCGTCGGCAGTGTCGACATCGTTGCTGGCACCCAGTCCGGCCTTCAGTTCGACCGCGCCCGACTCGCGATGACGAGCAGCCGACTCCGGTCCGAACCGTGGATCGAGGTGTCCGGCGACGCTGCTGGTCAGCATGGTCGTCCCGTGACCGGAATGATCGGCCACGAACCCACGGCTCACCGAAACGGCCTCCTGCAGCACCGCGAGCAGCTCCTCGGCCCGCAACGAGGGCAGATCGGCGACCATGGCCAGCACCCGATCTGCCGGATGCCGGCGGCGGAGCTCGGCGTGGGCGGCGCTCAATGCTGAGTTGAGGCCGCCGCCGGCGTCAGCCATCACCTCGATGCCGGGGGCAAACCCGGTCGCCGGCTGGGAGGTGACCTGGGAGGTGATCGGGGAGGTGACCTGGGAGGTGACCTGGGAGGTGACAACGTGAATTCCCGAGATGCGGATGTCGTGCGACCCGGCCGAGGCCAGCTCCCGTGCCTCGACCACGGCGGCGAGGGTGTCCCGTTGAATGGCCCGCACGAGGTCAGCGTGCAGGGCGGCGTCAGTGGTGGCGCCCCGAAGCCGTGATTTCCCGGCTCCGTCGGGCCGAACCGGCACCAGTACCCGCCACTGCACGTTGGAATGGTGCCACAGTGACCGGCAGTGGCAGACTTCGCCACAGATTAGCCAGGAGGGAGGGCACCATGCGAGACCTCAGGACAGAGAAGCCAGGGCCTTACCTGAGATTCTGCGTGATCCTGATCTATCCGCTGACCAGCCTGCTGTGGCGACGGCGCTGGCGGGGCGCCGACCGGATCCCCAGACAGGGGCCGGCAATCCTGGCTATCAACCACATCTCCTACGCCGACCCCTTCGTCATCGGACGGTTCATGTGGGATGTCGGCCGGCTGCCCCGATTCCTGGCCAAGGCCGCGCTGTTCAGGCTGCCCTTGCTCGGACGTATCGTCCGTGGCGCCGGTCAGATACCTGTGTATCGCGGCACCGCCGACGCCAACCAGGCCCTCGCCGCTGCCGTGGAGGCCCTGCAGCGGGGCGAGATCGTCCTCATCTATCCCGAGGGCACCGTGACCCGTGATCCGCAGTTCTGGCCGATGCAAGCCAAGAGCGGCGTGGCGCGGCTGGCCCTACTGGCGCCGGATGTGCCGGTCATCCCAGTGGGGCAGTGGGGTTCGCACTACTTCCTCGACTTCTACGCCCGCAAGTTCCGACCGTTCCCGCGCCGGACCATGACCGTTTCGGTGGGCCAGCCACTGGATCTGTCCGGCTACCGGGGTCGCGAGCCCACCGCCGACCTGCTGCACGAGATGACCGACACGATCATGCGGCAGGTTCGGCTGCAGGTGGCCGCGATTCGGGCTGAGCTGCCGCCGGAAGACTTCTACCCGCGTCCGGAGGGTGTGGGCGCCGGGGCCAAGGACGCAGCAAGACCTGACAAGCGGGAGAGTGCATGAGGGCAGCGGTTCTGGGCTCGGGTAACTGGGGGACCACCTTCGCCAAGGTGCTGGTCGACGCCGGCACCGAGACCACGATGTGGGCCCGTCGGGAAGAACTCGCCGCCGTCATCAACGCCCAGCACAGCAATCCCGACTACCTGCCGGGCATAAACCTGCCCAGATCCCTGCGGGCCACGTCGGATGCCGCTGAGGCCGTGGCCGGCGCAGACCTCGTAGTCCTGGCCGTGCCGTCACAGACCGCGCGAGCCAATCTCGAGGCGTGGGCCGGCCTACTGCCCTCCGACGCGACGCTGGTCAGCCTGATGAAAGGCATCGAACTCGGCACGGTGAAGCGGATGAGCGAGGTCATCGCCGAGGTTGCCAAGGCCGACCCAGACCGGGTGGCGGTGGTGTCGGGCCCGAATCTGGCCCGCGAGATCGCGATGGGTCAGCCGACTGCCACTGTCATCGCCTGCATCGACCTCGCTCGGGCCGAGCAGGTCCAGGGAGCCTGTAGTGCTCCGTACTTCCGGCCATACACCAACGTCGACGTCATCGGCACCGAACTCGGCGGCGCGGTCAAGAACGTGATCGCGCTGGCCTGCGGAATGGCGGTGGGCATGGGCTTCGGCGACAACACCGTGGCGTCGCTCATCACCCGCGGGCTGGCCGAGACGTCCCGGCTGGGCAGCGCCCTCGGCGCCGATCCCCTCACCTTCGCCGGTCTGGCCGGTCTGGGCGATCTCGTCGCCACTTGCGCGTCCCCGCTGTCGCGGAATCGCACGTTCGGCGAGCAGCTGGGCCTGGGCGACAGCGTCGAGCAGGCTCAACTGGCCACCCATGGCCAGGTCGCTGAGGGCGTGAAGTCGTGCCAGTCGATCCTGGACCTGGCCGAGCGGCACGGGGTGGACGTACCCATCGTGAGGGAGGTGGCATCGGTATGTCACGGCGAGTCCTCGCCACGACTGGCCCTTCAGCGGTTGATGAGTCGCTCCATCAAGAGCGAATAGCCATCGGCTAGCGTGCATCATCGTGACCGAACGGATCCGAGTCGCCCTGGTCTACGGCGGACGAAGCAGCGAACATCCCATCTCGGTGGTGAGCGCCGGCAGCGTGCTCGCCGCACTCGATCCCGACCGCTACGAGGTGATCACGGTCGGCATCACCCGCAGCGGTGCCTGGATCCGCACCGACGCCGATCCGGCTGAGTTGCAGATCACCGGCCGGCGACTGCCCGAGGTCACGGCCGGCGGGGCGGAGGTAGCCCTGCGGGCCGGTACCGCCGACGCGGCGGTCTTCGACGCTCGATCGGCCGTCGCGGACTTGGATTCGGTTGACGTGGTGTTTCCCGTGCTGCACGGCGCGTACGGCGAGGACGGCACCATCCAGGGCCTGTTGGAGATGGCCGGCGTGCCCTATGTCGGCTCTGGGGTACTGGCAAGTGCCGCTGGTATGGACAAGGTCTTCACCAAGACCGTCCTCAAGGCGGCGGGACTGGACGTCGGGCGGTACGAGGTCGTTCGCCGGGGCCGGGCCGTCCGGGCCGCCGATATCGAGCATCTGGGATTGCCGGTGTTCGTCAAGCCGGCCCGGGCCGGTTCCAGCGTGGGCATCACCAAGCTGCGCTCCTACGACGAGCTCGAGGATGCCCTGGCCCTTGCTTTCGAGCACGATTCGAAGGTGCTGATCGAGGCGGCCGTCGTGGGGCGCGAGATCGAGTGCGGCGTGCTGCAGGACGCCGATGGATCGGTGTCGGCGTCGCTACCCGCCGAGATCCGGTTGCACCCGGACTTCGACTGGTACAGCTTCGACGCGAAGTACCTCGACGACGCGTGTGACTTCGACATCCCGGCGAAGCTCGCCGACGATGCGATCGCCGGCATCCAGCAAGCCGCGTGCGTGGCGTTCGACGCCTTGGAATGCGCCGGGTTGGCCCGGGTGGACTTCTTCGTCACCGACGACGGTGGCCTCATCGTCAACGAGATCAACACCATGCCCGGCTTCACCCCGATCTCGATGTACCCGCGGATGTGGGCCGAGTCCGGCGTCAGCTACAGCGAGCTGATCGATCGGCTCGTCGACACCGCGTTGGCCCGCAGGCGCTGAGCGGCTCCGCCCGCCCGGCCCTGCCAGACCGGCCCTGCGCAATCGCGGCGCCGGCAGTCCCGGGTTCGATGGCGTCAACCTCCGCAGATCGGCAGCTTCTTGTTGGTCGTGTTGCCGACGCTGTCGGTCGCGGTGCACCTCTGGGGCAGCGCGGCGATGGCCGGGGCCAGGTCGGGCAGCGGCTGGTCCTGATTCGCGGGCACCGTAACGTCGATGTAGACGCTGCGATCCACCGCCGTGTACACCGTTTGCGTCTTCTGGGGGTCCGGTTGCCAGATGATGCCACTCACGTCCAGCAGCTGGGCGGCCGTGGGGGTGCCGAACACGGCAGGTCGGCTCACCCCGCAGCGGATCACGATCGCCGGATCCCCCCACGCCGCGACGAAGGATGAATCCGTCTCGGTCTTGCGGGGCGGGAGGGTACCGAGCTGGACGGGCAGTTTCTGGAACACCTTGATGCAGGCCTGTTGAGTCGCGGGGTTGGGTGCGGGTGGAGCGGGCACGGCGACGCCGGGAAGTGCGCTGGCCGTGGCGGGGACGGCCGTCGGTCCGTTCGGCTTGCCGCCGCGGTCCCCGGCTGTGAACAGAAAGGCCAGCACGACCGTCACCGGCACCGCGATCGCGGTGGCGATGAGCGCCGGCCGGCGTGAGCCGGAGTCACTGCGAGCGATGGTGGTTCCTCGATGAACAGGAGCCGATCCTGGCGGACCAGCTCAGATGTGCACGACCGGGCAGGTCAGGGTCCGCGTGATGCCCGGTACGCCCTGCACCTTGGCCACCACCAGCCGTCCTAGCTCATCGACGTTACTGGCTTCGGCCCGGACGATCACGTCGTAGGGCCCGGTCACATCCTCGGCGAGCTTTACGCCGGAGATGGTGGAGATCTCGGACGCGACGGATGCCGCCTTGCCGACCTCGGTCTGGATGAGGATGTAGGCCTGAACCGTATCGGACACGGTGCGTCCTTTCGTCGTTATCGGCGATTGGTAGCCGCTGGAGCGGGCAATACAGGTCGGAGCTAGTAGAACCTAGCGCAGGCCCGGATGGCCGCCATGTGAAGATGCTCTGGTGAGGCGCCGGCGCTCACGCCTTGTGCGGGGGGCGGCGTCTGAAACTGTACGCACTCTGGAGGCGGGTCAGATTTCCGAACCGAGAACGATTGCCGAGTTGGGTGAATTCGGTCTCATCCATCGCATGACGAGGGCGCTGCAGTCCGGCGCCCGTAGCGGTTCGACCATCATCGGTCCCGGCGACGACGCCGCCGTAGTGGCCATGCCGGACGGGCGGGTGGTGGCCTCGACGGACCTGCTGATCGAGAACCGGCACTTTCGGCGGGACTGGTCGACCGCCAACGACGTGGGACGCAAAGCGGCGGCCCGCAACCTCGCCGACATCGTGGCTATGGGGGCGAGCCCGACCTCGCTGCTGGTCGGCTTGGCCGCGCCCGGAACGCTGGAACTGACCTGGGTGGACGGCCTGGTTGCCGGCTTCGCCGAGGAATGCGGTCAGGTGGGGGCAGCCGTGGTCGGCGGTGACGTCAGCGCCGCCGAGTCGATCATCCTGTCGGTGACCGCGCTCGGCGATCTGCAAGGTCGCGAACCGGTGTTGCTCTCCGGTGCACGTGCCGGACACGTTGTCGCCGTCTGTGGCCGGCTCGGCTGGGCCGCTGCTGGTTTCGCCGTCCTGTCCCGGGGGTTTCGCTCGCCGGTCCAGGTCGTCAACGCCCATCGGCGACCAGAACCGCCTTATGCCCAGGGGCCGAAAGCGGCAGAACTCGGAGCCACGTCGATGACCGACGTCTCGGACGGGCTGATCGCCGATCTCGGGCATATCGCCACGGCGAGCGGGGTGCGGATCGACCTTCGCGGTGAAGCGCTCGCGCCCACCGCCAAACTCCGCGATGTCGCCTCGGCCCTCAATGTCGATCCGATGACCTGGGTCCTGACCGGTGGTGATGATTACTCGCTGGTCGCCACCTTTTCCAACTTCGCTTCGGTGCCTTCGGGATGGACGGCCATCGGCCTGGTCCGAGAGGGCGAGGGGGTACGGGTGGACGGTCTGCGCTGGTCCGATGGCGGTCACGAGCACTTCAAGTGACCAGCACCGAGGATGGCGCGACGGTCATGCTCGTCGCGGCGCGGCGCCGCGACGAGCACGACGTGACGCGGAGCCGTGACGTGGATTCGCCCGGCCGGCACAGGGCTGGCACGGCACAGGGCCGGCCCCCAGATTGGAGCCGGCCCTGTGCCTTAGCGGATCGGTGTCGAGCGGCCGGTACGTCAGCCGCACCAATTAGGCGCGGGTGACCTTGCCCGCCTTGAGGCAGGACGTGCACACGGTGACCCGCCGACGGGTCCCGGGCGCCACGAGCGCGCGGACGGTCTGCACGTTCGGGTTCCATCGACGGTGCGTCCGACGGTGAGAGTGCGAAACGGACATGCCGAAGCCGGGCCCCTTGCCGCAGACATCGCAGTGGCTGGCCACAATGGCCTCCTCAAGTTCTCGAGACGACGAAAGTCGTCGCTATATCCAGATGCATGCTCGCCACCGTCCGAGCCGGACAGGGCAACCGGCTAAGTGTAGCCAGGCTGCCGGGCGGGCTCCAAACCGGGCGGCAAACCAGATCGGCGCATCAAGGGCCGCCCAGCGCCCGCCCAGTATGGTGACCGCCAGCACCGATTCTGCCCGAGAGGACCTACATGCTCGTCCACCTCGACGCCTCGGCGGTCCGCCGGTGGTGCAGCATGGCGGCCGAGGACCTGGAGGCACATCGCGGCGAGATCGATGATCTGAACGTCTTCCCGATTCCGGACGGAGACACCGGCACGAACCTCGCGCTGACGCTGAAGAGTGCCAACGAGGCAGTGGCCGGTGACCGCTCCGCGGCGGTCGGGGCGGTGCTGCGAGTGATGGCACGCGGAGCGCTCCTGGGCGCCCGCGGAAACTCGGGGGTGATCGTCTCCCAGCTGCTGCGGGGCCTGGCCGACAGTTTGGACGGCGCCGTCGAGGCAGACGCGGCGATGATCGTCGCAGGCTTGCGGCGGGCCGCCGACGCCGCGTACGCCGCGGTGTCCCAGCCGGTCGAAGGCACGATCCTGTCGGTCATCAAGGGCGCGGCCGAGGCGGCCGAGGCGGCGACCGACGCCGACCTCGCGACCGTGGTGCAGGCCTGCGTCGGCGGGGCTCGTGAGTCGCTGCGCCGGACCCCCGATCAGCTGGCGGTACTGGCCCGAGCGGGCGTGGTCGATGCCGGCGGCCGCGGATTGGTCGTCCTGCTCGAGGCACTCGCCACCGTCGTTGTCGGATGGAGCGCACCTGATGGCCCGCCGGGGCCGAGCCGAACGGCACCCCGCAATCGCGCGGCGCTGGAGGCGATCAGAGAAGCGGGCAGCGACGCGTTCGGCTATGAGGTGCAGTACCTGCTGCACACGACCGAGGAGGGCATCGAGTCCCTCAAGTCGGTCTTGCAACGGCTGGGGGATTCCGTCGTCGTCGTCGGCTCCGGCGAAGCGACCGCCGGATCCGTTCACGACAGCGCGCAGACCGGGTTGTTCAACGTGCACGTGCATGTCAACGACGTGGGAGCTGCCATCGAGGCGGGTATCGAGGTTGGTCGCCCGCACCGCATCACGGTGACGAGGTTCGCCGATCAGGTCGCTGCGGAGGGCGACGGTCGCTATCGCGAGGGAACAGTCCTGGTCGCCGTCGCACCAGGTGTCGGCTTGGCTGACCTGTTCCGGTCGGAGGGAGTGCTCGTCGTCGACGGTGGGCCCACCTGTAATCCGTCGACCGCCGAGGTCCTCAACGAGCTGGTCAGCAGCCAGGCGGCGCGGGTGATCCTGCTGCCGAACGCTGCTGCGGTGGACGGCGTGGCTGAGATGGCAGCCGAGGAAGCCCGAGCGCAGGGGATCGAGGTGGCGGTGATCCCGACGAAATCACCGGTGCAAGGCCTAGCCGCGGTGGCGGTACACGACGAGAACAGGCGATTCGAGGACGACGTCATCGCCCTGGCCGAAGCCGCCGCCGCTACCCGGTTCGCCGAGGTGACCATTGCCGTTCGCGAATCGATCACCTATGTCGGGCGTTGCCAGGCGGGGGACGTTCTGGGGCTCATCGATGGTGAGGTCGTCGAGATCGGCGCCGAGGTGGCGGCCGTAGGGATCAGCCTGGTGGAGCGGCTGATCAGCGCAGGCGCCGAACTGGTGACCGTGCTGGCCGGTTCCGATCCCGGCGGAACAGAGGCCGCAGCGGTGCTCGCGTCCCATGTCAAGGCGCACCATCCCCTGATCGAGTTGAATGCGTTTGCCGGTGGTCAGCCGTATTTCCCGCTGCTGATCGGAGCCGAATAGCCGCCCGCTATCAGAACCGGACGCCGATCGCCGCGTGCCACCGCCGGACGCGCCAGTATTGGCTCGTCGGACCGTTCTGGCACAGTGATCGTATGGCCTCCCGGGATACGTTGCTGCGCGAGATCGTGGGCGGCAAGGCGGCCAAGGCGCTCGGCTCGGCCCTCGAACTCACGACAGTGGGCGAGCTGCTGCGCCACTATCCGCGGCGGTTCAGCGAACGTGGCGAACTCACCGACCTCTCGCGGCTGGTCGAGGGCGAGGAGGTCACGGTCCAAGCCGAGATCGAATCGGTGACCGGCAGGCGGATCCCCGGACGGAAGCTGCACATTTTGGAGGTGGTGATCAGCTCGGGTGCGAGCAAGGCCTCGATCAGTTTCTTCAACCAGTCATGGCGGGAGAAAGAGCTGCTCCCGGGCCGCCGGGGGTTCTTCGCCGGCAAGGTGAGCCGGTTTCGCTCGAAGCTACAGCTGAACTCGCCGGAGTACGTGCTGGAGGTCGACGACGAAGACGGGCTGACCGTCAGGGACTTTGCCAACACCCTCATTCCGGTGTATCCCGCCGCCAACGGTTTGCCGTCCTGGACGATCGCCAAGTGCGTCTCGCTCGTGCTGGATCAGCTCGATGAGGTGAGTGACCCGCTGCCCTATGAGGTAAAGGCCCGGGCCGGACTGATGGATTTGGATTGGGCGCTGCGGCATATCCATCGCCCCGAGAGCCGAGCCGAGTACAGCAAGGCCCGGCACCGGCTTGCCTTCGACGAGGCGTTCGGAGTGCAGCTCATACTGGCTCAGCGCAAGCACGCGCAGGCGGCGAATCCCGCGGTGGCCCGGCCGCCGGGACGTGGTGGCTTGGTCGCGGCCTTCGAGGATCGGCTGCCGTTCACCTTCACGGCCGAACAGGCCGACATCGCCGAGCTGATCTCGCGTGAGCTCGCCGCCGAGCATCCGATGCAACGGCTCCTGCAGGGCGAGGTCGGTTCGGGTAAGACAGTGGTGGCGCTACGGGCGATGCTCCAGGTGGTCGATACCGGTGGCCAGGCCGCCTTGCTCGCGCCGACCGAGGTGCTGGCGGCCCAGCACGAGGCGACCGTCCTCGAGCTACTCGGGGACCTGGCTCGCGCCGGTCAGCTGGGTGGCTCCGACCGCGGTACGACGGTCGCGCTGCTGACCGGATCGATGTCGGCGGGTGCCCGTCGCGCCGCGCTGCTCGACGCGGCGTCGGGAGCGGCCGGCATCGTGATCGGCACCCACGCCCTGATCCAGGATCACGTCCAGTTCGCCGACCTCGGCCTGGTCGTGATCGATGAACAACATCGTTTCGGGGTGGAACAGCGTGACGCCCTGCGCAGCAAGGCGAGCGCACCTCCGCACATGCTGGTCATGACGGCAACGCCGATTCCGCGCACGGTCGCAATGACCGTGTACGGCGACCTGGAAACGTCGGAGCTGCGCGAGTTGCCGGCCGGCCGGTCGAAGGTGGATACCACCGTGGTGCCGATCACCGACAAGCCGGGTTGGCTGGACCGGGTCTGGGAGCGAGTGCACAAAGAGGTCGCCAAGGGCCGGCAGGTGTACATCGTGTGCCCGCGGATCGGCGAGGGTGACGAGGGCGGCCAGCTCGATGATCCACTCGATGATCCAGCGGGCACGGCCGATCTGGGACCCGACTCCGACGAGGAAGCCGCCCAGACGGCCTCCGTGCTGTCCACCTACGCCGAGCTGAAGGCCGGACCACTCGCCGGCTTGCGACTGGGTTTGATGCATGGCCGGCTCAGCGGCGATCAGAAGTCCGCCGTCATGGCCGATTTCGCGACCGGCACCTGCGATGTGCTCATCTCGACCACGGTCATCGAGGTCGGCGTCAACGTACCGAACGCGACCCTGATGATCATTCTGGACGCCGACCGGTTCGGTGTCTCCCAGTTGCACCAACTGCGCGGCAGGGTAGGTCGGGGCAGCTACGACGACGCCGATCACAAGAACTACTGCTTGTTGCTCACGCGGCTACCGTCGGCGCACCCGTCCCTGCGCCGGCTGGAGTCGGTGGCCGAGACCACGGACGGCTTCGCGCTCGCGAGACTGGATCTGGAAGAACGGCGTGAGGGCGACGTGCTCGGCGACCTGCAGTCGGGACGCCGATCACGGCTCAAGTTGCTTTCGCTGCTGCGTGACGAGAAGCTGATCATGGATGCCCGACTCGAGGCGAGACAGGTCATAGCGGGGGACCCCTCATTGGTCGAACACCCCGAGTTGCAGGAATTCCTGTGGGAATCCTTCGACTCCGAGCGCGCCGACTACCTGCACAAGGCCTGAATCGGTAGTAGCGGTCGGCGCGGCGCCGGATGTGCACCGGTTGGGCCGGGAACCGCCAAGGGTAATCGGCCGGTTTCAGTACCTGCCGCTCGCCTCGCGTCGCGTCCCGGACCGGTCTAAGGTGCTCAGGCGTGACGCGGATCGTCGGGGGGACCGCGCGGGGACGCCGGATCGCGGTGCCGCCCCGCGGCACCAGGCCCACTTCGGAGCGGGCGCGCGAGGCACTGTTCAACACGCTGAGCACCGAGTTGGACCTCGTAGGCGCCCGGGCACTCGATCTGTTCGCCGGGTCGGGTGCGGTCGGCATCGAGGCCCTCTCCCGAGGCGCCGAGGTGGCGGTGTTCGTCGAATCCGACCATCGGGCTGCAGCCATCCTGCAGGAGAACCTGAACGCGGTGCGCCTGTCTGGCGCCGTGCTGTATCGATGCAGTGCCGAGACGTATCTGGCCGCCGTGGGCGCCGACGATCCGTTCGACTTCGTGTTCCTCGATCCGCCCTACGCGGTCCCCCCCGGTGCCGTGGCCCGACTGCTGGAGACCCTCGCCGACGAGCGCTGGTTGGTCGAGGGTGCGGTCGTGGTGGTCGAACGGTCGTGGCGTGACCCACAGCCGGAGTGGCCGAGTGAGATCAAGGCCATGAAACAGCGCCGCTACGGTGAGGGCTCTCTTTGGTACGGTCGCCGCGGGTAGTGCGCCCACCAGCGAAACCACGTGAGGCGAAGGTACCGATGACCGCTGATCCAACCATCCGCAAGGCCGTCTGCCCGGGATCCTTCGACCCGGTCACCAACGGTCATCTCGACATCATCGGTCGGGCGGCTCAGTTGTACGACGAGGTCGTGGTCGCGGTGCTGATCAACAAGACCAAGTCCAGCCTGTTCACGGTGCAGGAGCGCCTGGACCTGCTGACCGAGGTCACCAGTAAGTACCCCAATGTCCGGGTGGATGCGTTCCACGGCCTGCTGGTCGACTACTGCCGGGCGAACGGGATAGCCGTGATTCTCAAGGGCATCCGTGCCGTGAGCGATTTCGACTACGAGTTGAAGATGGCTCAGATGAATCGAGGTCTGGCGGGTATCGACACCTTGTTCATGCCGACGAATCCCGAGTACAGCTTCCTCGCCTCCAGTTTGGTCAAGGAGATCGCCACCTATGGTGGTGACATGAGCAGCATGGTGCCCGACGTGGTCCATGCCCGGATGCTGGAACGAATCGAGGAGAAAAACCGCCGTGACTGATCACACTCTGGCCCGTGCCGATGAGGTGCTGACCGAGCTGGTCGAGCTGGTGGAAACCGCACGGACACTCCCGATGTCCTCATCCTGCGTAGTCCCGCGTGAACGCACGCTGGACCTGCTCGACGCCCTGCGCGAGGTGTTGCCGCCGGAGATGATGGAAGCGCGCCGCCTCGTCGCGCAGCGCGACCGGCTGCTGGCCGAGGCCGCCGAGCGAGCCGAAGAGTTGACCCGGTCCGCGAACGAGGAGGCGAATACCGTGACCGACACGGCTCGCGCCGAGGCTCACAATCTGATCGAGAATGCCCAGACCGAGCAGGCCCAGCTGGTGGCCTCGGCAACGGTGCATCAGACGGCTACCGCAGAAGCGGACCGGATCGGCGCCATGGCCGAGGCGTATGCCGAGGCGACCCGGCGGGAGGCCGAGGAGTACGCCGGACGGCTCAAGGCCGACGCGCACGGATATGCCGAGCGCACCCTGTCCGAGCTCGTCGACAACCTGCAACGGCTCGCTGCCACGGCCGAAAACGGTCGGGCCGCCCTGGGCGGGAGTGCCGCGTCGGAGCCGCCCGGAGAACCCGCCCCCGGGTTCGGTCCCGTCACGGACGGTTCGCACGACGCCGGCTGAACCCGGTGGCCACCCAGCGATTTCACCTCAGGCCGTCGCCTCGGGTAGCCTGAACGACGGCCAATTGCATGTTCTGGCCAAGGCGCACAGTTCCGCACGTTTCTGCTTACCGAAGGTCAACCGTGAATACCCGCAGCTTGTTCGTCCTGGATACCCGGGAAGTCGGACGAGCCCCAGGGGCTCGGCGCGACTACCGGCGCGAGATTCCTGCTCCTGCGCACCTCGGCTTGGACATGATCGGGGTTCCTGAAGGTTCTCCGCTCGATCTGACTGTGCGGCTCGAATCGGTGACCGAAGGTGTCCTGGCGACAGGATCGGTGACCGGCGAGCTCAGTGGTGAGTGCGGGCGGTGTCTGATCAGGTTCGCCGACGAGTTGGAGGTCGAGTTCGTCGAGCTGTTCGCTTATCGCGACAGCGCCACGGAGCAGACCACCGACCCGGATGAGGTGTCCCGGCTGCAGGGCGATCGTCTCGACCTGGAGCCGGTGGTGCGCGACGTCACGGTATTGAGCTTGCCGCTCACGCCGTTGTGCCAGCCGGATTGCGGCGGTCTGTGCTCCGAGTGCGGAGAGCGGATCGACGACCTTCCGGACGGCCATTCGCACACCAAGATCGACCCCCGTTGGGCCGCTCTCACCGAGCGGTTCGACACCGAAGCAGCTCGGACCCAAGGCCAACCGGCCGGAAGCAGTCCGACAGAGAGTCAGGAGTAACCGTCGTGGCCGTCCCGAAGCGGAAGACCTCGCGTTCCAACACCCGGAGCCGACGCTCCCAGTGGAAGACCACCGCGCCCACCTTGGTCAGCTGCCCGAACCGCGCCTGTGCGCAGCCCAAGCTGCCGCACACCGCGTGCAGCAACTGTGGTCAGTACGACGGACGGCAGGTTCTCGCGGTCTGACCGCGAGCCGATGGCCTCCAGGCTGAACTGTTTCGGGGTCGAGCGTGGCCGCTAAACAGCTCCCGCCCGCCGACCCAGCCGAACTGGCTGCCGAGCTCGGTGTCCAGATGGACGCCGAGCTTTTTCGGCGTGCCCTGACGCATCGGTCCTACGCCTACGAGAACGGCGATCTGCCCCATAACGAACGCCTGGAATTCCTCGGCGACTCGGTGCTCGGCGTTGTGATCACCGAGGCCCTCTACCGCAATCATCCCGATCTGCCCGAGGGCAAGCTGGCCAAGCTCCGCGCATCGGTGGTGAACATGCGCGCCCTGGCCGAGGTGGCCCGCACCATCGGCACGGACGGTATCGGCCGGTATGTGCTGCTCGGGCGCGGCGAGGACGCGACCGGCGGTCGTGACAAGCCTTCGATCCTGGCCGACACGCTCGAGGCCATTCTGGGCGCGATCCATCTCGAACACGGCATCGGCGTCGCGGCCGAGGTCATCCATCGGCTGTTCGACGAGGTGCTGCGGGCGGCTCCCGGGTACGGAGCAGGTCTCGACTGGAAGACCTCGTTGCAGGAGCTCACCGCGTTGAACGGGTTGGGTGTACCCGAGTACCGGATCACCTCGAGCGGGCCCGATCACGCCAAATCCTTCACCGCCGCCGCGGTGGTGGACGGCAGTACCTACGACGTGCGACCCGGGCGGAGCAAGAAGGAAGCCGAGCAGTCCGCGGCCGAGGCGGCCTGGCGGGCGCTCAACCCGAACTCGACGGACGCGTCGCCGCTCGCACCGCCGGCGCCATCGACTGAGGCATCGCGGGCCGACAGCGCGCCGAGCTACAACGGCGCGCCGGACCCCCTGGACCTGGAACAGCTCGAGGCGCGCGAATCCGCCGACGAATCGTCCGACGAATTGGCCGACGAATTGATAGGGACCTCGGAGCCCGTGGCCGAACAGTCCGGTGCCTGAGCTTCCTGAGGTCGAAACTGTTCGAGCCGGTCTAGAGCGATGGGTCGTCGATCGCACCATCACCGGCCTGGATTCGGTGCATCCGCGGGCGGTGCGCCGTCATCTGGCCGGGCCGGGTGATCTGGCCGATCGACTCCGCGGACGAACCGTGACGTCGGCTCAACGGCGGGGCAAGTACCTGTGGCTGCCGTTGGACGACGGGCCCGACGCCCTGATCGCGCATCTGGGCATGAGCGGCCAGCTATTGATCACCGAACCAGGATCGCCGCCCGGACCGCACCTGCGAGCACGGTTCCGGTTCAGCGACGGGGGGCGAGAACTCAGGTTCGTCGACCAGCGCACCTTCGGGGGTGTGCATCTGGACGAACTCGTTCCGGACGGGGTCGGCCTGGTGCCCGCCGGGATTGCCCACATCGCCCGTGACCCGATGGACGAGCATTTCGACGACGCGGGCTGGATCTCCTCGGTCCGCCGTCGGCAGACCACGATCAAGCGGGCCCTGCTCGATCAATCGGGTATCTCCGGGGTCGGCAACATCTATGCCGATGAGGCGTTGTGGCGTGCGCAGTTGCACGGTGATCGACCGACCGGCTCACTCAGCAGGCCGCGGCTGGTGCTCCTGCTGGCCGCGCTACGCGAGGTGTTCGCCGACGCGCTGGCCGCCGGCGGTACGTCCTTCGACGCGTTGTATGTCAACGTCAACGGTGAGAGTGGTTACTTCGGTCGATCGCTCAACACTTACGGTCGTCAGGGTGAGCCCTGTCCCCGATGCGGCCGCGCGATCGTCCGGGCGAGGTGGATGAACCGCTCGTCCTATTTCTGCCCGAACTGCCAGCGGGTACCCCGCAGGCGCTCGCCGTGACCGGCGCTGACGAGCAGCAGTCGGTGCGGCTGACGGCCTGGGTGCACGGCTCGGTGCAGGGCGTCGGGTTCCGCTGGTGGACCCGCTCACATGCCTTGGAGTTGGGCCTCGTCGGCTGGGCGAAGAACCTCGCCGACGGCAGGGTCGAGATCGTGGCCGAAGGCACCCGTGAGCAATGTGACCGGCTGGTTGCAGCGCTGCGGTCGGTCCGGGCACCGGGCCGGGTGACCGGGGTGAGCGCCCAGGACTACGTCCCGGCGCGCGGCGGGGTGGAAGGCTTTACAGAGCGTTGACGCCGAGTGCCTCGATCCAGCCGGTCGGCGCGGCGCGGGCATTCTGGGATTTGTTTCTTGGCGCTCGCGGTGCGACCATTGGATGACAGACATCACTCCTCAACCGGCTCGGTGCCGGCGGCTCTGTGTGTGTGAAGCCGACCGCTCCACACCATATTCAGGGGTCGCCCCGGTCGGTCGAGACCCGCGAAAGGTCGCAACATGGCCAGGGCGTTGCTGGGACACCTTCCCAACTCTGCAGATCGTCACCTCATCCAAGAAAACGCCCGGCTCCAGGCCCGCGTGCGGGATCTCGAGGCGCAGCTCGCCGAGCTGAAGGATTCGATGTCCTCGGTGGAATTGCTGGATGAGCTGCATAGAATCACCAGTTCCGCTTCCGCCCTCGCCTGACGGCCGACACGCGCCGGTTGACGGTAGATTGCCTGTGCGGTGTCGGCGAAGGCTCCACCAGCTGTCCGATGGAACCTTCCACCTGCCGCGGTGAACACCGTCCTCTAGCCACGTCCGGAGCCTGAGTGCATCTCAAGTCACTGACGCTGAAGGGTTTCAAGTCCTTCGCGTCGGCTACCACGCTCCGCTTCGAGCCCGGGATCACGGCCGTCGTGGGACCGAACGGTTCCGGCAAGTCCAACGTGGTGGATGCCATCGCGTGGGTGCTGGGAGAACAGGGCGCCAAGGCCCTGCGCGGCGGCAAGATGGAAGACGTCATCTTCGCCGGTACGGCCGGCCGCCCGCCCCTCGGCCGTGCTGAGGTCACGCTGACCATCGACAACGCCGACAACGCGCTGCCCATCGACTACACCGAGGTCTCGATCACCCGCCGGATGTTCCGCGACGGTGCCAGCGAGTACGAGATCAACGGCGAGGGTGCCCGGCTGCTGGATATCCAGGAGCTGTTGTCGGACTCCGGCATCGGTCGGGAGATGCACGTCATCGTCGGACAGGGTCAGCTCGATTCGATCCTGCAGGCCCGGCCCGAAGACCGGCGCGGCTTCATCGAAGAAGCGGCCGGCGTGTTGAAACACCGCAAGCGCAAAGAGAAGGCGCTGCGCAAGCTCGACGCCATGCAGGCGAACCTCACCCGGCTGACCGACCTGACCGGTGAACTGCGCCGTCAGCTCAAACCACTGGGCAAACAGGCCGAGGTGGCCCGGCGGGCGGCCGGCGTCCAGGCAGAGCTGCGGGATTCCCGGCTCCGGCTGCTGGCTGATGACCTCATCACCGCGCGCGGCACGCTCGAGGCGGAGGTGGCCGACGAGACCGCGATCCGGGCCCGCCGGGCCGAGGTCGAGGCCGCCCTGGGTAACGCCTCGTCGGCCGAGGCCGAGCTGGAGCGGGCGCTCGCGGCTGACGCACCCGCCGTGGCCGCGGCCCAGGAGGTGTTCTTCACACTGTCGGCGCTACAGGAGCGATTCCGCGGAACGCAGAAGCTGGCCGCCGAGCGATTGCGGCACCTGTCGGAATTCGCCGAGGAGGAACGCCGCGGCCGCGACCCGCAGGAATTGGAGAACGAGGCCGCCGCGATCCGCGAGCAGGAGGCGGAGCTCACGGCGGAGCTGGACGAGGCCCGGATGGCCCTGCAGCAGGCCGTGACCGATCGACAGCAAGGCGAGCGCGAGCTGGCAGACGCCGAGCGGGCGTTGGTGGCGGCGGCGCGGGCTGTCGCCGACCGGCGGGAGGGCCTGGCCAAACTGGCGGGGCAGGTCAACGCGTTGCGCACTCGCGCCTCAGCCGGCGGCGATGAGATCGCCCGTATCGCGGCGTCGGCCGAGCAGGCCCGCGAACGGGCGAGCACCGCCGCAGCCGAGCTCGAGCACGCCCAGCGTGAGGTTGGCGCGCTCGATGAGGGCGAGGTGAACCTGGACAGTCGTCACGAGGCGGCCGTCGCGCGTCTGGAGCAGGCCTCGGCTCAGGTCGCGGACCTCGTGGAGGTCGAGCGCGCGGCCGAACGGGATCGATCGACCTGGTCGGCCCGCCGGGATGCCCTGGCCATGGGACTGCTGCGCAAGGACGGCGCCGGTGCCCTGCTGGCGGCCGGATCACAACTGTCCGGTGTGCTCGGCTCGGTGGCCGCGCTGCTATCAGTGGAGCCGGGCCACGAGGCGGCACTCACCGCGGCGCTCGGTGCGATCGCGGATGCCGTGGCGGTGAGCTCGCCCGACGATGCCGCCGTCGCTCTGGAGCTACTCAAGTCCACCGACGCCGGTCAGGCCGGCCTGCTCATCTCCCAAGACGGCACCGACCGACCCAGGCCGGACCGCTCCGACTGGCCGGTGTTGCCGGCCGCCGCGCGGTGGGCGACGGATGTGGTGAATGCGCCGGGCGAACTCCGGCCCGCGCTCGAGCACGCCCTGGCCAAGGTTGCACTGGTCCCTGATCTCGGTGATGCACAGCGGCTGGTCCGTCAGCATCCGGACATCCGTGCGGTCACCGCGGACGGCGATGTGCTCGGGTGTAACTGGGCCTTCGGCGGCTCTTCGTCGTCCCCGAGCGCGCTCGAGGTCCAGGCCGCGGTCGACGAAGCCGAACACAAGGCGGCGGAGGCGGGCCAGCGTTACGAGCGCGTGCACGCCGAGCTGATCTCGGCACGCGAAGCGGCGTCCCGCCTGGACTCCGAGGCCGCAGCGACTCTCGACGCGCTGAATGAGTCCGACGCCCGGCTCAACGCGGTTGCCGAACGTCTCGCGCAGTTGTCGCAGGCCGAGCGGTCGGCCACCGCCGAGGCTGAAAGGCTCGACCTGGCCCGGAACGCGGCTGGAGTGGCGCGCGACAAGGACCTGGCGGGTCTGGTCGATCTCGAGGAACGGCTCCGCTTGGCCGAGGCCGAACCGACCGAGGAGGACGAACCACCGGTCGAACTGCGTGACGCCCGGGCCGCTTCGGTCGCGGCCGCCCGGCAGGCCGAGATGGACGCCAGGCTCGCTGTACGCACCCAGGAGGAGCGGGTTCGGGCACTGTCCGGTCGCGCCGATTCCCTGCTTCGGGCGGCCGAGTCCGAACGTCAGGCCCGCACCCGGCAGGAGGCAGCGCGAGTCAAGCGGGCCCAGGGGGCGCGGGTGGCGGCAGCGGTCAACGAAGCCGCACTGACCGCACTCAACCGACTGGAGGGGACGGCGGCCCGAGCGGGCACCCAGCGGGAAGCGGTGCAGCACGCGCGCCAGGAACGCGAAACCGCACTGTCCTCGGCGCGGGTTACCGTCAGGGAACTGGCCGCCGAGCTGGCCAAGCTGACCGACGCGGTGCACCGCGACGAGGTGGCCCGGGCCGAGCAACGACTGCGTATCGAGCAACTTCTGGCCAGGGCGGTCGATGAATTCGGCGTAGCGGTCGAGGTGCTCATCAGCGACTACGGGCCCGACCAGCCGGTGCCGCCGTCCTCGCAGGAAACGGCGGAATACCAGCAAGCCGTCGAGCGCGGCGAGGACGTCATCGCGCCGCAACCGGGGCCCTTCGACCGTCCGTCGCAGGAGAAACGGGCGGCCCGGGCCGAGCGGGACCTCGCCCTGCTAGGCCGGGTGAACCCGCTGGCCCTGGAAGAGTTCGCCGCGCTGGAGGAACGCCACCAGTTCCTGGCCACCCAGCTCGAGGATCTGAAGAACACCCGTCGCGACCTCCTGACTGTTATCAAGGAAGTCGACGACCGGATCCTGGAGGTCTTCACCGCCGCCTATCGCGATGTCGAACGCGAGTTCGAGGTCGTGTTCCGCACCCTCTTTCCGGGTGGTGAAGGGAGGTTGTTGCTGACCGAGCCTGATGACATGTTGCTGACCGGTATCGAGATCGAGGCGCGTCCGCCGGGCAAGAAGGTCAAGCGGCTCTCGCTGTTGTCCGGTGGCGAGCGCTCGCTGACGGCCGTGGCGCTCTTGGTCGCCATCTTCCGCGCGCGACCGAGCCCCTTCTACGTGCTGGACGAGATCGAGGCCGCCTTGGACGACGTGAACCTTGGACGGTTGGTGGGACTGATCGGTGAGTTGCGCGCCAGCAGCCAAATCATCGTCATCACCCACCAGAAGCGCACCATGGAGGTTGCCGACGCGCTGTACGGCGTAACCATGCGCGGCGATGGCATCACCCAGGTGATCAGCCAGCGGCTGCGTGACGACACCGATGAACCGGTCAGCGTGGGCGGAGACAGCGTGGGCGGAGACAGCGCGGGCGGAGACAGCGCGGGCTGAGACAGCGCGGGCTGAGACAGCGCGCTGGCAGCGCGGCCGCAAGTTGAGGAATCGGGCCTTCAGGTTGAGCAGGTACCGTTCGTGGCGTGTTACGTCGAATAGTGCTGCTCGCGACCGCCGCCCTACCGGTATTGCTACTGGCGGCCGCCTGCACGCCAGCCCCCAGCCCGTCCGCTCCGGCGGGCAGCGCGTCTTCGAGCGCGTCCGGCGGTGGCACAGCCAGTTCGTCGGCGTCCGCCGCGGTGAAGCCGACTCCGACCAAGAAGCCGGTGCCCACCAAGAAGGTGCACGTCTCGCTGTTGGAGAACGACGGCGCCACTTATGGCGTCGGGATGCCCATCATCGCGTGGTTCAATCGCGCCCCGACCAATGCCAAGGCCTTCGCCGCGGCAACCATCGTGACGGTGAACGGGTCCAAGGTCAGCGGTGGTTGGTACTTCGAAAGCACCGCGCACTCCGGATCGGCGTTGGAGGCACACTACCGACCGGCCACCTACTGGCCGGCGCACGCCAAGATCGAGATGAACCTGCCCGTGCAGGGCCTGAGCGCAGGTCCCGGGCTGTCCTTCGACAACAGCCTGACGCTGTCGATCTCGACCGGCGCCGCGAATATCCTGACCGTCGACGCGCACGCCCTGAAGATGACCGTGAAGACGGACAACAAACTCTATGGCACCTACGCGGTGTCGCTGGGCGCGAACAACACGCCGACGGCCCGCGGCACCAAGGTGATCATGGAGAAGGGTGCCGACATCTCGATGCGCGGACCCGGTTACTACGACGCGCACGTGCAATGGACCCAACGGCTCACCTACGGCGGCGAGTATCTGCACTCTGCGCCTTGGAATATCGCCAATCTGGGGGTACGCAGCACCTCGAACGGGTGCACCAACCTCTCGCCCGCGGTGGCCAAGAAGCTGTTCGGGTTCCTCAAGATCGGCGATGTGGTCAACTATCCGAACGCCAACGGGCCCGCCATGCAGCTGGGTCAGGGCTATGGCGATTGGAATGTGCCGTGGGCGAGCTGGCTCACCGGTGGTGCGCTCAAGACCAGCTGAGCCGTCCGGCGCAGATCATTGATTTCGTGGCTGATGCCGACTGCTGAGAGGATGGCCCGGTGCTTGCCATCATCGTGACCGTCGTGGTTCTGCTCGTCCTCGCCGCCGTCCTCGTCGTCGGCTTCGTCGTTCCCAGAGTCAGGCGGGGCCGCGGCGAGCTGCCGCCTCCGCCGGTCCGGTCGACCGGGGGTACCGCAACCAAGCCTCCGGTCGAGAGTGCAGCACCAGCGCCGCCCGAACTCTCCGTTGCGCCGGCACCTCCAGCGGTTGAGACCGCACCGCCGGGACCGGTGCTCGACGTGCCGGAGCCGACCGCCGGCCGGATGCAGCGTCTTCGCGCCCGGCTGGCCCGCTCACAGACCTCGCTCGGCCGAGGCCTGCTCTCCGTGCTGTCTCGGGACAAGCTCGACGACGACGCCTGGGACGAGATCGAAGAGGCGCTGCTGACGGCGGACGTCGGCCTGAAATCCACCACCGAGATCGTCGACCGGCTCCGTACCCGCACCCAGATCCTCGGCACCCGCAGCCAGGGGGAGCTGCGGGCACTGCTGAGCGAGGAGCTGGTCACGGCGCTCCGACCTGAACTGGATCGCACCCTGCACACCGTCCCCACCGGCAGCGGCCCGGCGGTGGTGATGGTGGTCGGCGTGAACGGCACCGGCAAGACGACGACCTGCGGAAAACTGGCTCGGGTACTGGTCGCCGACGGTCGTACGGTGCTGCTCGGAGCGGCGGATACGTTCCGGGCCGCGGCGGCCGATCAACTGCAGACCTGGGGCGCCCGGGTCGGCGCGGAGACGATTCGCGGCCCGGAAGGCGGTGACCCGGCCAGCGTCGCCTTCGAGGCCGTCAAGGCCGGTAAAGAAGCGGGCGTCGACGCGGTACTGATCGACACAGCCGGGCGATTGCACACCAAAGTCGGCCTGATGGACGAACTGGGCAAGGTCAAACGGGTAGTGGAGAAGCACGGCCCGATCGATGAAACCCTGCTGGTCCTCGACGCCACCACGGGCCAGAACGGGTTGACTCAGGCGCGGGTATTTCTTGAGGTCGCCGAGGTCACCGGGGTGGTCCTGACCAAGCTGGACGGCACCGCCAAGGGCGGCATCGTGATCAGTGTGCAGGCCGAACTGGGCGTTCCGGTCAAGCTCATCGGCCTGGGGGAGGGCGTCGATGACCTCGCGCCGTTCGATCCAGAGCAGTTCGTCGATGCGTTGCTCGGCGACGTCGTCGGCTGATCGATCGCGCAGCGGAGAGGACCGGAGTACGTGAAGGCGCTTTTCAAGTCCGGGCCGCACCCCGGGTTCGAGTTGGTCGATCGCCCCGAACCGGAGCCGGCCGATGCCGAGGTGAAGATCCGGGTGCTCCGGACCGGTCTGTGTGGCACGGATCTGCACATCGAGTCCTGGGACGCCTGGGCGCAGAGTGAGATCAAGACGCCGCTTATTCCCGGTCACGAGTTCTTCGGCGAGGTCGTCGAGGTCGGTGATGCCGTGCGCGATGTCCGCGTCGGAGACCGGGTTTCAGGGGAGGGCCACATCGTCTGCGGTATCTGCCGCAACTGCCGGGCCGGCCGTCGCCAGATGTGTATTCGAACGTTGAGCGTGGGCGTACACCGCGACGGTGCCTTTGCCGAGTACGTCGTGCTGCCCGAGAGCAACGTCTGGGTGCATCCACAGGACATCGATCCCGACCTGGGCGCCATTTTCGACCCGTTCGGCAATGCGGTGCACACCGCGCTGAGTTTTCCGATGACCGGCGAGGACGTGCTGATTACCGGTGCCGGACCGATCGGCCTGATGGCCGCGGCGGTGGCTCGCCACATCGGCGCCCGGTTCGTGGTCGTCACCGACGTCAGCCAACCGCGACTGGCCTTGGCCCGTGGGCTCGGCGTCGACCTTGCCGTCGACGTTTCCTCGTCCTCGATCGCCGAGGCCCAAGCTGCCCTCGGGATGCGTGAGGGCTTCGATATCGGCCTGGAGATGTCCGGACATCCGAGCGCCCTGCCGCAGATGATCGCCAACATGAACCACGGTGGACGGATCGCCGTGCTGGGGCTGCCCAGCCAGCAGATCAGTCTCGACTGGGCGAAGGTCGTCACTCATATGTTGACGATCAAAGGGATCTACGGCCGGGAGATGTTCGAGACCTGGTACGCGATGAGCGCGATGCTGAAGTCCGGGCTCGACATCTCGTCGGTCATCACCGACCGGTTCGCGGCCGCAGACTGGGCAACCGGCTTCGCCACCGCGCGGTCCGCTGTAGGCGGCAAGGTGGTCCTCGACTGGACCGACCTCTGAGGACCTGACCTCGACCGACAGGGCACGACTGGGCACGACTGGGTAGGACATGCTACGACAGGCACGATCGCCTCGCCCCCCGAAGGAGAATCCGCAATGTACGGCAGCATGCAGGAGCAACTGCGAAGCACCCTGGACGAGATCCGGGCGGCGGGACTGTACAAGCACGAGCGCCAGATCTCCTCGGCGCAGTCGGCGCACATCACGGCGTCCGGTAAGCGGGTTCTGAACTTCTGCGCCAACAACTATCTCGGCCTCGCCGATCATCCGGACATCGAGGCGGCCGCCAAGAAGGCCATCGATGATTGGGGATTCGGCCTGGCCAGCGTCCGTTTCATCTGCGGCACGCAGACTTTGCACATCGAGCTGGAGCGCGCTGTATCCAGCTTCCTGAATACTGAGGCCACCATCCTCTACTCCTCCTGTTTCGATGCCAACGGCGGCGTGTTCGAGACGCTGTTCGGAGCCGAGGACGCGATCATCTCCGACGAGTTGAACCACGCCTCGATCATCGACGGCATCCGGTTGTCCAAGGCGAAGCGGCTGAGATACCGCAACCGGGATATGGCCGATCTGGAAACCCAGCTGGTGGCCGCCGCCGGCGCCCGGCAGCGGGTGATCGTCACCGACGGGGTGTTCTCGATGGACGGCTATCTCGCGCCGTTGGCCGAGATCTGTGATCTGGCCGAGCGGTACCAGGCCCTGGTCATGGTCGACGACTCACACGCGGTCGGTTTTCTCGGCGCG
Organism: Pseudonocardiales bacterium; assembly: GCA_030840445.1. GTDB lineage: Bacteria > Actinomycetota > Actinomycetes > Mycobacteriales > Jatrophihabitantaceae > Jatrophihabitans_A. Next base: position 38,590 of record JAVEEN010000117.1, read on the forward strand.
AACGGCCGGGGTACGCCGGAGCTGGCCGGCGTGGGGCATCGGATCGACATCTACACCGGTACCTTCGGCAAGGCCTTGGGGGGTGCCTCAGGTGGCTACGTCAGCGCCCGGGCCGAGATCGTGGAATTGCTTCGGCAGCGCTCCCGGCCGTACCTGTTCTCCAACACGGTGGCTCCCGCGGTGGTGGCCGGTACCCTGGCTGCCCTGCAGCTGGTCGAGCACAGCAGCGCGGGCCGGCAGGCCTTACGCCGTAACGCCGAACTGTTCCGGCGACGGATGACCGAGGAGGGTTTCGACCTGCTGGATGGCGAGCACCCGATCGTCCCGGTCATGTTCGGCGACGCCGCCCGCGCGGCCAGGGTCGCCGAGGCCATGCTGGAGCAGGACGTGTACGTCGTCGCATTCAGCTACCCCGTCGTTCCGCAGGGCAAGGCGAGAATCCGGGTTCAGCTGTCGGCGGCCCATTCGGTCGAGGACGTCGAAACCTGCGTGCGGGCCTTCAGAACGGCGCGCCTGAAGGTAACCGACTGAGACCAGGTCGCTCGTGGTCCGACAACGTCATGACCAGTTGAATGCCTTGATGCCGCCGCTCATGGTGCCGATGAAGATGGCGTTGTCATAGAGCGCGGGAGTGGCGAACCTGTTCACCGAACCGACCGCGAAGGTGCGCCGGTCCGCGCCGGTGGCGGGATTCATCATGTGCAGGACACCGGCCCCGGTGTCCAGAGCCCACAGTTGGCCGCCACCGACAACAGGGGAGCCCTTGATGGAACCGGCGGCGTGCCAGAGCACGGTCATCTTCCCGTTGGACTCGATGCGCACCGCGCGAAGGCCGTCGTCGCACGGAACGTAGATGACATTGCCGACTACTGCAGTGCCGCCGAAGGAACGGCACAGCGGCGCCGAGGACACCTCCCCGCCGATCCCGCCCAGGTGCGCGCGGTTCAGTACGTAGCCGGTTCCGGACTTGCCGGCGATGAACACCCAGTTTCCGACGATGGCCGGCCCCTGGCTGCCCAGATCGAGATCGCTGGCATTGTCAGCACGCCAGCCCTGCGGCGAGAAGGAGTCGGCGATTCGTTCGAATGAGAGCTTGAGGACCGAGTCGCTGAAATCGTAGTTTCCGGTGCCCGCGGTAGCGCCGTTGCCGACCGCGACCAGCAGACCACCGCCGGGGTTCTCCGATGGTCCGGGTGGCGTCCAGATACCGGCTTCCCGCGAGGTGGGGACCGTGAAGTGCCATAGCCGCGCACTGGATGGCTTGTCCAGGTCCAGGCCCACGACACTGCCGCGGTAGGTGCTGCAGTCACCAGCCAATCCGCCATAGGGAACGTAAACCCGTCGGGCCGACACCAGCAGGGCGCCTCGTTGCTGCATCGCCTGGGCGGTGATACCGCCGACCGTGCTGGGCACATCGACGTTGCGGAACCACCGCTGCTTTCCGGTCGCCGGGTCCAGGCCGACGGCGACGTGCCGGAACGGGTTGGCCAGGAAGGCCACCACGATGAGCGTCCGGGTCGCCGCATCGTAGGCAGGTGTTCCGGTGATGCCGGTCGGATCGATGTTGCCGCAGGGCAGCGACGATCGCGGCACCGGGGCGCCGAGGTGGTTGCGCCAGATCACTGTGTTGCCCGCGACCCGGTACACCGAGTTGTTCTCGGTGGCCACGATCTTCACACCGCCGGCGACGATGACCGGCGAGCCGTACACAGCGCCGTCGAGCGGAATCGACCAGACCTGGCTGGGAACCGTGGTCACTGTCTTGAGCGAGGGCGCGTAGCCACTCCGCGTGCCGTTGCCGTGATAGGTCGGCCAATCGGCGACAACGCGTGCCGCGGTGGCAGTTGTGGCGGCCATCGGCCTGGCAGCGGTCGTGCCCGCCGCGGTTGGCCGGACCGCCGCCTGGGCTGCACCGTGCCCGGCCAAACCCGCCACCAACGTGGCCAGCAGGGCCAGCGGAAGCATCAGGCCGCTTATCCTGCGGGTGACCGAAAGCTGTCGTCCAGGAAAGTCCGTGAGCATTGCCCTATTCTCGACCCATTGCGACAAATGCGATAGCGGACCCGTCAGACTCCCGGGGCGAGACCCATGTCCTGATAGATGCCGAGCGGGTTGCCCCACGGATCGGTCAGGTTGGCGAAGGTGACCAGACCGGGCAGGCGCCGCACCAGGCCTGGTTCGAAACCCTTCTCCTGCAGGATCTTCACCGAGGTCTCGATGTCGTCCACCTTCAGTCTCAGCCGGAACGAGGATGGCGCGATCTCCTCCCGCCCGGTCGCCAGTTGCAGCCAGGCTCCGGGGGAGATCTCCCACTCGTAGAAGTCCGGATCCGGCCCCATGTCGGGATCGCGGCCGATGAGCGCACAGTAGAAGGCCAGCGCCGCTTCACGGTCGCCGACGTGAATCGCTATCGTCAGGCCGCGCACACTCATCTCAGTCATAGCGCGACCCTAATCCATGCCGTTGTCAGGTTCGGATCTGCCCGTACCGGTCGAGGGAATCGACCGCGCGGCGCAGCGAATCGGTGCCGTCGACCAACGAGCGACGCACGCCGGACTCCAGATCGGCACGCCCGAGGGTCGCCTCGGCCAGCAGCAACGTGTCGCGGGTCGCCGACGATACGGGGTAACCGAGCAGGACCACCCGGCCCAGGGCCCACCCGTGCCGGTGCCGCGCCGTCAGCGGCATCTCGGCGAAGAAGCGCGGCACATACTCGGCAGTCAGATCGCTCTGACTCGGCTGGAAGAAACCCTCGGCCGTGGCGTACAGCTCATAGGCCGAAGTGTCGCCGGGTTCGGTGAGCAACCGCCACGCGTCGCGCTTGGTATCCGGGTCCGGTCGCGCGGCCCGGGCACGGGCGGCGTGGGCGGATCCCGAGGCACTGCGGTCACGGTCCAGCTCGGCGGCGATTGCCTGCTCGTCGATCGCTCCCAGCGTGGCCAGCCGGGTGAGGACGATCCAGCGTAGCTCCGCATCGATGCGCAGGCCGTCCGGCACCTCGGACCCGTCGAGCCAGTCGTGCAGGCGTGCCGAGTCGGAGGTGCTCCGGATCAGGGCCCGGGCGGCAGTGAGTTGATCGTCGGTACCTTCGGTCGCCGTCCCGAGCAGCCGATCGGCCACGTCGGCGACTTCCTGCAGTCGTAACGGACGTTCGGCCGGAGGCGAAAATGCCGCCGCCAACTGGGTAGTGGCGAATCCCAGCAGATCGGCGACCACGATCGAGGTCGATTCGGTTGCGATGGCGTGCAGCACGAGGTCCAGGGCGATCGCCGGATCCAGGTCGGCGTCTCGGACGGCATCGCGAACCGCGTTGTAAATCACCACCCGGCTCGACGGGTTGGAGATATCCGGCAGAACCTGCCGGACCGCCGGCCAGCCGTCCGCTCCGAACCGGATCTTGGCCCAGCTGTCATCGGCCGAGTCGGCCAGCGCCAGGGCGACCGGCTTCGACGAGCTGATCCTGATCGGCGCCGCCGGTCCACCGGCGACGGTCACTGCTTCGGTGAGAACCTCCTTGCCGTCCCAGTCGAATCCGGCGACCGTAACCGCATGCGGCCGCCGGCTGCCGGCCATTGCGTCGCGGGTCAGTACCACGCCCGCCGAGTCGGATTCCGGTTCGGCGATCAGGGTGTCCAGGCCACTTGTTCGCAGCCACTGCGCGGCCCATTCGTCGAGGTGTTGCGCGCCGGCGTCGTTCCAGGCCTGCATGAGATCGGCAAAGTCGGCGTTGGCGAAGGCGTGATCGGCAAAGTAGCGGCGCAGACCGGCGAGGAAGATGTCGTCGCCGAGATAGGCCACCAGTTGCTTGAGCACGGCGGCACCCTTGGCGTAGGAGATGCCGTCGAAGTCGGCCAGCGCGGCGGCGGCGTCCGCCGATCCGTTACCGGCAACCGGGTGCGTCGACGGCGACTGATCGGCGATGTAGCCCCAGGCCTTGCGGCGAATTCCGAACTCGGTCCAGGCCGGGTAGTGGGTGACCTCGGAGCAGACGCGGTGGGACATGTACTCCGCGAAGGACTCGTTGAGCCACAGGTCGTCCCACCATCGCATCGTCACCAGGTCGCCGAACCACATGTGCGCCATTTCGTGCACGATGGTGTTCGCCCGAACCCCCCGCTCGGCCTCGGTGACGGTGGAGCGGAACACGTACTGATCGCGCAGGGTCACGCAACCCGGGTTCTCCATGGCGCCGGCGTTGAAGTCCGGGCAGAACACCTGGTGGTAGCTGCCGAACGGATACCGGACCCCGAACAGCTCGTGATACCGATCGAAAGCCCGGCGGGTGACCTCCAGCATCTCCGGCGCCTCGGCGTCGAGGTGCTCGGCCAGCGAGGCCCGGGCGTGCAGGCCGAGCGGGATGCCGTCGTGCTCGGCGGTCACCGAGTGGTACGGCCCGGCTGCCAGGGTCACGAAGTAGGTCGACAGCGGCTGGGTGGTGGCCAGCGTCCAGGTGCCGGCGGACTGCCTGGTCGCGGCGCCGTTGCCGAGCACGATCCAGTCCTCGGGGCACCGGACCTCGATGTCGTACGGCGCCTTGAGGTCCGGTTGGTCGAAACAGGCGAACCAGCGCGGACCGGCGTCCAGGAAGGACATCGCGTAGAGGTAGCTGCGCGAGTCGGCCGGGTCCACGTGCCGGTGCAAGCCCTCGCCGTCGGCGGAGTACCTCATCCGGGAGACCACGGTGATCTCGTTCTCGGGCTGCAGCGAGGTCAGCTCGAGGCGGCCGTCCCGAAGCTCGGCATCCTCGAGAACCGCTCCGTTGAGGGTGACCGACACCAGTTCACTGGCCTTGCAGTCCAGGAAGGTGCTCGCGCCGGGTGTCCCGGACCGGAATCTGATGGTGCTCACCGACTCGAACTCCGGCTCGTCCTCGGTGAGTACCAGCGAGATGCGGTAGCTCTCGATGTCCAGCAGGGTGGCACGTGCGACGGCTTCGGCGCGGGTCAGGCTCGGCATTGCGCCAACGTTACCCAGTGACAGCCCGGTGCATCCGGACATCTCCGGCGTGATCACGGTCGCAGTCGGCATCGTTAATGCATTCGAAACATGTGAGGTTGCTTTGCCGAAACAGGCGACCGCCAGTCTCTGGCTACGTTTCGAGGCAACGGGGCCTTCGACAATCCCACCAACGAAGGAGACGCAAGGGTGCAACCTGCCATCTTGTTAGCTGCGGACCCCGCCACGGCGACCTTGGATTCCGGCAATACGGCCTGGATTCTCGCCTCCGCGGCGCTGGTCCTGCTCATGACGCCGGGCTTGGCGTTCTTCTACGGCGGCATGGTGCGCGCCAAGAACGTCCTGAACATGCTCATGATGAACTTCATCTGTCTGGCCGTGGTCGGCGTCCTCTGGGCGTTCTACGGGTTCTCCTGGTCCTTCGGCGCGACCCGTTGGGGTGGTCTCATCGGCTCCTCGGCCAACTTCTACGGTCTCGGCAATCCGGACGTGCTGGATAGCCTCTGGGGCTTCGGGCCGATCTACAAGATCGGATCCACGCTGCCGGCCGGTATCGCGACCGCGGGTGCCGGCGTGCCGGTCCTGGTGTTCGCGATGTTCCAGCTGATGTTCGCGATGATCACCCCGGCCTTGATCTCCGGTGCAATCGCTGACCGGGTGAAGTTCTGGGGCTGGACCCTCTTCGTCGGTATCTGGGTCACCGTCGTGTACTTCCCGATCGCGAACTGGGTGTTCGGTACCGGCTGGATTCTCAACAAGATCCGAGCCGAGGACTTCGCCGGCGGTACCGCGGTCCACATCAACGCCGGCGCCGCGGCCCTGGCACTGGTCTTCGTCCTGGGCAAGCGCGTCGGCTGGCGCCGGGACCCGATGAAGCCGCACAACGTTCCGTTCGTGCTGCTGGGTGCCTCCTTGCTGTGGTTCGGCTGGTTCGGCTTCAACGCCGGTTCGGAGGGCGGGGCTGACGCTATCGCCGGTCTGGCCTTCACCAACACCACCATCGCGACCTGCGCGGCGACCCTGGGCTGGCTGCTGGTCGAGCAGTTCCGGGACGGCAAGCCCACGACGGTCGGTGCGGCGTCCGGTGCAGTAGCCGGTCTGGTTGCCATCACGCCGGCGTGTGCCTTCGTTTCTCCACTCGGCGGCATGGCCATCGGCTTCATCGCCGGCATCCTGTGCGCGCTGGCCGTTGGGCTGAAGTACCGCTTCGGTTTCGACGACGCGCTCGATGTGGTCGGCGTCCACCTCGTCGGTGGTCTCACCGGAACCATCCTGATCGGCTTCTTCGGCTTCGATCACGGTGCCCTTGCCGGTGGCGTGGAGTCCAAACGCGGCCTGTTCTACGGCGGCGGGCTGAAGCTGCTCGAGGTCCAGGTGGTGGCCGCGCTCAGCGTGCTGGCCTATTCCTTCGTAATCACCTTCATCATCGGCACGGCCCTGAAGAAGCTCGGAGTGTTCCGGGTCTCCGAAGAGGTCGAAATCACCGGTCTTGACGAGTCCGAGCACGCCGAGTCGGCATACTCGTTCTCGACGGTGCTCAGCGGTGGCCTCAGCCACCTCACGGGCAGTACGTCCGAGCCCAGCGAGAGCAAGTCTTCCGAACTCTCCGGAAAGGGAGTCTGAGCGCTATGAAGCTGGTGACTGCGATCATCAAGCCGTTCAAGCTCGAGGAGGTCAAGATTGCCCTGGAGAACTTGGGCATTCAGGGCCTCACGGTGAGCGAGGTGTCCGGCTTCGGCCGGCAGCGCGGCCACACAGAGGTCTACCGCGGTGCGGAGTACACGGTGGACCTGGTACCGAAGGTCAAGATCGAGGTCCTGGTCGGCACCGTGGACGTGACGAAGGTCGTCGATGCCGTGACCGAAGCCGCCCGCACCGGAAAGATCGGTGATGGAAAGGTGTGGGTGACCGACGTCGACGCCGTGGTTCGGGTCCGGACTGGCGAACGGGATGAAGACGCCCTCTGAGAACTCCATCAGGTTGGTTCGGGCCGAAGTACTGGCCCGGACCGACCTGGTCGGCTCGGAGTTACGCGCGACCCTGACGGCCGTTTACGACGGCTGGCTGGCGGGCCTGCTGCCCGATATCGACGGCATCGCGTTGCTGGCGGTGGGCGGTCTCGGTCGCAGGGAGCCGACGCCGTTCGGCGATCTGGATCTGGTGTTGCTGCACACCGGCAAGGTTTCGGGTATTCGTCAGGTGGCCGACGATCTCTGGTATCCGGTGTGGGATGCCGGGGTGGGGCTCGATCATTCGGTTCGCACGGTCGATGAAGCGGTGTCGGTTGCGGCGGACGATCTCAAGGCGATTCTGGGCATGCTCGACGCACGGCACGTGGCGGGTGATCCGGCCCTGACCGGACTGCTGCGTGAACAGGTCATCTCGCGGTGGCGGCGTACCGCGCCATCGAGGTTGACCGAACTCCAGGAACTGGCTCGGAGCAGGTGGTCGACGCGTGGGGACGCGTCCTTCCTGCTGGAGCCGGACCTCAAAGACTGCCGGGGCGGGCTGCGTGATTGGGTGGGACTGCGCGCACTCGCCTCGGCGCAATTGGTGGATCTGAGCCCTGCGGTGGTGCAGGCGAGTTCGGTGCTGCTCGACGTTCGCGGCGAGCTGCACCGGATCGCAGGCCGCGCGTCAGACGTGCTGCGGGCCGAGGATCGCTCCGCGGTGGCCGCCCGGCTCGGCGTGCTGGCGCCGAGCGGAGAGGGTGACGGGGACGCGGTCCTTCGATCGATCAACGAAGCGGCCCGGACGATCGCGTACGCCACGGACGCGGCATGGCGACGGGTCGCGGCGAGTAACGCGCCATCCGGGCGAGCGAGCCTGTTCAAGCTTCGCCGCGGCCGCCCGAGCGCAATCCCGGGTCCAGCCGTACGGACGCCGCTGGCCAAGGATGTGGTGTCCCAAGGCGGCGAGGTGGTCCTGGCCCGGGACGCCGATCCCTGGGCCGATCCGGTCCTGATGCTCCGGGTCGCCAGGGCGGCGGCGGAGCACGACCTGCCGATCAGCGGCTACGCGCTGTCCAGGCTGGCCACCGAGTCCGCGCCGATGCCCGAGCCGTGGCCGGCCGCGGCCCGCAGCGAGTTCATCGGGCTGCTCGGCGCCGGTCGACGCGCAGTCGCCGCACTGGAGGCGCTCGATCAGCACGGCCTGATGAACCGGCTCATCCCGGAGTGGGAGGCCGTGCGGTTCAAGGCCCAGCACAATCCGGTCCATCGCTTCACCGTCGACCGGCATCTCATCGAAACAGCGGTCCAGGCCAGTGCCTTGGCCTCGGAGGTCAGCCGTCCCGACCTGCTACTGATGGGCGCACTGCTGCACGACATCGGCAAGGGGCACCCCGGTGACCACTCGGTGGTGGGTTCCCAGTTGGCCCGGGTGATCGCCGCCCGGATGGGATTCAGCCCGCACGACACGGCGATCATCGCCGCGCAGACCCGTCATCATCTGCTGCTGCCGGACACCGCAACCAGGCGCGACCTCGACGACCCGTCGACCGTGCAACTCGTCCTGGCGGCTCTGCAAGGCTCGGTCGAGATGCTCGAGCTGCTGCACTACCTCACCATCGCCGATGCGGCGGCCACCGGCCCGGCAGCCTGGAGCGACTGGAAAGCAGCCCTGATCCGTCAACTGGTCAACCGGACCAGGGCCGTGCTCGGTGGCGAGGAACTGCCCCGGTCCGAGCCGCTGCCGGCCGCTCTCGAGGCGCTGGCCGGCTCCAAGGTGACCCGGGTCCTGATCGACGGATCCGACATCATCGTGGTCGCGCCGGACGCGCGGGGTCTGCTGTCGCGGACCTCCGGGCTGCTTGCCCTGCACTCACTCGACGTCCAGGCCGCCGACGTCCGCACGATAGGACAGACCGCGGTCAACCGGTTCACCGTCTCGCCGAGGTTCGGCCAGTTTCCCGACGTCGAGTTGCTCAACGCCGATCTGCGCCGGATCCTGGGCGGCACGCTGGGCCTGGATGATCGGTTGCGGGCCAAGGAAGCGGTGTATGAGAGCAGGTCGGAGTCTCCGGACGGCCAGAAACCGGTCCCTCGCTTCCTGTGGTTCGACGACGAGGCGACCGACGCCACGGTGCTCGAGGTTCGTACCCGGGACGGCATCGGGCTGCTGCACTGGGTGACCGCCGCGCTGGAGGAGGCCGGTCTGGATATCCGGTCGGCCCGGATATCGTCGCTCGGCTCCTACGTGGTGGACGCTTTCTATGTGACCGATGCCGATGGCAAGCCGCTCAACGAGTCGCGACAGGCCGATGTGACCTCGACTATGGCGATGGCCCTGTCCCGGTGACGAGGCTCGCATCGGGTCTCACCGACGGGCCTTGACCGACCGGTCGGTCGGACCCTAGATTCGAGGGATGATTGCGCCTTCGGACATCAGCCCGCCCGGAGTCGAGCTGTCCCGGCTCGCCGAATGGCTGGACCAGCATCGGCCGGGTCTGCGCCAGGGCAGGCTGACCGCGACCCTGATCGCCGGGGGCAAATCCAATCTGACCTACCGGCTCACCGACGACCACTCCCAATGGGCGTTGCGCCGCCCACCGCTGGGCCATCTGCTGCCGACGGCACATGACATGGCCCGCGAATACCGGGTCATCGCCGCGCTCGGTCCCTCGGAGGTGCCCGTCGCCGAAGCGGTTGCGTTGTGCACCGATCCGGCCATCCTGGGTGAACCGTTCTACCTGATGTCCTTCGTCGAGGGCGTGGTCCTGGAAAGCCCGGCCACGGTGCCGGATCGCGCGTCGGCCACCCGCGCCAGCGAACTACTGGTCGATACCCTGCTTGCGCTGCACCGTGTCGATCCGGCTGCCGTCGGGCTGGCGGATTTCGGCCGGCCGGACGGGTTCTGCGAACGACAGGTCCGCCGTTGGCATGCGCAGTTCCTGGCCTCGCTGCCCGGCCTCGAGTCCGAAGCCGGCGCAGTCGACTTGGCGGCGACCGAACTCGCCGTGGTGCAGGCGCTCGGGCAGCGGTTGCCGGCGGGTGGCCCGATCGGGATCGTGCACGGCGATTACCGGCTGACGAACGTCATGTTCACGTCCGACTTGCAGCACATCGCCGCCGTGGTGGACTGGGAGATGGCCACTCTTGGCGACCCGCTCACCGACGTCGGCCTGCTGTTCGTCTATCACGAACTGGCCGGTGCGACCGGTGCGGTCATGCCGGCATTTCCTGCCGATCGCGGGTTCCTGAACCCGAACGAGCTGGTGGAACGCTACGCCGCGGGCAGCGGCCAGGAACTGCCCGCCCTGGACTGGTACATCGCGTTCGGATACTTCAAACTCGGCGTGATCGCTGCCGGAATCCATGCCCGTTATCGCCAGGGCAAGACCGTCGGTGCGGGGTTCGAGCAATTCGGTGCCGTCATCGATCTCGCGCTTCGCGGCGCGCAGGACCGGCTCGGAGGAATGTGATGGACTTTCAGCACAGCCCGCGATCGATCGAGCTGCAAGCCACGCTGCGGACCTTCCTGGATGAGATCGTCTACCCGACCGAGGCGGAGTTTCACCAGCAGGAGCAAGCCAATCGATCCCAGGGCCGCCCGTTCACCACGCCGGCCGTCCTGGAAAGCATCAAGGCCGAGGCGCGGGCGCGTGGTTTGTGGAACCTCTTCCTGCCCGACGATCGGTTCGGGGCCGGCCTGTCGGTGTCGGACTACGCACCGCTGGCCGAACTGTCCGGACGATCGATCAGCATCGCCCCGGAGGCGATGAACTGTTCGGCGCCCGACACCGGGAACATGGAACTGCTGGCCATGTTCGGATCCGCCGACCAACAGCAGCGGTGGCTCCGTCCGCTGCTGAACGCCGAGATCCGGTCCTGCTTCTCCATGACCGAACCGGGCGTGGCCTCGTCGGACGCGACGAACATCGCCACCACGATCACTGCCGACGGGGATTCCTACGTCATCAACGGGCGAAAGTGGTGGTCCACCGGTGCGATGCGCGACGAGTGCACCGTAGCGATCGTGATGGGGGTGTCAGATCCGGACGCCGACCGGCACGCCCGGCACTCGATGATCCTGGTTCCGTTGGACAGTGGCGGGGTGACGGTGCACCGCTCCACCACGGTGTTCGGCTACGACGATGGCGCACACGGTGGGCACGGTGACATCAGTTTCGAGGAGGTGCGGGTGCCCGCGGCCAACCTGCTCGGTCCGCAGGGCGGCGGCTTCGCGATGGCCCAGGCCCGTCTCGGACCGGGGCGCATCCATCACTGCATGCGCGTGCTCGGTGTCGCCGAAAGAGCCCTGGACCTGATGATCCGCCGGTCGCTGGACCGGTCCGTGTTCGGCGGCGCCCTGGCCGGCCAGGGTGTCGTGCGCGACTGGATCGCCGAGTCTCGGCTGGCCATCGAGCAGGCCCGATTACTCGTCCTCAAAGCAGCTTGGTTGATCGACACCGTGGGTGTGAAACGGGCCGCGAGCGAGATTGCCGCGATCAAGGTCGCCGCGCCCCGGGCCGCTTCCTACGTTGTGGACCGGGCGATCCAGACCTTCGGCGGTGCCGGCGTTTCCCAGGACACCCCGCTGGCCGAGATGTGGGCCGGTCTGCGCACGTTGCACCTGGCCGACGGGCCGGACGAGGTTCACCTGCGCAGCGTCGCGCGGGTCGAGATCGATCGGGTTCGCGGCGGCCGGGACGGGGCTCGATGAACGCCGCCCCGGGGCGGATGAGTGCGGATGAGTCTGGCGGGCACCGGATGAGCAGCGCGACCGAACCGACGACCAAACAGCGCATCATCGCCGCCGCGGTCGCCCTGTTCGCCGAACGGGGTTTCGACGCGACGAGTGTCAACGAGGTGGTCGCGCGAGCCGCCGTGGCCAAGGGCGCGCTCTATCACCACTTCGCCTCCAAGGATGACCTGCTCTACGAGGTGTACCGCGAGCTGATCGACCGGCAGGTCCAGGGACTGGAGCGGATTCTCGAGCAGCGGCTGACCGCCGCAGAGACGCTGCGAGCGTTGATCACCGACCTCGTCGTAACCACGGCCGCCCGAGCCGCCGAGGCCACCGTGTTCTTCCACGAGGGACATCGGCTCTCCGATGTCAATCAGGAGCGGGTTCGCCGGGCACGTCGCACCATTCACGACGCGGTCATCGAGCTGGTCCGGGCCGGCCAACAGAATTCGGAGTTCTCCGCGATCGCCTCCCCGGAGATCGTGACGTTCACCGTCTTCGGGCTGATCAACGGCCTGCCGATCTGGTATCAGCCCGGCGGCGGCAAAACGCCGGCGGAGATCGCCACCGAACTCAGCGACCTGATCCTGGCCGGGCTGCGTCCCGAACGTGGCCAGCCGCCCACGGCCGAAACGCGCCAGCCGCCCACGGCCGAAACGCGCCAGCTGCCCACGGCCGAAACGCGCCCGCCGTCCGCGGACGAACAGCGAAGGGATACTCGATGAGCCAGCGGTGGGGTCTGACCGTTCCGGTGACCGGGGTGAACCTGGCCGAGCACGGCGAGCTCGTCCGGGCGCTGCCGGACTGGGGTTACACCGACGCCTGGAGTTCGGAGGTAGCGGGAAGCGACGCGTTCACGCCACTTGCATTGGCTGCGACGTGGGAACCCCGATTGCGACTGGGCACCGCAATCGTGCCGGTCTTTACCCGGGGGCCGGCCTTGATCGCCCAATCCGCAGCCACGCTCGCTGGGCTGGCGCCCGGTCGGTTCAGCCTTGGTATCGGCGCTTCGAGTCCGGTGATCGTCCAGGACTGGAACGGTCTCGGCTTCTCAGAGCCCTTCCGCAGGTGCCGAGATCTGCTGCGCTTCCTGCGTCCGGCCCTGGCGGGTGAGAAGGTGAGCGGCGCGTTCGACACCTTTGCTGTCAAGGGTTTCCGGTTGGAGAACGCGCCCGCCGAGCCGGTCCAGCTCCTGCTGGCAGCGCTTCGGCCGACAATGCTCGAGTTGGCCGGCCGGGAAGCGGACGGCGCAATCCTGAATTGGCTGTCGGCAACCGATGTCCGGCAATGCGTGGCCGCCGTCAACCGACCGTCGAGCCACATCGTCGCGCGCATCTTCGTGTGCCCGACGGAGAACGTCGACTACGCCCGAGGCCTGGCCCGGCGAATGATCGCGGCCTACCTCACTGTCGAGGCGTACGCACAGTTCCACCGCTGGCTCGGACGCGGCGATGCGCTAGCTGAGCTGTGGCGGCTCTGGGCGGCCGGTGATCGGGCCGGTGCCGCCGCCTCGGTTCCCGAGGACGTGGTCGACGACTTGGTCCTGCATGGCACACCGGCCGAATGCCGCCGCAAAGTGGTGGCGTACGTCGAGGCCGGCGTCGACGTTCCGGTGCTGGCCGTGCTCCCGACGCCGGACGTTACCGATGCTGAGTCCCTCGCCGGGGTGCTGGCGGCCTTAGGACCGGGATCCGAACTGAGCGCACCGGAAACGAACCAGACATGAGAATCGCTGATTCGGTCATCGTGGTAACCGGCGCCGGAAGCGGCATCGGGGCGGGCCTGGCCCGCCGGTTCGTCGCCGAGGGTGCTGCCGCGGTGGAAATCGTCGATCGGCGAATCGGCCCGGCGCGGCAGATCGCTGCTGAACTGGGCCCGGTGGCCCACGCCAGCGAGGTTGACGTCAGCGACGAGCAGGCGGTGGCCGGGCTGGTCGCGCAGGTGCTCGATCGGCACGGACGGATCGATCTGTTCTGCTCCAACGCCGGTCTCACCACCGGGGTCGCCCTGGAGTCAGGGTCACCCGCCGACAAGGCGTGGGAGCGGGCCTGGGCGGTGCACGTGCTGGCGCATGTCTATGCCGCCCGTGCCGTGGTGCCGGCGATGATCAAGGCGGGAGGCGGCTACCTGCTCAACACCGCCTCGGCCGCCGGGTTGCTCACCTCACCCGGCGATGCCCCGTACGCCGTGACCAAGCACGCGGCCGTAGCCTTCGCCGAGTGGCTGGCGGTCGAATATGCCGCCCACAACATCAAGGTCAGCGTGCTGTGCCCGATGGGTGTCGACACCCCGCTGCTGATGGAGCCGCTGGCGCAGGGCAACGAAGGCGCCAGGGCCGTCGCTGCTTCGGGCCCGATCATCGGGGTGGCCGAGGTGGCCGACGCGGTGGTGAGCGCTGTGACGTCGGAATCATTCCTGGTGCTTCCGCACCCGCAGGTGGGTAGCTTCTGGGCGGCGAAGGCAGCCGACGTCGACGGGTGGCTCTCGGGAATGAGCCGGCTGTATCAGCGTTCCCGGGGCTCGGACTGACGGCGCAACGCTGCAAGATCGAAACGGATCACACGGGCAACGAGCAGGGGAGTCAACGCATGGCTGGGGTACAGGATCGGATCGCTGTCGTTACCGGTGGCGCGCAGGGCATCGGGGCCGCCATCGCGGCCCGGCTGGCGTCAGGAGGGGCCAAGGTCGCGGTCGTCGACCTCAGCGAGGCGAGCACGCGGTCCGTCGTGGCCGAGATCACCGCGGCCGGCGGCGTCGCGATCGGGGTCGGTGCCGACGTGAGCAAGGCCGACCAGGTCCAGGCGGCCTTCGAGCGGGTGGCCTCGGAGTTCGGCGGCCTGCACGTCCTGATCAACAACGCCGGCGTGCTCAGGGACAACCTGCTGTTCAAGATGTCCGAGGACGACTGGGACACCGTGATGAACGTGCACCTCAAAGGGGCATTCTTGTGCAGCAAGACCGCCCAGCAGTACATGGTCGACGCGAAGTACGGCCGGATCGTCAACATGAGCTCGACCTCGGCGCTGGGCAACCGGGGCCAGGCAAACTACTCCACCGCCAAGGCCGGTCTGCAGGGACTGACCAAGACGCTGGCCATCGAGCTCGGTCCCTTCGGTGTGACCGCCAACGCGATTGCACCGGGCTTCATCGAGACGGCCATGACCAAGGCAACCGCCGAGCGGATCGGAACCACCATCGAGGACATGCGCGCCGCGGTTGCCGCGGCGGTTCCGGTCCGACGGGGCGGCGTGCCCGATGACATCGCCAATACGGCCGCCTTCTTCGCCGGCGAGGAATCGGGGTATGTGACGGGCCAGGTCATCTACGTCGACGGTGGTCGCGGCCTGATCTGAGGGCCTGTCGCCGTTGCGGCGTGCCTCGGCGCCCGGTCCCGTAACCTGGAAGCAGAGCGCGAGCAGCGGCAACACCGGCGAGAGGTTCCACGTGTTCGACACACTGTCTGATCGGTTGAACAAGGTCTTCACGGGCCTGCGCGGCAAGGGACGGCTGTCCGAGGCCGATATCGACGCGACGGCCCGCGAGATCCGGATCGCGTTACTCGAGGCCGATGTC
Source organism: Pseudonocardiales bacterium (assembly GCA_030840445.1). Taxonomy (GTDB): domain Bacteria; phylum Actinomycetota; class Actinomycetes; order Mycobacteriales; family Jatrophihabitantaceae; genus Jatrophihabitans_A. The sequence continues at coordinate 53,806 of JAVEEN010000117.1, forward strand.
GCCTTGCCCGTGGTGCGCCAGTTCATCGCCGCGGTCAAGGAGCGGGCCAGCGGCGAGGAGGTGTCGCGCGCGCTCAACCCGGCGCAGCAGGTCATCAAGATCGTCAACGAGGAACTGGTCAAGATCCTCGGCGGCGAGACCCGCCGGCTGCAGTACGCCAAGACCGGCCCGACCGTGATCATGCTGGCCGGCCTACAGGGTGCCGGTAAGACCACGCTCGCGGGCAAGCTGGCTCGGCATCTGAAGCAGCTCGGTCACACCCCGGTGCTGGTGGCCTGTGACCTGCAGCGCCCGAACGCGGTCAACCAGTTGCAGGTCGTGGGCGAGCGGGCCGGTGTTGCGGTGTACGCGCCGGAGCCCGGCAACGGCGTCGGGGATCCGGTCGCGGTGGCCAAGGACTCGATCGGATTCGCTCAGCGCGCTCAGCATGACATGGTGATCGTCGATACCGCCGGCCGGCTCGGTATCGACGCCGACATGATGGCCCAAGCGGCGGCGATCCGCGATGCCGTGCAACCACAAGAGATTCTCTTCGTGGTGGACGCCATGGTCGGTCAGGATGCGGTGAACACCGCCGAGGCGTTCCGGGACGGCGTCGGCTTCTCCGGTGTGGTGCTCACCAAGCTCGACGGTGACGCCCGTGGTGGCGCCGCGTTGTCGGTCCGCTATGTCACCGGTCAGCCGATCATGTTCGCGTCCAACGGTGAGAAGCTCGAAGACTTCGACGTGTTTCACCCCGACCGGATGGCCTCGCGAATCCTCGGTATGGGCGACATGCTCAGCCTCATCGAGCAGGCCCAGCGCACGTTCGACGAGGACGAAGCCGAGCAGATGGCGGCCAAGCTCGCCAGCGGCACCGAGTTCACCCTCGAAGACTTCCTCGATCAGTTGCAGGCCATCAAGCGGATGGGACCGATCGGTAACCTGCTCGGCATGCTGCCCGGTGCCGGTCAGATGAAGGACATGATCAGCCAGGTCGACGACAAGGATCTCGACCGTACGGCGGCGATCATCCGGTCGATGACCCCGGCGGAGCGCGCTGACCCGAAGATGATCAACGGGTCGCGCCGGCTCCGTATCGCCAATGGTTCCGGGATGATGGTGAGCGAGGTCAACAACCTCGTCGACCGGTTCTTCGAGGCCCGCAAGATGATGATGCGGATGACCGGCGGAATGGGAATGCCCGGCGGCCGTCGCAATGCCCGCAGCGCCAAGGGCAGGAAGAACAAGAAGGGCAAGAACAAGCAGGCCGGGCGTGGTCCGACCCAGCCGCGGATGCCGGCGGGATTCCCGGGCATGGGCGGTCTGCCCGGCGGCCTCGGTGGAATGCCAGGCGGTGGACTGCCCGGCGGTGGGATGCCCGGTGCCGGTATGCCGGAACTGCCGCCCGGGACCAAACTCCCGGATCTGAGCAAGCTCAAGTTCCCCAAGCAGTAGCCGGCGACCGCGACCCGATTCGCCGAGATTCCACCCCGGAGGGTGGACGAATTCCCCGATCGGTGCGCGGCGAACACCCAGGAGTCACCACGATGACCGATGCGCCGACCGATGTTGGCACCCGTATCTCGCAGGGCTACGCCTTCGGAGGGAGCGCGCTAGAACTGGGCTCGGTCGTGCTGGACGGGGCCGCTTACCCGCAGGCCCGGATCCGCATCCCGCTGGGAAAGCGCCGCCGCTGATGGGGCAATCGTCGCCGCCCGCGTTGCACCTTCGCGGGGTGTTCCTGCCGCAGGAGCAGGAGCGCGATGCCTGGATCGCCGATGGTCGACTCAGTTTCACGCCCGTGCCGGATGCCGAGACCATCGCCGACAGGGGCTGGATCATCCCCGGCTTCGTCGACGCCCACTGCCATATCGGGCTGTCACCGAGCGGTCACGAGCCGGACCCGGAAGGTCAGGCCAAGCAAGCGATTCTCGATCGGGACGCGGGTGCGTTGCTGCTGCGCGATGCCGGGTCGCCGGTGGACAACCGCTCGGTCCAGGCGCGCGCGGATCTGCCGCGGCTGGTCAGGGCCGGGCGTCACATCGCCCGGCCGAAGCGTTACATCCGTGATCTCGGGGTCGAGGTCGAGCCGGCAGACCTGGTGGCCGAGGTCGAACGGCAGGCCGCGGCGGGCGATGGCTGGGTGAAGATCGCCGCTGACTGGATCGATCGCTCCCACGGCGAGCGATCCGATCTGGCCCCGGTCTGGCCGGACGAGATTCTGGCAGCGGCGGTTGCCCGTGCGCACGAGCTCGGCGTCCGGGTGGCCGCCCAC
>JAVEEN010000037.1 GCA_030840445.1 Pseudonocardiales bacterium
CCGATCTCGCCGCCGAGTGGTTGTGTCTTCCACCCTCGATGCCCGCAGGTGATGGACATCTGTCGCCGCGAGGTTCCTAGGTCGATTCAGCCGCTGGCCAACCGGACGGTGGCCTGTCATCTGCACAGCGGCCCACCAGCCATCAACTGAGCACCGCCGCCCACCTTGCCTCGATCTGAATGCCCTACGACGCGATCCACCCGAGCGGGCCGTCCCCGATTCGCCCGGTTTCCGATACCGAACGCCCACCAAAGGGAGTACGCCATGTCATCTGCCTCGCCACCATCGAGCGGTCGCCTGCGTGGCCGACTGTCGAGCAGGCGTAGCGTTGCCCGCTCGCTGCGATCGGTCGGCCTCGCGGCGACCCTCGCCTCCGCGGTCCTACTCGCCGCCTGCGGATCCGGGGGCGGATCGTCCGCGTCGGGTACCGCAAAGCAATCGGACACGCTCATCATCGCCAACCCCGTGAAGGTCGATACCCTCGACCCAGAAGTATCCTCAGTAAACGAGTCGATCTGGCTGGACCAGACGCTGTACAGCCGGTTGGTGCAGGCTGACTCGACCGGGACCAAGATCGTTCCCGACCTCGCGTCGTCATGGACCACCTCGCCGGACAACCTCACCTACACCTTCAAACTGCGTGACGCCAAGTTCTCAGACGGCTCGCCGGTAACCGCAGGCGACGTGAAATTTTCCATCGATCGAGCCAAGAAGTTCGAAGGGGGCTGGGGTTTCCTGATCACGGCGGTCAAAGAGATCACCGCGCCGGATGCCAAAACAGTTGTCGTTACCCTTTCCCATCCGCACGCCCCGCTGCTGGCCGACCTCGCCATGTACGCGTTCTCCGCACTTCCGCAGAAGCTGGTCCAGGCTCAGGGTGACAAGTTCTTCACCCACCCCGTGGGCAGCGGGCCATTCGTCGTGGCGTCGTACTCGCCCGAAACCGAGGTTGATCTCAAACGCAACGACAACTACTACGGCACCAAACCGAAGATCGCGAACGTCAAGGTCAAGATCGTCACCAATGACAACACCCGAGTGCTGGATCTGCAGAGCAAGAACGTCGACGTGATCGAGAACCCTCCCGGCAATCTCACCAATCAGATCAAGGCGAACCCGAACCTGACGGTCAACCTGTTCCCGTCCACCCGCGTCGACTTCATCCAGTTGTCCAACAAGGACAAGTACTTTTCCAACGTGAAGGTTCGGCAGGCCGTACGCTACGCCGTCGATCTGGACCAGATGAACAAGCTCGCCTATCAGTCCGCAGGCATCCCGGCAACGTCCTTCATGCCCTACAAGATGCTCTACTTCGACGACCAACTCCCGAAGCCGGCCGTCGATCTGAACAAGGCGAAGGCGTTGTTGGCCGCCGCCGGCTATCCGAACGGGTTCAGCACCAACATAGTGACCGTCAGTGGCGATGCCGCCGGTCAGGCCGAAGCAGTGGTTATCAAGGACTCGCTGGCCAAGATCGGTATTACCGTCAAGATCGACTCGTATGAGTTGGTCACCGCTTACGGCAAGGAGAAGACCGGTAACTACGGCATCGGTGAACGATACTGGACCAACGACATCATCGATCCGGACGAGGTGGTCACGTTCGGTGTCGACGTGAATGCCGGCTCCAGCTCCTTCAACACCTACTGGAGCGATCCCACTGCCACGAAGCTGACCAACGACGCCCGGTCCGAGACCGACCCGGCGAAACGGCAGGCCATGTATACCCAGATCCAGCAGATCGTCAACGATCAGACCCCGTACCTACCTTTGATCTACCCCCCGTACCGGTACGCCAGCGGCAAGTGGGTGCATGGCTTCAACGTCTCACCACTGGGCAACTACAACGACTCGTTGCTGACGCTCACGGTCGACGCGCACTGAGCGCGGTCTAGCTGCAGACGACGACAGTAAGACCAATCGGGACAGGACGGAGGGCACCATGGCTGGCTGGCACCTGATCGGGCGCAGGCTCGTTCAGCTGATCCCGATCGTCGTCGGCATCACCATCGTGTCCTTCGTCCTGATCCGCATCGTTCCCGGTGATCCGGCAACCCTCATTCTCGGCAACCACTACACCCCGGAGGGGGCCGCGCAAATTCGGAAGTCACTCGGCCTGGACCAGTCCGTAATCGTCCAGTACGGGCGGTTCCTGCGCAGTGCACTGACCGGATCGTTCGGTCACTCATACTCACTCGACGCCTCGGTGGGCCACCTGATCTCGCGCGGCTTGGGAGCAACCCTTTTCCTCATCGCGATGGCCGGTTTCTTCACTGCGTTGCTTTCGATCCCGATAGGCGTCTTCGCCGGACTGCACCGAGGCGGGATCTTCGACCAGTCGACGCGAGTCTTTCTGTTGATCGGATTTGCGCTGCCGGGATTCCTGCTCGGGGTGGTGCTGATTCTGGTTTTCGGTGTGAAGGTTCCGATTCTGCCGATCAATGGTTACGGCACCGGCTTCCTCAGTCATGTGCGACATTTGATCCTGCCGTCGATCACTCTGGCCATACCCTTCTCCACGGTGCTGGTTCGCTCGCTGCGCTCCAGCGTGATCGAGACCATGAGCGCCGACTACGTGACGACGGCCCTGCTCAAGGGCATACCGTGGCGCCGGGTGGTGCTGCGGCACATCGTGCGCAACGCCGGGATGTCGGTCGTCGTGGTGTTCGGCGTCAACCTCGCCTTCCTGGTCGGCGGCACGGTGGTCATCGAGAACGTGTTCTCCATTCCGGGCCTCGGTTCCTTACTGGTCAACGCGGTCTCGACTCGGGACTACCCCGTGGTGCAAGGGCTGACGCTGTTCTTCGCGTTGTTCGTGCTGCTGGTCAATCTGCTGACCGACGCCGTGCACATCGCCATCGATCCACGACTAGCGGCGGGTTAGGAGATATCGATGTTTGTTCTGGAACGTCCCGCCGCCCGGATCGCCGCCAGCTCAAGGCGTCGGCTACCGCTGCCGTCGCGGCTGCGTGGCCGCTTCTCCCTGATCCTGGGAACCGTCATCCTGCTGGTGCTGGCACTGGCCTGTATCGGTGCACCGCTGCTGACCTCGTACTCCCCGACGGCCATCGACGCGATCAACCCACTGGCGCCGATGTTCTCGAAGGGCCATCTGCTCGGCACCGACGAGTTCGGTCGCGACGTGCTGTCCAGAGTGCTGTACGGCGGCCGCTACGACCTCGCGATCGCCTTTGGCGCAACCGCTGTCACGCTCATCGTCGGCACTCTCGTCGGGCTGGTAGCCGGACATGTCGGCGGCCGGACGGACACCGTGATCATGCGGATCGTAGACCTGTTCTTCGCCTTCCCCTTCATCGTGCTGGTGATAGCCATCATCGCCAGCCTGGGGTCGAGCTTGATAAATCTCTTCATCGCGCTGTGGGTGGTCAGCTGGGTGAGTTATGCCCGCATCGCGCACGGTCAGACCTTGTCGGCTAATCGCTATGGATATGTGGTAGCGGCCCGAGCATTGGGCTTCTCCCACCTAAGGATCATGTTCGTCCACATCCTGCCCAGTGTGCTGCCCGGCGTGATCATCTTCGCGATGGTCGACGCAGTAGGTAACGTCCTGCTCGGCGCGTCACTGGGATTCCTTGGCGTCGGCATTCCCCAGCCCACTCCGGAATGGGGATCGATGATCTCCGAGGGCCAGAATTTCATCCTGTCCAACTGGTACCTGTCCATCATGCCTGGTGCAGCGTTGGTCCTGCTGGGGGTAGCCCTCAGCCTGATCGGCGATGGCCTGTCGGATTTGTTGAGGCCGGCCCGATGACTCAATTGGCACCTCCCCGTTCACCGCGAGGTTCGGCAGGAAGCGGCAGATGACCGAATGTGATCGCAACGTGGTGCTTCGGGCCGACGACGTTTGTGTACAGATACCCACCCCGGCCGGACCGGTCACGCCCGTCGATCACGTGTCGCTGGAACTGCGTCAAGGCGAGGTGCTGGGTATCGTCGGGGAAACGGGCAGCGGCAAGACGGTCACCTGTAGGTCGCTGCTCGGGCTGATGCCTTCGCCGCGAGCCACGCACACCGGCACGGTGACCTATCCCGGGGTCGTCGACGACAACGTGCTGGCCGTCGGGCGCAAGGGCATGCGCCGTCACTGGGGCAATTACATCGCGATGATCCCGCAGAATCCGATGACCTCGCTCAATCCGGTTCACCGGATCGGCGCTCAGATCGAGGAGGCGGTAGCGGCGCACTCGACGATGTCCCGCGCTGAGCGACGGTCCCGCGTCGTCGAACTCATGAGCCGCGTCGGCATCCCGGTTCCGGAAAAGCGGCTGCGCGACTTCCCCCACCAGTTCAGCGGCGGAATGCTGCAACGGACCCTGATCGCCATCGCCCTGGCCGGAAACCCGCAGGTCCTGGTGGCCGACGAACCCACCACCGCCCTGGACGTGATCATCCAGGACCAGATCCTGAGCCTGCTCATCGATCTGCAGCGAGATCTGGGCATGAGTCTGATCCTGGTCAGCCACGATCTATCGGTGATCGCGCAGATCTGTGACCGGGTTGGCGTCATGTACGGTGGCCAGCTCGTCGAGTTGGCGAGCACCGAGCGATTGCTCCGGCGGCCGCAGCATCCCTATACGGCGGCTCTGCTGAAATCGCTGCCAGGGGCCGTGCCGCGTAACGAGCCCCTGGCCACCATCACCGGCGCGCCACCTCGGCTGGTGAATCTGCCTCCGGGGTGCCGGTTCGTGCCGCGGTGCTCGCACGTCGAACCCGCCTGTGCCGAGTGGGAGACCGAACTGATACCGGTCGGCGGGGCTGCGCGTGGCAGCCTGGTCCGTTGCCGCCGGCATGCCGAGCTCGAGTTGAGCACGCCTGCCGATGGCATCTCCTACGACGCGACACCCGCGGAGACTGATCGATCCGGCCCCATCGTCGGAGTGCACGCCGGCTGACCAATATCGAACCCTCGAGGCCGCCAACGGTTCACCGCGTGGCATCCGGGGTGCACCAGAGCAACACACGCTGAACCCACCGCCACCGCTCCGCGGAGGCTGATGACAGGAGACAAAAGTGCCGCAGGAAAAACTTCGGGTAGGCGTCGTCGGCGCCGGTCGCTGGGCTATTCGTTCCCACATACCTGGTTGGCAAAGAGACCCCCGAGTCGAGGTGGTCGCGCTTGCCGACACCGACGCTGACGCCCTTGCCAGCGCCGGCGCGGAATTCGGCGTGACCCGGCTGGAGCGCGACTATCGCAAGCTCACCGACGATCCCGACATCGACGTGATCGACGTCGTGACGGGCGACCGTTCGCATTTCGAGGTGGCGTGGGCCGCCCTGCAGGGCGGGAAGCACGTCCTGTGCGAGAAGCCGGTCCATTCCGACTATCGGGAGGTCATCGCTGCGGCTGATCTGGCCGAGAGCAAGGGGCTGAAGACCAAGCTCGGCTTCACGTTCCGCTACGCACCGGCGACCATGTATGCGGCTGAGCTGCTCTCACAGGGCTACATCGGTGAGCCGTACATGCTGAATGCGTTCGAGCAGAACAGCCAATGGCTCGATCCGCAGACCCCCTTGCGGCAGCTGCGCGACGGCTCCGACCCGGAGGTGATCGAGGTGGCCTCCATCGAAGGATACGGCGCCCCGGTGATCGACATCATGCACTGGTGGATGGACGCTCCGCTGCAGTCGGTTGTCGGTACGATGCGCAACTTCGTCCCGAACCGGGTGGTGCGTGAGACGGGGGAGATGACCCGGGTCAACATCGACGACGGCGACATGTGGATTGCCGAATTCGGCCACGGGCGGCTGGCCTCGGTGCAGTCCTCGTTCGTCACGGTTGGCAATTATCCCGGTATCGAGGTCAGGATCTATGGTTCCGAAGGGGCCATCATCGTCCGCCTGGTTGAGGAGTTCGGTATCTGCCAGACCATCAAGGTCGCCAAGAAGGACGCTGTGGAGTTCGTCGAGCTCGACATCCCGCAGCGGTTCTTTCCGGCCGGCGGCACCTCGCGTGAACCATGGCCGTTCCTTTTCTACTCCAACGTACTGCGTGACTTCACCGATGAGATCATGAGTGGCGGCACCACCAACCAGGGTGATTTCCGGCAGGGCGCACTGGTGCAGCAGACCATCAATGCCTTCGAACGGGCGCACCGGACCCGGGCCTGGGTGGATTTCCCGCTCGCCGCCCACGACTGAGCCGGTTCCCGTGTGAAAATCGCAGTCAACATCCACGTGAAGGAGAGCAGATGAGCCCGATCCCTGGCCAGGAAGGTCGCGGCCGAAACGTCCTGCGGCACCGCTCCCTTCCCGAATCGGTGCACGAGATCCTGCGCTCCCGGATCCTCAACAACGAGTTGCCCGCCGGTACGCCGCTGATCGAACTGAACCTCGCCGACGAATTCGGGGTCAGCCGTACCACCGTCCGGGCCGCCTTGCGTGAATTGCAGGCGGAACGGCTCATCGAGGTTCAGCCCAGGCGGCAGACGATTGTGACCCGGATGTCAGCAGAGGATGTGACTGAGGCCTGTTACGCACGCTACGTGCTGGAGTCAGTCGGCCTGGCGGATGTGTGGGACACGGCCCGCACCGCGCTGGTGGCCGACATGACCGAGGCGGTACGAGTGATGGGGCTGGCTGCCGACAAGGGAGATCTCGCTGGCATCGTCGAGGCCGACATCGACCTGCATCGGTTGATCGTGCAGGCGAGCGGCCATCCCCGGCTGGTCGAGATGTGGTCTACCCTCAACGGCCAGATGGGAGCCCTGATGCGCTCCTCCTTGGACCGGCAGGGTATCGACATGGCCGAGGCGGTCCTGCGACACACCAAATTGATCAACGCGTTTCGGCGTAAGGATCCGGGTGTGGCCAAGGCCGCGTTGCACGATCACTATCTGAAGCCCTCCCGTGGGTAGGCCTGACGAGGGGCGAACACGCTCCGAACGTGGCGGCCTCCCGGCAGTTCGATGGGGGCTGCTCGGCACTGCCAACATCGCGGCCAAGGCCTTCCTGCCCGCCTTGCGCGAAACCGGCGGCCGAGCCGTCGCGGTGGGCAGCCGATCGGTGGACCGGGCCGCGGCCTGGGCTGCCGACAATCAGGTCGAGCGCGCTGACAGCTACGGCGCGGTGATCAGCGACGAGGAGATCGACGCGGTCTACCTCGCCCTGCCCAATGATCAGCATGCCCACTGGGCAGCGGCCGCGATTTCGGCTGGGAAGGCGGCGCTGTGCGAGAAGCCCCTGGCTATGGATGCCGTCCAGGCCGCGGACCTGCTCGCGGGGATAGCCCCGGACGCGCTCCTGTGGGAGTCGTTCGTCTTCCCCTTTCATCCCCAGACCGATCTGATTCGCGCGCTGGTCTCCGAGGGCCGGATCGGTAGCTTGCGAGAGATCATCTCCGAGTTTCACTTCTCGATCGGCCGACCGGACAACATCAGGTTGCAGCCCGAACGTGGTGGCGGCGCCCTGTACGACGTGGGCTGTTATCCGATCCGCCTGGCGCGGTTGCTGTCCGGAGCCGAACCGGTGGGTGCGACCGGGTCGATGGGATTCGGCGATCAACCGGTCGACCTCGACGTCGCTGCAGTAGTAGATTTCCCGGACGACCTGAGGCTCATGCTGTCGGCCGGCATGCGCAGATCACCGTCGACCTTCACCAGGATCATCGGCACTCAGGGTGAGTTGCGGGTCAGCAATCCCTTCCATCCGATCGAGACCAGCACGGTCGAGTTGTGGGTGCTCGGAGACTGGGTACAGACCTGGCCGGCGGCCGACGGAACCGCGTTCAGACATGCCCTCGAACACATCCGTGCCGTGTTGACCTCGGGCGAGGCACCCAGGTACCGCGCCACCGAGGATGGCCTTCCCCAAGCCCGGGCCATGGATCTCGTCCGCGCAGGCGTAGAGCGGACGCACTCGGCATGACGCGATCGCAGGACCAACGACCGAACATCCTGATCTCCACCTACCTAGAACCGGAGTTCGTCGACCGGATCGTGCACAAGGTGCCCTGTGCGGTCCTGTACGAGCCCGACCTGCTCCCTCGCCCGCGCTACCTCAACGATCACGGCGGCACGGAACCGGCCCTGAGCCGGCAACAGCAAGCGGAGTGGTCGTCGATGCTGGCTGTGGCTGACATCGCCTTCGACTTCGACTGGTGGGCTCCGGCCGACCTGCTGACCAATGCACCACGGTTGCGATGGGTGCAGGCCACCAGTGCGGGCATCGGCGGTTTCGTGCAGCGCCACGGGCTCGACGGCGGTGAACTCATTCTGACCACCGCCGCAGGCGTACATGCCGCACCGCTGGCCGAGTTCGCGGTCGCGGGTGCCCTGCACTTCGCGAAGGACGTCCCGGGATTGCAATCCAGTCAACGGGCTCACCACTGGCAACGGCACGTCAGCGGTCAGCTTGCCGGACGGCGCGCCACGATCGTAGGACTCGGATCAATCGGTCGTCGGGTCGCCGAAGTGTATGACGTTCTCGGAATGCGGGTGACCGGGGTCGGTCGCGCGGGCCGAAGGTATGAGGTCCCCGATGGCGTTGCCGTGATAGCCACCGAGGAGATAGACCAGGTGCTGCCGACCACCGACGTGTTGGTGCTGGCCTGTCCGCTGACCGAGCAGACCAGGGATCTCGTCGATGCCAGCCGGGTGATGGCGTTGCCGGCCGGCGCGATCGTGGTCAACATCGCCCGGGGGCAGGTCATCGACGAGCGGGCACTCATCGCGGGCCTGCAGTCCGGGCACCTCGCAGGGGCAGCCCTCGATGTATTCGCTACCGAGCCGCTGCCGGACGGTTCTGCGCTCTGGGATATGCCCAACGTGTTGGTGTCACCGCATTCGGCATCCACGGCCCCGGCGGAGAACGACGTCCTGACCGATCTGTTCATCGACAACCTCCTGCGGTTTCTGAGCGACCAGCCGCTGCGCAACCTCTACCAGCGCGACCTCGGGTACTGAAGAGACATCCGCACTGACCTAGGGAGAAGTCTGCCGTGCAAGTGCCCCGAATTGGAGTAACCGGATGAGCTTGAACACCAACGCGGATCGTCTCGTCACCCAGGTACTGACCGGTGAGGTATGGCCGGCGCTGGGTGACCGGCACGGTTACCGCACTGATGCCGACGGAGTACCGTTCCTGCTTCCCGGCATGGGTGGCGTGACCCTGGGGGTTCACCCGGGCGACCGGGCGGCCGGCTACGCTGCCGATCATCTCGAGCCTGGTCTGTCCATCCGGCATCGGGACGAGCGTGCCAACATGGCGCTGCAATTCCTAGCCTGTGTGGGTAACACGGTGACCGTGCGAAGTGGGCCTGCCAGCGGCGTGACCGGACGCGTGATCGGACAACATGCCTACGTGCTGGCCGATTTCGCCGAGGAGGAACTATCCGGAGTGTGTACCGGTGACCAGGTCACGGTGCATGCACGCGGTCAGGGTTTGCGTCTTCTCGAACATCGCGACGTGGTCGTCAAGAACGTCGACCCGGAGCTTCTCGAGGCCCTGGGTGTCGAGACGGGCTCCGCCGGCAAGCTGGTCGTGCCCGCCGCGGTCCGCGTGCCGGCGGAAGCGGTGGGTGCCGGGGCGGGAATGTACTCCGAGTACGCCAATACCGATCTGATGGGTGCCTATGCCGGTCAGGGCGAAGATCTATCACTCGGCCTGGAGGGGTTGCGGATCGGTGATGTGGTGGTGCTCGAAGACCAGGACCATCGATATGGCCGGGGATTTCGGGCTGGGTACACCACGATCGGCGTGATCAGTACCGGTCACTGCCGGTTGTTCGGACATGGCCCCGGGCCGAGCACGATCTTGAGCGGGCCTAGCGGCGCCTTCGACATCCACCTCGACGCTGCGGCCAACCTCAGCACCGCCTTCGCCGGATCGGGAGTATCCGTATGACGATGACCCATGCCGCACCGACGCTGGTGGCCACCAACGCCGCCGGAGTGATCGAGCACCCAGGGCTGGACAGCAACCCGTACCTCATCGATCGAGACGGGCGGCCATACGTACCGACCGGGGACGGGGGCGTTGTTCTCGGGATCGAACTGGGCGACAGCGTCTTCGGCTTCGACGCCGACAGCGCCAGCCCCGCCGTGTCCGTCGTGCATCCGGATCAGCCGGCCAGACATGCCCTGACGGCACTGGCGTGCCTGGGCAATGAGGTGACCGTACGCACCGGAGCCGCTGCCGGTGAGCGGGGCACCGTGCTCGGCAAGCGGGGTGAGCAGGGCCGGGTGCTGGCCTGGTTCCCCGCGCAGGTGCGCGCACGGCTGATCCCGGGTGACGCGATTGCCGTACGGGCCGTTGGTCAGGGTGCCCGCTTGCCGGCGGGGCTGACCGATCTCGGTGGTCAGCTTCTCAATGTCGATCCGGCGCTGCTGGCGAGATTGCCTGTCACGGTCGGACAGAACTCCATGTCGGTGCAGGTTCGGGCCGGCATCGGCTCGAAGCTCATCGGCAATGGCATCGGACGCCCGGCGCACCAGTGGGACCTGGATCTGCAGGTGTACCGGGACACTGCTGATGGCCACGGCCTGGGTGGCCTGTCCATCGGAGACCTGATCTGCGTCGACAATCTCGATGTCCGTCACAACGTGGGGTATCGGCGGGATTGGAGCACAATCGCGGTGGTCTTGACCACAACGAGTCCGCGGCCCGGACATGGCGTCGGGGTGATGCCGATCGTGTGCGTTCCCAATTCGGTCCTCGAGCTCGACATCGAACCGCAGGCCCACGTCGGCGTTACCAGCCAGCTTCTCCAACCGCTGCCATGCTGATCCCATGACTCGTTCAGAAGGTGTCCTGCCTCCGGTACAGCGCGCGCTGGCCGCTCCCTGCTTCGCCGCAGATCCCCGAGAGCTGGTGGAACTGGGCGTCGCAGCGGAGGCGGCCGGCTTCGATGGATTCTTCCTCTGGGATCATCTGGTTTTCGCCGACGACGGTGAGGGTCCGGACATCGTCGACCCCTGGCTGGTCCTCGCGCTCATCGCGGCCCGGACCCGGCGCATCAAGCTCGGCACGATGATCACCCCGGTCAATCGCCGCCGGCCGTGGGTACTGGCTCGCCAGACCGCCACGCTGGACCTGATCAGTGGCGGACGGCTCATTCTCGGTGTCGGAATCGGCTCACCGGCTCGAGGTGACTTCGGTATCTTCGGTGACGAAGCCGACCCCGTCCTGCGGGCTGAAATGTTGGACGAGGGCTTGGCAATTCTCGCTGGCCTGTGGAGCGGTGAACGATTCTCCCATGACGGAAAGCACTTCCAGGTCGCGCCGGTGCGGTTCCGTCCTCGACCGATCCAACAGCCCCGCATTCCGATCTGGGTGGGCGGCACGTTGCCGCTGAAGCGACCGATGAGCCGGGCCGCGAGGTGGGACGGTGCGGTGCCGATCACGTGGGCCGAGGGGCGGCTGGCGCGTCCTACGGTGTCCGATATCGCTGGGGTTCGTGACCAGATTCTCGACGAGCGCGGCCACCTCGACTCGTTCGACATCGTGGTCTGGGCCGAGGTGGCCCCAGATCCAGTGGCGGTAGCGGCAGAGCTGCCCGCCTATGCCGCGGCCGGCGCCACGTGGTGGCTCGAGACCGCCAAGCCCGAACCTGCTTGGTTCGAGGGACTGCACGCGCGCCTTCGTCTCGGCGTCAGCGGTCCGACATAACGCGACTAGAGCGGTCGACGGATCGGTCAGCGGCGGAGCAACACGAGCCGGTCGGCCTACCTTCGCAGTCTTGTCCCGGGACAAGACTCAGCTTCCATCGAGCCGCCTGACATCGACGTAGCGGCTGTGGTCGAGCAGCCAATTCTCAAGCCGTCTGGACGGCATTTTCAACGACGTTCGACATCCAGCTTGCCCCGGCATTGCCGGAGGGGTCTCGGCTCGCGGGCCAGGACACGCTTCGGATCTTGTCGCCCGCTAGCTTGGACGAATCCACTAGGAGGAATCCTGCGGAGTTTCTCCGCGCCGCCACCGGCCGCCAGGATTACCGCATGGGCCTCGTTGACGTCAGCACCCCCGCCGAAGGCGTGCGGATGATCCAGCTCAACCGACCGGACCAGCTCAACGCACTCAACGCCGAGATGAGCACGGAGCTGCGCGTGGCACTCGACGAGGTCGAGGCCGATGAGGACTGCCGGGTCGTCGTTCTCACCGGCGCCGGTCGTGGCTTCTGTGCCGGCCTCGATCTCAACGGCTATGGCGACGATGCACGGCTGGCGCGCCAGGGTGACGCCCGCGGCACCTTCGTCAGGCAACGCGAGATCGCCGGCCTGGCCCAGCGACTACACCACCTTCGGCAGCCGGTCATCGCCGCCGTCAACGGCGCGGCTGCTGGAGGTGGGCTGGCATTGGTGCTGGCCAGCGACATCCGGATCGCGGCCGATCGGGCCGTGTTCGCGGTGTCGTTCATTCGGGCGGGCTATTCTGCCTGCGACATCGGCACCTCATGGCTGCTGCCGCGGATCGTCGGTGCCGGTCGGGCCCACGAACTGATGCTGACCGGGCGCCGCTTCGACGCCGCGGAGGCACTGCGGATCGGGCTGCTCACTGACGTCGTCGACGAGACCGACCTCATCTCGGCAGCCCTGGCCAAAGCAGCGGAGATCCAGCTCAACCCGCCGTTCTCGGTGGAGCTGACCAAGCAGGGCATGTGGATCTCGCTGGAAACGCCGGGCTTCGACGCGTCCGTCGAGTTCGAGAACCGGCAGCAGATCATCACCGCGATGACGGCGGATCAGCGCGAAGCTGCCGAGGCATTCCTGGCCAAGCGGCCGCCGCGATTCGGCAATCGCTGACCGGTCAGGCCGGGACGGCGGCGCTGCCCTCGCGCACCCGGCGCAGGATCGCCGG
>JAVEEN010000058.1 GCA_030840445.1 Pseudonocardiales bacterium
GGCTCCTGCTCGATCACGATGACATTGCGGCCCTTGTCCGCCAGCTCGGCCGTGGCCACCAGACCGGCCAGACCGGCACCAACCACTATCACGTCCGCATCGTCGGCCATCAGGTCAGGCTATCGTCCTCGGCCGAACGCGTGACGCTGCCGCAGCGCTGTTCCGTGATCACCGGCGACCGGCCGGCGAACATCAAGTAGGGCGCGGCCGATGCGAGCACGATCCATAATTGCTGGAGCCCGAGCCGGGCCATCAGGACTCAGACAGGGTGAGGATCTCCGCGCCGTCGTCGGTTATGTGCAGGGTGTGCTCCCACTGGGCCACCCAGGACTTGTCCTTCGTGACGATCGTCCAGCCGTCGGGCCACATCTCCCAGGCATAACCACCAAGGGTGAGCATGGGCTCGATGGTGAAGGTCATACCTGACTCGATCAGCGTGGTCGCGCGTGGTTCGTCGTACGGCCAGATGGTCGGTTTGGTGTGGAAGGACGGTCCGACACCGTGACCGGTGAAGTCCCGGATGACGCCGTAGTCGAAGCGCCGGGCATAGGACTCGATAACCCGTCCGATCACGCTGATCGGGCGGCCCGGGCGGGCGGCTTTGATCCCGCGCATCATGGCCTCATGAGTGCGTTCGGACAGCAACCGCACCTGTTCCGAGGGCTCGCCGGCGAAGAAGGTGGCGCAGGTGTCGCCGTGCACGCCGTCGACAAAGGCGGTCACATCGATCTTGACCACATCGCCCATCTCGAGTGGCAGGTCATCCGGGATACCGTGGCAGACGATCTCGTTCACCGACGAACACAGCGACTTCGGGAAGCCCTTGTAGCCGAGCGTGGATGGGTAGGCGCCGTGATCGATCAGGAACTCGTGTCCGACCCGATCGAGTTCTTCGGTGGTCACCCCAGGCACGACATGTTTGCCCACTTCGTCGCAGGCCATGGCGGCGATCCGGCCGGCGTGCCGCATCTTCTCGATGATCTCGGCGGTCTTGACCGGTGAGTCGTCGAAATCCCAGGGCTGATCCTTGGCCTTGGTTCCGGACAGCGGCGCGTAATGCGGCCGTGCGATCGCGGTGGGCACCGGTCGCATCGGTGTGATGGTGCCAGCTCGGATAGCGGCTCGGGTCGGCGCGCTCATACCTCGATCACCATGGGCATCAGCATGGGCCGGCGGCGGTATTTCTTGTCGACCCATCGGCCGACCGTCCGCCGTACCAGGTGTTCTAGCGCATCGGCGTCGCGGCTTCCGTCCACCAGGGCCTTCTCGATGATCTGGATCAGCTCGACCCGGATCGGTTCCAGTGCGTCGGCGTCATCGGTGAAGCCGCGGGCGGTGAGCTCCGGCCCGAACACCACCTTGCCGGCATGCAGGTTCACCGCGACCAGGATGGATACAAATCCCTCGTCACCGAGGATCTGGCGCTGTTTGATGACCTGATCACCGATGTCACCGACCGCGAGGCCGTCGACATAGACGTTGTCGATCTCGATGCCGCCCACGATGGCGGCTTCACCGTCGGACAGGTCGACGACGGCACCGTTCTCGGCCAGCATGATGTGCTCGTCGGTCATCCCGGTCGAGCGGGCGATGGCGGCGTGCGCCCGAAGATGGCGCCACTCACCGTGCACCGGCATCAGGTTCTTCGGCCGGACCGCGTTGAGGAGGTAGCGAAGTTCACCAGCAGGGGCATGGCCGGAGACGTGCACCAGCGCGGTGGACTTGTGCACGACCGTCGCGCCGAGCCGGGACAGCCCGTTGATCACAGTGAAGACCGAGTTCTCGTTGCCCGGGATCAGCGACGAGGCAAGCAGGATCAAGTCGTCCGGGACGATGCGGATCGAGGGGTGCTCGCGGTTGGCCATCCGGGACAGCGCCGACAGCGGTTCGCCCTGCGAACCCGTGCACACCAGCAGCACTCGGGAGGACGGCATCTGCTCGGCGTCCTTGAGATCGACCAGAATGCCATCGCGGACATGGAGCAGGCCCAGATCGCGGGCGATCTGCATGTTGCGGACCATCGATCGTCCCACCATGGCGACGTGCCGGCCGGATTCGTGGGCAGCATCGAGGACCTGCTGGACGCGGTGCACGTGCGAGGCGAAGCAGGCCACGATGATCCGGCCCTTGGCCTTGGTGATCACGTCGGCGATGACCCGGCCGACGTCCTGCTCGCTGGGGATGAAGCCGGGTACCTCGGCGTTGGTGGAGTCGGCCAGCAACAGGTCGACACCCTCGTCGCCGAGCCGCGAGAACCCAGGCAGATCGGTGATCCGGCCGTCCAGCGGGGTTTGGTCCATCTTGAAGTCGCCGGTATGCAAGACGGTGCCGCCCGGGGTCCGAATGGCCACCGCGAGCGCGTCCGGAATCGAGTGGTTGACCGCGTAGAACTGCAGGTCCCAATCGCCGACAGTGAAGCGTTCACCCTCGCGGACGATCTGGATGTTCGGGCGGATGCGGTGCTGTTCGAGCTTCGCAACGATCAGGGCGCTGGTCAGCCGGGAGGCGATGAGCGGGATATTCGGCCGGGACTTCAGCAGGTACGGCAGCGCGCCGATATGGTCTTCGTGACCGTGGGTGAGCACGATGGCGTCGATGTCGTCCAGGCGGTCGGAGTAGGCCGACCAGTCCGGCAGGCCGAGGTCGACACCTGGCGCGTTGGTCTTGCCGAGCAACATGCCACAGTCGACGACCAGTAACCGGGACTTCTGGCGCGAACCGTTCTCGGTCCGGAACCGGGTCTCGAACATGGTCATGTTGCGTCCGACTTCGCTGATGCCACCGAGGGCGACAATGCGCAGGGTGTCCTTGTCGAGCCTCGGCGGTGCCTGGAGCGCCCGATCGGGAGTACTCATGCTGACTGTCTCCTAGCGTTGGTCGAGCCGAAACTCCAGGTTAGTAGGTCGCTGGGCTAGCCTCAGCCCATGAGCGCCTCTTCGGCATCCAGCCACGTCGTCGCCCTCGACACTAGCCAGGTCAAGTCCCTCGGCCTCGGCGCGATCATCGTCATCGTGCTGGTCGGGCTCGCCATCGCATATTTCGTAACGAAGGTTGTCACCAAGATCATCACCATCGTGCTCGTCGTGATACTTGGGTTCGCGTTGTACAACCAGCGGCAGAAGGTGCTCGACGCGATCGACCAGACGGCTAAGAAATGCGATGTGACGTTCTTCGGGATCCATGTCCAGCCGAGCGATGCCAACATCAAGAAGGCCTGCGCCGAGGTGGCCAAACAGCAGGGCAAGTAGCCGTTGTCGACTTTTGGTGATCATCTCCCCTTTTTGGGTGCCCGGGAGCTTGTTGCGTAGTCGGTGTGTCTGCCGGTGGCGGGTCGTGGCCTGGCGGGAGAATCTGGTGGTGGTTTATGGATTTCGACCGGTGGGGCCGGGATCAGCGGTTCTTGATGGCTGCGGATATGCGCGAGTGGCTGCCAGCTGACGGCTAGGCCTTGGGGCAGCGGTCGAGCCGCCGGATCGAGCGGCTGTGTCACACCGATGTGGCGTTTGCGGGTGCGGCTGGGCAGGGTGGCGTTGGACGGGACGAAGATCGCCGAGCGGGGTACCCGGTCAGTCCCGGTCGAGGAGCACAACCCTGG
>JAVEEN010000065.1 GCA_030840445.1 Pseudonocardiales bacterium
TGAGGTCATCCGGCACATCGACGTCGGCCACGTGCGGCTCACCGGTGTGCTCGTCCAGCACGACCCGCCAGACTCGCTGCAGCAACCGGTACGGCCCGACGATGGCCTTGCTGTCCCATGGCCGGGATTGCTCCAGGGGTCCGGAAAACATCTCGAACAACCGGAACGTGTCGGTGCCGAAATCGGCCACGAACTGATCCGGGGTCACGACATTCTTGCGGCTCTTGCCGATCTTGCCGAACTCCTGGCTGACCGGTTCGCCCTCGAAGAAGAACTTCGAGCGACCGCCCTCCACCACCTCGGTCACCGCGGCCGCGTCGACCCAGAAACCGTCGGCGTTGGCGTAGGCGGGAAGCTGCAACATGCCCTGGTTGACCAGTCGGTGGAAGGGCTCCGAGCTCGTCACATACCCAAGATCGAAGAGCACCTTGTGCCAGAAGCGGGCGTACAACAGGTGCAGCACGGCATGCTCCACCCCACCGACGTAGAGGTCTACACCGCCCAGCGGGCGCTCGGTGTCCGGGCCCATCCAGTACTGCTCGATCTCCGGCGAGACCGGTGCATCCGGGTTGTGCGGGTCCAGGTAGCGCAGCTCGTACCAGCAGGAGCCGGCCCAGTTCGGCATGGTGTTCGTCTCGCGGCGGTAGGTCTTCAGGCCGTCACCCAGGTCCAACTCGACGCTCACCCAGTCGGTCAACCGTCCCAACGGCGGCTCCGGTGTCGACTCCGCGTCGTCGGGTGGAAACGACTTCGGCGAGAAGTCGTTCGTCTCGGGCAGCAGCAACGGCAACATGCTTTCTGGCAGCGCCACCGGCTGGTTGTCCTCGTCCCACAGGATCGGGAACGGCTCACCCCAGTACCGCTGGCGGCTGAACAGCCAATCTCGGAGACGATAAGTCGTCGCACCGGCACCGGATCCGTGCTTCTCCAGGTAACCGATGATGGCGTCCTTGGCCTCAGCGACGCCCAGGCCGTTCAGATCGACCTCGTCGTTGGCCGAGTTGATGGCCGGACCGTCACCGGTGAAAGCCTTGCCGCCGCGATCGACGAAGCCGGCTGGCGGCTGCACAGTCCGCACGATCGGCAAGTCGAACGTCTCGGCGAATTCGTAGTCCCGCTCGTCCTGGGCTGGAACCGCCATGATCGCGCCGGTGCCGTACCCGGTCAGCACATAGTCGGCGATGAAGATCGGGATTTGTTCGCCGTTGACCGGATTGGTGGCGAAGGAACCGGTGAAGATGCCGGTCTTCTGCCGGTCACCCTGTCGGTCCAGCTCGGTCTTCGCGGCCGCCGCCGCTTGGTACACCGACACTGCTCCGGCTGGGTGTGCGTGGCCGCCGGTCCAGACGTGCGGTATGCCGCTCGGCCAGGCAGCGCTCGTCAACTCGGCAACCATCGGGTGCTCGGGAGATAGGACGACGTAGGTCGCGCCGAACAACGTGTCCGGCCGGGTGGTGAAGACCCGGATATCGCCCGCCGGGGAAGCGAAGTCGACGTGCGCACCCGTTGAACGACCGATCCAATTCTTCTGCATCGTCCGGACCTTCTCAGGCCAATCGATGTATTCCAGGTCGTCCAGCAGTCGATCGGCGTAGGCGGTGATCCGCAACATCCATTGAGCCAGAGGCCGCCGGAAGACCGGGAAGTTGCCACGCTCTGACCGGCCGTCCGCCGTGACCTCCTCGTTGGCCAGCACCGTGCCCAGTCCAGGGCACCAGTTCACCGGCAACTCCGAGATGTAGGCCAACCGATGCCGATCGATCACGGTGCGCCGCTGTTTGTCGTCCAGCTTCGACCAGGGCAGGCCGAAGTCGTTGGTGTCCGCGTCCGGCTGACGGGTTCCAGCGTCCAGTTCCGCGATCAGCTCGTCAATGGGCCGGGCCCTGCCGACTCCCTCGTTGGCGGCATGGTCATAGTAGGAGTTGAACAGTTTCAGGAAGATCCACTGGGTCCACCGGTAGAAATCAGGGTCGGTGGTCGCGACGACCCGGCGCTGGTCGTGGCCCAGGCCCAGTCCTCGTAGCTGGCGCTTGAACACCTCGATGTTGTGGTTGGTGGTGGTCGCCGGATGCTGACCGGTCTGGATGGCGTACTGCTCGGCCGGCAGTCCGAACGCATCGAAGCCCATCGTGTGCAGCACGTTCTCGCCGCGCATCCGCAGGTAGCGCGCGTAGACATCGGTGCCGATGTAACCGAGCGGGTGGCCGACGTGCAGGCCCGCACCGGACGGATAGGGGAACATGTCGAGCACGTAGGTGTGCGGCTTGCCCGCGACCGCCTCGAAACCCTCGCTCAGGTCACCGGTCGGGTTGGGCGCGTTGAAGGTCCCTCGTTCGGCCCAGCGGTCCTGCCAGCGAGACTCGATCTCTCCGGCGAGTGCTGCGGTATAACGAAACGGCGGCACATCACTCAGCTCGTCCATGACAGTGTTGCTGCTGGCTGCCGGGCCGTTCGTGGCCGGCTTGCCGTTGGCCGGGCTGCTGCTGGCCGGGCTGTCTGCGTTGGCACTCATGACGGTGCTTGGGGTCCCTTCGTTCGTGCTCCGCGGCTGCCGGCGACCGGCCGGGAGCGGGTGATCGTGTGCCTGGCATGCGAAGAGCCCCTGCGTTTTCGCAGAGGCTCAGCCGCGCTGGTTCGTCGGTCGCGCCTGGCAGGTCGGCGCCGTCGATCGGGTCAGCGCGGCTCGGTAAGGAGCAGGCTCACAGTGCTCACGAACTTGAATACTACCCGTCGAGAGCGGGGCCGGTCAGCAACTGGGCGGCTCGCTCGCCCACCGCGCGGTGGCACGACCAGCCCCAGTGCATCCCATCCGGGTTCATGTCCCTGGTGCCGAGATACGGGGCGACCCAGGTATCGAGCCGCAGCGCGTCGATCTGCACCCGGTCCGCCCATCGCAGCGCGGCACCGACGGCCGCTGGATGGCCCGCTGTCACCCGGCCGTATGCAGGCGCATCGTGCGGTGGCGGAACGATACCGAGGATGCGAGTGGATGGATGGAAGTACCTGATCCCTTGCACGCATCGGGTCAGGTAATGCTCGGTCATCGGTTGCGGCAGGGTCCGCCAGCGGCCTCTCAGTAGCCGGGCACCAGTGGGCTGCGCCCGGCGGAGGGCCCCGGTGGCGAAGCGCCGAAGGATCGGCGGACGAAGCAACCGGATGCCCTCGCGCAGGTGCGCGGGCATGATCGAAGGCAGGTAGTCCATGCCACCCACCGCCAACACGACCACGTCGGCCCGCGGCAACAGCACCGAATACACGTGCGGATCCTTGGTGATCGCGAACCAAACGTCACGTGCCGTCCAGCCTCGGCGTCCGTAGATGGTGGCCTCGGATCCGGATTCGGCCGCCATGATGTTGGGCCACAGCCGGGGCTCGGTCGTGAGCTCTGCCAGACCGGGGCCATGAAAGGCCAGCGAGTCGCTGAGCACCAGGATCCGACGGCTCATCAGACCTCGCGAGCCACCGACAGGGCCGGTCCGGGCGACTCAGGCGTCGGCATCGGCCGGCTCGCTCTCCGGCGAGATCAGCGGAATGACCGGACCCGGCGGGCCGGCGTTGTGGGCGCGCAGATTCCAGCCACTGCCGTCATCGCGCAGTTCGGTCCAATGACAGTTGGCCAGCGGCCCCAGGACGGACGGCGTTTGCGGCAGTCCGAGGAGCTCGGCGGACAGGCACATCGCGGTGGCACCGTGGCTGACCAGAACCACCAGTTCGACCTCGGGCAAGCCCCGCACCAGCGACACGGCCCGATCGGCGACCTGTTGCCGGCTCTCACCACCTCGACGGGTCACGTCGCGCCCGGCGAGCCAGTCGGCGAACTCATCCGGGTAGCGGGATTCGACCTCGTCCCGGGTCAGCCCTTCCCAGTGGCCGAGGTTACGTTCACGCAGCCGGGCATCGATGGTGAGCTCCAGGCCGGTGAGCGAGGCCACCTTGGCCGCGGTGTGCTCGGCCCGTTGCAGATCCGAGGAGATCAGCAGATCGGGTTCCATCGCGGCGATCAGGCCGGCGACCTGAATGGCCTGCGCCTGGCCGACCTCGTCCAGTGGCGGATCGGACTGACCCTGATACCGCCGCTCAGCGTTCCAAGCGGTTCGGCCGTGCCGGAGGATCACGATCCGGCGGCGCACCTATTCCTGCCCGGCTGCAGGGTCCAGTCGGGACGCCCTCGGGCCGTCGACCTCAAATTCGAGGAATGGGCAGTCCTTCCAGAGCCGCTCCAAGGCGTAGAAAACCCGTTCCTCGGCGTGCTGAACGTGTACCACGATCTCGGCGTAGTCGAGCAGCACCCAACGGCCGTCCCGTTTGCCCTCACGGCGAAGCGGCTTGGCTCCGGCGAGGCGAAGCTTCTCCTCGACCTCGTCGACGATGGCCTCGACCTGGCGCTCGTTGCTGCCCGTGGCAATCACGAAGACGTCGGTGATCGCCAGCTTGTCGCTGACATCGATCAACACGATGTCGGTGGCGAGTTTGTCTGAGGCCGCATGCCCGGCGATGCGGGCAAGTTCGGCGGCGGTGTCAGTTGCGGTCACGGTCGCCCACGCTACCCGCCGCCGCCGGACGAGCCGATCCGGCTACTCGACCAGCCGGATGACGCCGTAGTCATAGCCTTTGCGTCGATAGACCACGCTCGCTCGGCCGCTGTCGGCATCGGCGAACAAGAAGAAGTCGTGACCCACCAACTCCATCTCGAACAGGGCCTGGTCGATGCTCATAGGCTTTGCCGGATGCTCCTTCTCGCGGATCACCTGCCCCGGTCCGTCGTACGGACCGCCGTCGTCGGGTTCCGGTTCTGCGACTGCGACGGTGCCGCGCAGAGGTTCGGCCTCGACCAGGGCACCCGTCGCGGCTGCGACCGAAGTGGGACTGTGCCGTCCGTGGTGTACCCGGCGCCGATCGGCGGCTTGCCGGAACTTGCGTTCCAGGCGTTCGGTCGCGATGTCGAGCGCCTTGTAGAAGTCAGAGGAACAGGCCTCCGCCCGGACAACCGGGCCCTTGACCCTGCAGGTTATTTCGACCCGTTGGCAGACCTCGGCCTGTCTGGGGTTCTTTTCGTGGAGTAGCTCGACATCGGCCCGGATTATCCGGTCGTCATAGCGCTCGATGCGAGACAGTTTTTCAGCGACGTGCTGACGGTAGTGATCGGGAACCTCAACGTTTCGGCCCCTCACGACAATATCCACGCAACCTCCAGGTGCTCATTAGGAGCCTGAAGCTCGCACGAATTGCATCGTGCAACCTCCCGCGAAGTAGGACGGAGCGCCGACCACGATCGAGTGGTCCGCCAGCCGCACCTGGTCCGCGCCGGCTCCTATCTCTGCTAGGTCATCGCAACGCTAGCCTGCTCCGCTGTATCTGCACACCCATTCTCACAAAGAATCAGAGGTGCGCTCGCTGAGAGCCGACGGTAGCGCCGAGTATCCGGTCATGTTCGAGGGGTGATCGGAAATCGTCGTCGGGTCGCCGCGATGACGACTGCGCCGGCAACCGGCCAACCTGCCGCACGCAATGCCCGACCGGCCTCCGCCAGCGTCGCCCCGGTGGTCACAATGTCATCGACGATCAGGACGGGAGGCGGCGGCGCGGCGCCTGCGGACCTCCTGTCCGGCGACGGCTGGGCCCACATTTTCGAGGTGAGGTTGCGAACCCGCTGCTCGGCAGACAGGCCGGCCGAATCTGTGACTCCGGGCAAGAGCCGCAGCGGTGCGGCGACCTGGGTTCCGGTCAACCGCGCCGCGCGGACAGCCAGGCGGTCGAGATGGTCTCCGCCGCGCGCCCGCGCGGCAACTCGGCGTGATGGGACCGGCACCAACACTGGCCGATGCGCCGAGCCCCACTGGCCCGCAGCGGCGGCCGCGGACACTGCCGCTGCCAGCAGAGCAGCCAGCTCCCCGGCCAACTGGCGCCGGCCGCCCTCCTTGTAGGCGAGCAGCGCGCTACGGGCCGTCGCGGCGTACTCCAGCGCCGTCCACACCACCAGATCGGCATGCTCGACCTGTCGGCAGCGCGGCGGTGGACGACACCGTGGGCACCAGACCGAACCAGGACGGCGGCAAGCTACGCAACTGACCGGCAACACCAGGTCGGCCAAGTCGGCCAACAGGACAACCGGCGAGCGGGCGAGCCGGCGGCTGGGTGGTCGTGGCGAGCAGTCGAGATGAACGGGCATCGCCCAACTGTGCCGCCCCGCCAGCAGGAAAGCCGGATCACAGCGCCATCTGTGGACGACGCTCGACCCTGTGGACAGCGAGTGCGCCCACGCACCGATCGCAGCTACGGCGCATAGGTGGGCGCGCCGGCCCTGGCCCCCAATGAGACCCAGCCGCCGCCGGCCTGCTGGATCGACACAGCGGCCGGATCGGCGGACGACACCACCGCCGGCTGGCCCGGCGCGACGGCGATTCCCAGCAGGCCCAACGGAAGCCCGTTGGAGGGCAGCGTCTGTCGGTTGTACCCGTCGGACTGCACGGTCCAGACCTGAGCCGCGTCCCTGGCCATCGAAGCGATCATGAGCATCGTGGTCGAGTCCTTCCAGGACACGTCGTCAACAGACATTCCGCTCGGGGTGATCTGGGCGAAGTTGTCCAGACCGACGTTCGCACCGATTCTCGTCATCGATCCGATCCAGAGCGTTCCCACCCGGTTGGGCGACCGCACGATGACTGCGAGCCGTATCCCGTCCGGGCTGAAGCGGAACGACTCGATCTGGCCGCTCGGCAGACCTCCGACCGGCGTGGGCAGGGTGAACTCCTTCGGCTTGCGGTCCGGACCGACCCGGTAGATGGAGTTGCCGACGCCGAGCCAGACATTCGAAGTACGGGGCTGCCACTCCGGTCGGCCCGGTGTCCCTGGCGGCAAGGCGACCTTGCTCAAGGACTGGGAACTGCCGATCAGCAGGCCCGAGGGCGACAATCCGGCGATGAGCAGACCGCCGGTGTCAGCCCGGCGCACCGCCACCGAGGTCAGACCGTAGGCGCCGCTGCCCACCGGCCCGGCCACCGGCCTGTCGGTTGCGCCACTGATCAGGCCGCCGTTGCGTAGGTAGTAGCTCTGCGCCCCGGGGGCTGGGGCGTCCGTGCCGACTGCAGGGAAACTCTCGGCCGAGAACACCGACCCGATATTCGGGATGTCGACGACCTTGCCGGAGTCGGTCAATCGCAGCGATGACGAGAAGGCGATCTGGCCGAAGGTGTTGGCCAGCTGATAGGCCAATCGCTCCTGACTCTGGTCGTCCAACTGGGAGGTGCCGGGCAACTCGATCTCGATCGGATCGTCCAGGGTGATGGCCGCCGGGCGTCCGTCCACCTGCGCCGGTACCTCACTCTGCACCGATTGGATGAGTTCGGGCCGCGGGCCGGCCAGTAACGCGGCCAGCAGCCACTGCGCGCGCGCCTCGCCTTCCAAGGCCGTGTATCGGACGTCCGGGATGAGCGTGGTCAAGGTGGGATCGAAGAAGTAGAGCAACCGCGGACTGTACGTCTGGGCGAACACGTCCGCGCGGATGATCACGCCCGCCGGTAGCTGATTGATGCGCCATGCGCCGTTGGCCTTGATCAGCTCGAAGTCGAGCTTCTTGTTCTCCTCCTCGCCGACCCCCTTGGTCACCGGCGTGTAGATACCGTGGTTATCGAGGTGCCCCACCGCCTGAACGTTGACGGCCACGGTTGACGTGGTGTCCGCGCTACTGGCGAACTGCACCTGGAAGTCGGCGACGACGGTGACCGAGCTGTCCAGCCATTTGCTGCCAGCTTCGGTCGTCAGGTACTGCCGTGCCGACGAATGCTTGGCGTCGGATGATTCGGCTGCGGCGTTGAGAAAGCCCTGGACGATGGCGCGCGGCTCGTCGCCGGCAGCCGGTCCGGCCTCCGAGGGAGCCGCGGAGGCGTTGCCGGGGATCGTCTGGACGACTTCTGGCCGCGATGAACGAGGCACACCCGAACAACCGGCGAGCAGCACCAGGCCGGCCAGCAGGGCCGCGAGGCCCAGCCGGCGCCGGCTCTTGTTCGCGGCGCCGAGCGCGGCACCGCGCGCTGGCGAGTTCACGCGTCGACCTCCGAGGGAATGAGCGGCAGGGGTGAGGAGTCCAGTGTGCCGCCGAGATCGCGGGGAAGGGTAAGGCGGAAATTCGCACCCTGGCCACGCTCGCCCCAGGCCTGCAGCCAACCACCGTGCAACCGGGCATCCTCCAGGCTTATCGCCAGGCCGAGGCCGGTACCGCCGGTGAGCCTGCTTCGGGACGGGTCGCCGCGCCAGAACCGGTTGAAGACCAGACCGGCCTCCCCCGGACGCAGGCCGATGCCGTGATCTCGGACGGCGACCGCGACCGCGTGCTCGTCCGCGGCCACCTGGATCTCGACCGGCTTGCCTTCGGCATGGTCCAGCGCGTTGGCGATGAGATTGCGAAGGATTCGCTCCACCCGGCGGGAGTCGACCTCCACCAGCACGGCCTCGCCCGAGCCCGGGTCAGCGAGTAGCTCGGTGCCGTGGCGCTGGGCCAACGATTCACTGGCCGACACCGCGCGCTCCACGATGCCGGTGAAGTCCACCCGCTCCACCTCCAGGTGAGCAGCACCCGCGTCGTAGCGCGAGATCTCCAACAGGTCGGCCAGCAGGTTCTCGAACCGGTCCAGCTCGCGGGTGAGCAGTTCGGCCGAACGCCCGAGTTCCGGAGCGAAGGTATCCCGGCTACCGTGCAGCAGTTCGGCGGCCATCCGGACGGTGGTCAAGGGCGTCCGCAGCTCGTGGGAGACGTCGGAGGTGAACCGCTGCTGCAGCCGGGATAGCTGCTCCAGTCGCTGGATCTGCTGCTGCAGGCTGGTGGCCATGTCGTTGAACGACATGGCCAGCAGTGCGATGTCGTCCTCGCCGGATACCTCCAGGCGTTGCGACAGGTCACCGGCGGCAAGGCGCTCGGCGGTCTGCGCCGCGACCCGCACCGGACGCACCACCTGACGGGTGACGATGACCGCGATCACGGCAACCAGCAACACCAGCGCGATACCGGCGATCGAGGCGGTCTGTTGCACCAGATCGATGGTCTGCTGCTCGGCGGTCAGGGGAAAGAGGTAGTACAACTCGAACGATCCGGCCTTTGTCGTGACCGGCTCCCCTACGATCAGCCCGGGCACCGTCTTGCCGTTCGGTTCCAGCACAGGGGCGTACTGCTTCGCGATGGCATTGGTCTTCACCACCGCCCGAAGGTCCGCCGCGATCGCAGGCCCGTTGGCCAGTTCGTGATCCACGGTCGCGTCCGGGGACCGCACCGCGATGGTGAAGAGACCGGCGTTGTTGCCGGTGGAGGTCAGCTCGGTGGTCAATTGGTCGACCGCCTGACGGACCCCAGCCAGGTCTCCGGGAGCGACTCCGTTGAATGCTCGGCGGGCCGGCACCAGGCCGGCGTTGGCCTGCGCCACCGCGGCACTCTGCTTGGCCTTGAGGATCCCGTTGCTGATCTGATCGATCAGGAAGAGTCCGATCAGCAGCACGATGAGTCCGGTCACAACGACAGTCGTGGCCGCCACCCGGAACTGCAACGACCTACGCCAGGTGCTGCCCAGGCGCCTGCCCTGTCCCGCGATCCAACGTCCAGCGACAACAAGCGCGACGCGGGCAGCATCCAGCGCGCGCCGCCGGGTCATGGGGGGCCGGCTTTGTAACCGACTCCACGCACCGTCAGGACCACCTCGGGCCGCTCGGGATCACGCTCCACCTTGGACCGCAACCGCTGGACGTGGACGTTGACCAGCCGGGTGTCGGCGGCATGACGGTAGCCCCAGACCTGTTCGAGCAACACCTCGCGGGTGAACACCTGGCGCGGCTTGCGAGCCAGCGCCACCAGCAGATCGAATTCGAGCGGTGTGAGAGAGATCTGTTCGCCGTCGCGCACGACCTGGTGGGCCTGCACGTCGATGGTCACCGGCGATTCAGGCGGTCCGATCATCAGGGTCTCCCCGCCGTTGTCGTCGTGGCGCCGGAGCCGGGCGCGCATCCGGGCGATGAGTTCCTTGGGTTTGAAGGGCTTGACGACATAGTCATCGGCACCTGATTCAAGACCCAGAACCACATCTACAGTGTCACTCTTGGCGGTCAACATGATGATCGGCGTCCCGGACTCGGCCCTGATCGCGCGGCATACGTCGATGCCGCTCACCCCGGGAAGCATCAGGTCGAGCAGCACGATGTCGGGCTTGACCTCCCGGAAGGCGGCCAGGGCCCGCGATCCGTCGGGCACGAAGGCCGGTTCGAATCCATCGGACCGGAGCACGATACCGAGCATCTCGGCGAGTGAGGAGTCGTCGTCGACTACCAGAACACGGGGCTTCATACCTCCATCGTGGCATCCCGCGGGCACTCACGCGCTGCGGCGCGGCCGGTGCCGGTCGCACTGGCCTGACGTGTCCACCCCTTTGACAGCTCGAGCCGCCTCGGACGGGTAGCTTGAGCAGCCATGAGCAGATCGTCCAGGCGTCGGGACAAGTCGCCGGAACGCCCGGATCGGGCGTCCGTGTCAACGGCGGCCGGGCCAGGCGGGCGGCCCGGTACCGAGTCCAGCGTCAGGCTCAGCTACGCCGAGAAAGTCCGCGAACTGCTGCGGGAATCGCTTCTGGATGCTGCCGGAGAGGCGCTGGCCCGCGACAGCTGGACAGCCACCCGGATGGCCGACCTTGCCGCCACGGTCGGGGTCAGCCGACAGACGGTCTACAACGAATTCGGCAGTAAGGACGAACTGGGACGGGCGCTGTTGCTGCGCGAGTCGATACGTTTCCTCAACGAGGTCGAGACCGCGCTGGACGAGCACCCGGGCGACGCCGTCGCGGGACTGACCGCGGCGCTGGAGGTGTTCCTGCGCCTCACCGCCGAGCAGCCGCTGCTCCGAGCGATCATCGTCAGCGGCGGTGACGACTCCAGGCACTCGAGCCTCGGGGCGTTGCTGACCGGCCAGGGCGCCACCGTACTGCCCTTCGTCACCGATCGGCTGACCAGCCATTTCCTGACCGAGTGGCCGGAGGCGGACCGCGATCAGGTGCTGTCATACGCCGATGCGGTCGTCCGGCTCGCCATCTCGCACGTGATATTGCCCGCGGCCCGGCCGGAGGCGACCGCCACCGAGCTCGGCCGGGTCTTTGCGCCCTACCTGTCCCAGATCACGAGGCACATCCCCCGGAATGCATAGTGCGGCCCGAACCTTCGGCTCCAAGGCGTTGATACGAGGAGACCGATTGCTCGGGCCGCACTACGGCTGAACCGGGACCTCAGTAGCGGTAGTGCTCCGGCTTGTACGGGCCCGCGACGTCCACGCCGATGTACTCGGCCTGGTCCTTGGTCAGTTCGGTGAGGGTGGCACCGACCGCCGCCAGGTGCAGCCGGGCGACCTTCTCGTCCAGGTGCTTGGGCAGCACGTATACATCGTTGCCGTACTCACCGCGCTTGGTGTGGATCTCGATCTGCGCGATGGTCTGGTTGGAGAACGACGCGCTCATCACGAAGCTCGGGTGACCGGTCGCGTTGCCCAGGTTGAGCAGCCGTCCCTCGCTCAGCACGATGATCGAGTGGGCCCGCTGGGTACCCCGCGCCGGGAACTTCCACTCGTGAACCTGCGGCTTGACCTCGATCTTCTCGATCCCGGGAATGCGAGCCAGGCCGGCCATGTCGATCTCGTTGTCGAAGTGACCGATGTTGCCGACGATCGCGTTGTGCTTCATCTTGGCCATGTGCTCGGCCATGATGATGTCCTTGTTGCCGGTGGTGGTGATGAAGATGTCGGCCTTCTCGACGACGTCTTCGAGCCGGACGACGTCCAGGCCTTCCATGGCGGCCTGCAGTGCGCAGATCGGGTCGACCTCGGTCACGACGACGCGCGCGCCCTGGCCACGCAGCGACTCGACCGAACCCTTGCCGACGTCGCCGTAGCCGCAGATGACGGCGAGCTTGCCGGCGATCATGACGTCGGTGGCGCGGTTGATGCCGTCGATCAGGGAGTGCCGGCAGCCGTACTTGTTGTCGAACTTGCTCTTGGTGACCGAGTCGTTGACGTTGATCGCCGGGAACAGCAGCGTGCCCGCCTTGGCGAACTCGTACAAGCGGTGGACGCCGGTGGTGGTCTCTTCGGTCACGCCGATGATCGACTGCGATATCTCGGTGTACTTGGTCGGGGTGGTGGCCACCGAACGGCGCAGAGTCTCCAGGATGATCTTGTACTCGTCCGAGTCGTTCTCAGCCGGGGACGGGACGACGCCGGCGGCCTCGTACTCGACGCCCATGTGGATCAACAGAGTCGCGTCGCCACCGTCATCGACGATGGAGTCTGGGCCGGTGCCGTCCGGCCAGGTCAGCATCTGCTCGGTGCACCACCAGTACTCCTCGAGCGTCTCGCCCTTCCATGCGAACACCGGAATGCCCTGCGGGTTGTCCGGAGTACCGTCGCGGCCGACCACGATGGCAGCGGCCGCATGGTCCTGGGTCGAGAAGATGTTGCAGCTGACCCAACGCACGTCTGCACCCAGCGCGGCCAGCGTCTCGATCAACACCGCGGTCTGGGTGGTCATGTGCAGCGAGCCGGCGACCTTCTTGCCGGCCAGCGGCTGGCTTGCACCGAATTCCTTGCGCAGGGCCATCAGGCCCGGCATCTCGTGCTCGGCGAGCTCGATCTCCTTGCGGCCGTAGGCGGCCAGGGTCAGGTCTGCGACCTTGAAATCGCTGACCGAGCCAGCGGTGTCGGGCGTGAGGGTGATGCTCACAGTTTCTCCTCCGGTTGTGTGCTTCGGGCCTGTGGTTCGGGGCTGGTATTGCGCGGTGAAGGTGGGAAAGTCCTGCTCGTCCAGGGCCAACCGGCGGTACCGGTCCGACTCGGGCGACGGCTGGGCCCGGTGCACGGCACCGAACCAGGTGTCCACCGCCTGCGAAAGACCGACCTCGGTGCGCATTCGGAGTTCGAAGGCGACATCGGTGAGACCGATCCCGTGCTGGTCGATCAGCGCTCGCAGGCTGCGCAGCCGGTCGATCTGGCGGGGCCCGTAGAGACGGTGGCCGCCAGGCGTGCGTTGGGTCGCGACCAAGCCGACCTGCTCGATGTAGCGCAACATCCGCGGCGACCAACCGGTCGCTTCGGAGGCTTGCTGCATGGTCAGGGGCTTCATCGAGGTGAAACTCTACCAGAGTTGTGTCAGATTTCTGCGAACACTCCCGGAGGTTCCCTCAGAGCCCTTCGGAGGCGACGAACGCCTGGCCGGAGCCGAGGACCCGCACCTCGGAGGCGCCGGCTCGGACGAACGCCGACTCACCGCGCTCCAGCTGAACCGCGGCCCCGGCGGCCTGCACGGTCAGCGATCCAGCGGTATTCAGCACGATCATCGGGCCATGGCCAGCCACCTCGATCTCGGCGCCGGACGGCTGCACGACCGTCAACCGGAAATCGGGCACCGGGACGTCGAACACCACCCTAGGTTCGTCGGACACCCGCGGCTCCCAGAGCGGTTCGGCCAGCGGGCTGAAGTCCGCGATCCGTAACAGTTCGGGCACGTCCACGTGCTTGGGTGTGAGTCCGCAGCGCAGCACGTTGTCACTGTTGGCCAGGATCTCGACGCCCATTCCACGCAAGTAGGCATGCACGTTGCCCGCGCCGAGGAAGATCGCCTGGCCCGGACGGAGCCGGACATGATTGAGCAGCAGAGCGAGCACCGCGCCGATATCGCCCGGGAAGTCTTCGGCTGCCAGCACCGAGGCACCTGCCGCATCGGACCACTGCTGCTCCGCATCGGCGGCGACCAGGCTTCGGCAGCCGGCGATGACGCTGTCGATCAGGCTCAGCCGCGCTGCCTCCGGCAGCGTCAGCATCGTCGTGAAGGTGGCGCGGATTCCCTCCTCGGCCGCCAGCAGGTCACGGTAGGGGCTCAGCCGTGACACGCCGAGACCGATCAGGGCATCGAAGAGCTGCACGGTTCCAGCCACCGGCCTGAACCCGCACAGCGCGTCCACCTCGGTCAACGCGTAGAGCAGTTCCGGCTTGGCAAAGGCGTCGGAATAGTTCCGTTGCGCCGCGGTGCGCGGGATGCCGCGCTGCTCCTCGTCAAGGTATCCGGCTCTGGCCTGTTCGGCATTGGGATGCACCTGCATCGACAGGCACTTTTCCGCCGCGAGCACCTTGAGCAGGAAGGGCAGTCGCGGGCCGAACCGTGACACGCTGCCGGCCCCGAGGATCTCCTGCGGCCAGGCATCGATCAGTGCGTCCAGGCCGGGCTCCGCCGGGTCGTCTGCCCACCTGGACGGCTCGTCCGGATGCGCGCCCATCCACAACTCGGCCGCCGGTGCCCCAGTGGGCTCGATGCCGAGCAGCTCCGGAATCGCAGTCACCGATCCCCACGCGTAGTCGCGGACAGCGTTTCGCAAGCGCAGGATCGGCGGCAGAGCTCGGGCTTCGACGGTCTGTCGGCTGGTCACGTCAGCGGGCACCTTCTCCGGCCAGCGGTGTCGCAGCCGGGCTCTCGGCGACACCGTCAACCGGGGAAGCGGGTCCCCGGTCAATCAGGTCGCCGACACCGGCCACCTCCGCTACCCCGACCACATGGGCGACATCGCCCGGCGCCGAGGACTGTTGGTCGCCGCGATCCAGATCTGGCTCGATATAGATCACTCGGGCCGCGGGCTCCACCGCCCGGATCCGGGCCTCGGCCGCGTCGATCATGGACGCGACCTCGGCCAAGGAGACCTGTCCCCCGATCGAGACCTTGGCACCGACCAGGAGCTCGTCCGGACCGAGGTGCATCGTCCGCAGGTGAATGACCCGCAAGATGCCCTCGCCAACCAGGGCTTCGGTGATGCGCCGATTAGCGGCCGGGCTTGCCGCCTCGCCGAGCAGCAGGCTCTTCGTCTCGATCACCAGGATGATCGCCACGGCGATCAGGAGCACGCCGATCGCGGTCGTGCCGACACCGTCCCAGACACCGTTGCCGGTGATCGCGCTCAGCCCGACCCCGAGCAGCGCGAGCGCCAGACCGACCAGGGCCGCGAAATCTTCGAGCAGGACCACCGGCAGTTCCGGCATCTTGGCGTGCCGGATGAATTCGAACCAGGACGAGGTGCCCTTGTGTTCCCGGGATTCTCGAATCGCGGTACGGAACGAGAAGCCCTCCAGCCCGATCGCCACGATCAGGACGGCCACCGCGATCAGCGGGCTGTCCAGGTGGTGCGGGTGGGCGATCTTGCCGATGCCCTCGTACAGCGCGAACAGGCCTCCGACGGAGAACAGACAGAGCGCGACGAGGAATCCGTAGACGTAGCGGTTTCTGCCGTACCCGAAGGGATGTTCCGGCGTCGCGGTCTGCTTGGCCCGGTTCGCGCCGAGCAGCAGCAGGCCCTGATTACCGGAGTCGACCAGCGAGTGCACCGATTCGGCCAACATCGAGGACGACCTGGTGAAGAGGAACGCGATGAACTTGATGACCGCGATACCCAGGTTCGCACCGAGCGCCGCCACCACGGCCTTGTTGCCGCCAGAGGCGCTCATGAGC
>JAVEEN010000090.1 GCA_030840445.1 Pseudonocardiales bacterium
CCAACAGCAGGGTTTTCGCCGACGGCCCGTTTCGCGAAGTCTGGGTTCAGCCTGCCGCCGGTGACGCTGGGACCGCTCTGGGAGGCGCCCTGTATCTGGCACAGAATTCGGCTGAGCCCATCGAGTCCTTTCCTGGCGCCGATCTGGGCCGCGAGTGGACCGACGCGCAACTCGAATCAGCTCTGCGGATCGCCAGGGTTTCCTACGACCGGCCCGCCGACATCGCCGATGAGGTAGCCCGGGAGTTGGCCCGGGACGGCATCGTCGCCTGGTTCCAGGGCAGGAGCGAGTTCGGCCCACGTGCCCTGGGGCACCGCTCCTTGCTGGCCCACCCGGGCCGTGCGGCGAACCTGCGCCGCCTCAACGATGTCAAGGGCCGCGAGCAGTTTCGGCCGGTGGCACCGATGGTTCTGGCCTCCCGCGCGGCCGAGATATTCAGCGGCGGACCGATGTCCTCGCCGTACATGCTCTTCGTGCACTACGTGCAGCAGTCCTGGCGCGCAAGGATTCCGGCGGTCGTTCATGTCGACGGCACCGCCCGTATCCAGTCCGTCGATGCTGCGATTGAACCGTTACTGGCCCGGATGCTCGAGCGATTCGAGTATCGAAGCGGCTTACCGGTAGTGGTCAACACCAGCCTGAACACGGCCGGCCGCCCGATGGTCGATTCACCGAGCGATGCTCTGGAATGCTTCGGCTCCACCCCGGTCGACCTCTTGGCCCTGGGACCATTCGCGGTACGACGGCCAGATCGGGTGGGCCGTTCGTGACCGATCCCGACGGCGGCCGACCCTGGGTCGACATCGTCGTTCCGACGCTCGGACGGGACTCGTTGCCTGGGCTGCTGCTGAGCATCGCGACCTCCTCGACCCACACCGGCTTACCGGCACCGCCGATCTACCTCGTCGATGACCGTCCGGCGCACCGGACGGGCGCCGCCCTTACGGTCGGGCCTGAC
The DNA here is from genome assembly GCA_030840445.1 of Pseudonocardiales bacterium. Classification (GTDB taxonomy): domain Bacteria; phylum Actinomycetota; class Actinomycetes; order Mycobacteriales; family Jatrophihabitantaceae; genus Jatrophihabitans_A. The sequence continues at coordinate 959 of JAVEEN010000090.1, forward strand.
GTCGGCACACTGTCGGTCAGGGTGTTGCGCAGCACCGGGCGCGGGCCCGCCGCAGCCCGGAACGTCGGCTGGCGTGCCGGTACCGCGGCCTGGATCTGTTTCCTCGATGACGATGTGCTGGTCGAGCACGACTGGTTACGAGCCTTGGACGCCGACCTCACCTACGTGCCGCCTGACGTGGCCGGTAGCCAGGCCCGAATCACTGTCCCGCTGCCGTCAGATCGACGGCCGAACGACTGGGAGCGTGGCACTGCGGGTCTGCAGCGAGCGCGTTGGATCACGGCGGATATGGCCTATCGCCGAGACATTCTCGCCGAGGTCGGGGGGTTCGACGAGGGATTCCCCCGCGCGTTCCGCGAGGATGCCGACCTGGCCCTGCGCGTCCTGGGCCTGGGCTACCGACTGGTCGAGGGCCGTCGGTGCACCACGCACCCGGTGCGGCCGTTCAGTTGGTGGGCAAGTCTGAACCAGCAGCGCGGTAATGCCGACGATGTGCGGATGCGCCGCGTGCACGGGGCGGGTTGGCGACGTCGAGCCCACGCACCGCTGGGGCGCCGCCCGCAACACCTGCTGATCAGCGCTCTCGGCCTGCTGGCCGGTTCGGCGGCTTTGGCGGGCAAAGCGCGGCTCGCCGGCTCCGCCTTCGCCGGCTGGGCAGTTGGAACAGCGGAGTTCGCCGGGCGCCGTATCGCGCCCGGTCCGCGGGATTTCCGGGAGATCATGCGAATGCTCTCCACCAGCGTGGTTATCCCGCCTGCCGCGTCCTGGTTCTGGCTTCGGGCGCTCTCGGCCCGGGGCGGTGTTACCGTCCACCGCCCTGCGGTGGATGGCGATTCGCCGGCCCTGATGTCCGGGTCGCGTGCCTTGGGTACCCGGGAGCCGCCGCTGGCGGTACTGCTCGATCGGGACGGGACGATTGTCAAGGACATTCCGTACAACGGCGATCCGAGCCGCGTCGAACCGCTGCCCGGAGCAGCCGCTGCCCTCGACCGGTTACGCGCTGCGGGAATTCCGGTGGCCGTGATCACCAATCAATCCGCGATCGGGCGCGGCATGCTCACCAGGGCCGCAGTCGATGCGGTCAACCGACGGATCGAGGAACTGCTCGGCCCCTTCGATGCCTGGCTGGTGTGCCCGCATCGGGAGACCGACGGATGCGGCTGCCGAAAACCCGCGCCCGGTCTCGTCAAGCAGGCTGCGCAGCTACTGGGCATCTCGGTCGAGGGCTGCGTGGTCATCGGCGATATCGGCTCGGACATCGGTTCGGCGCGCAACGCCGGGGCCCGGGCGATCATGGTGCCTACCGAGCGGACCCGCACCGAGGAGATCCTGGCCGCACCGGTTCAGGTGGCCACTCTCGGTGAGGCCGTGGATCTGGTGTTGGGTGAAGGGAAACGCGCGTGAGACGCCATGTACTCGTGGTCCGGCTGGACAGCATGGGCGACGTGCTGGTCTCCGGACCGGCTGTCCGCGCGGTGGCTGCCGGAGCCAGCCGGGTCACGATGCTGGCCAGCCCGCTTGGCGCGGACGCAGCGCGCTTGCTGCCCGGTGTCGACGATGTGCTGGTGTGGCCGTGCCCCTGGATTCTGAACCCGGCACCGGCGGTGGAGCGCGCCGACATCGCGTCGATTCTTCAGACCCTTCGGAAACTGGACATCGACGAAGCGGTCATCCTGACCTCGTTTCATCAATCCCCGCTTCCTACCGCGCTACTGCTGCGCCTGGCCGGGGTGCCGCGGATCGCGGCGAGCAGCGAGGACTATCCGGGGTCGTTGCTCGACCTGCGCTTGCCGCCGGCACCCGAGGGCCCCGAACCGCTGCGAATTCTTGACTTCGTCCAGGCAGCGGGTTTCAGGCTGCCGGCCGGCGACGACGCCAGACTCGCGGTGCGAACTGTGGCCGACACCCCGGCAGCACCCAGCCTGTCGCCTGATACCCCCTATATCGCGGTACATCCGGGCACGACCGCCGCTGCCCGCGCCTATCCTGCCGACCGCTGGCGAGCTGCCGTTTCGCGCCTGCACGATGCGGGTTGGACGGTGGTGGTGACCGGCAGCCGAGCCGAGCAGTCGCTGACCGCGCACATCGCCGCGGCCGCGGTGGACCGCGGCACTCCGGTGCTGGATCTGGGTGGCCGGCTCACTTTGGCTGAGCTGGCGGGGGTGCTGAGGTCAGCGAAAGTGCTGGTAGCGGCCAATACCGGTCCGGCTCATCTGGCCGCTGCGGTAGGGACCCCCGTCGTCTCGTTGTTCGCGCCCGTCGTCCCGGCCGCCCGATGGGCTCCATACGGGATTGCGATGATACTGCTGGGTGATCAGGATGCACCGTGCCGGGACACTCGAAGTGTGCTCTGCCCGGTCGGGGGCCACCCATGCCTGAATTCCGTGACGGCTGAGCAGATCCTCGACTCCGTCGAGCAGCTCGTCTCATCGGCCGCGGGGGAGGTGGTCCCGCGATGAGGGTCCTGTTGTGGCATGTGCACGGCAGTTGGACGACCGCCTTCGTCCAGGGCCGGCATACCTACCTCGTCCCGGTGCTGCCCGACCGAGGCCCGGACGGCGTCGGGCGCGCCCGTAGCTGGAACTGGCCCCAGAGCGTGGTCGAAATTACCCCTGAGCAGTTGAGAGATGAGCAAGTGGATCTCGTTGTATTACAGCGCCCGCGTGAGATCGAACTGGTGCAGCGTTGGCTGGGCCGCAAGCCGGGCTCAGGTATCCCCGCGGTGTACCTCGAACACAACACGCCGGCCGAGAAGCCCTGTCGGCAGCGGCATGTGGTCGCCGAACGAGCTGATATCCCGCTGGTCCACGTGACCTACTTCAACGAGTTGTTTTGGGACAACGGTAGAGCGCGGACTCAGGTGATCGAACATGGCATCGTCGACCCCGGTGCCCGGTACACCGGAGAGATCGGTCATGGCGCGGTGGTGGTCAACGAGCCGGGCCGGCGCGGCCGGGTCGTCGGCGCCGACCTGATCCCGAGGTTCGCCGAGATCGGAGGAGTTGACGTTTTCGGCATGCAGACCAAGGAATTTGTCTCAGGTTTCCGCAGCCAATCCATGACGGCCTACCAGGACCTCTTTTCCCAGGACCAGATGCATGACCAACTCGCCCGGCGTCGGGTGTACCTGCATCCGGTCCGATGGACCTCGCTCGGTCTCTCGCTGCTGGAGGCCATGCAACTGGCAATGCCGGTGGTTGCGCTAGGAACCACCGAGGTGTGCGAGGCGGTGCCGACCGGCGCGGGACGGGTGTCGACGGACATCGGGCAATTGCTCAGGGCGTACCGAACCTTTCTGCACGAGCCAGAGGCTGCCCGGGCCGCGGGCCTACTCGCCCGGGCCGCCGCATTGGATCGATACGGGCTGGCGCGGTTTCTCCAGGACTGGGATCGGTTGATGTCCTGCACGTTCGGCGAAGGGTGAGGTGGGGCGGATGAGGATCGCAATGGTGTCCGAGCACGCAAGTCCGCTGGCGTGTCTCGGCGGGGTCGATGCCGGCGGTCAGAATGTTCACGTCGCCGCGCTGTCGGCTGCGCTGGTCGCCCGCGGTCACGAGGTGGTGGTGTACACCCGAGCCGACCAGTCCGCCCTGCCCAGGCGAGTGCGAATGGCCTCGGGGGTGCAGGTGGAACACGTGCACGCCGGCCCACCGCGGGAGGTGCCGAAGGACGAACTGTTGCCCTACATGGACGCCTTCGCGGTCCAGTTGGCTCGGCGGTGGCGACTTGATCCTCCAGACGTGGTGCACGGCCATTTCTGGATGAGCGGGCTGGCCGCCATCAAGGCTGCGGGGGTGACTGCCACGCCGGTGCTGCAGACGTTTCATGCGCTGGGAACGGTCAAACGTCGCTGGCAGGGCGCCGGTGACACCAGCCCGACTGCCCGTATCGGCCTCGAACGCCGAGTCGCATGTTCGGTCGATCGGATCATCGCTACCTGTACCGACGAGGTCGCGGAACTGTCCGCCATGGGCGCGGCCGAGGGCAGGATCGATGTAGTGCCCTGCGGGGTAGACCTGGATCTCTTCAAAACCGTGGATCCTCAGCCGCCCCGGGGAGATCGACCGGCCCGGTTGCTCGTCGTCGGCCGGTTGGTCGAGCGCAAGGGGATCGAGGATGCAGTGCGCGCCATGGCATATCTGCCCGACACCGAACTCGTCGTCGTCGGGGGCCCGAGCCCGCACGAGCTGGCCGGTGACCCCGAGATCGCCCGGCTCGCAGCGATCGCGCGCGAGTGTGGGACGGTCGGACGGGTCACGTTCACCGGTCGGGTCACTCACGACGAATTGCCGGCAGTGATCCGAGGCGCTGATGTGCTGCTGGCCGTCCCCTGGTACGAGCCGTTCGGCATCGTCCCGCTCGAAGCCATGGCTTGCGGGGTGCCGGTCGTCGCGACCGCGGTCGGCGGGCTACTCGACACGATCGTGGCCGGCGTGACAGGAGTGTTCGTGGAGCCTCGGAACCCGGCAGCAATCGCTGCTGCAACGCAGGGCCTGCTCGCCGACGAGCGCGGGCGGGCCGCGATGGGTGCAGCCGGACGCAAGCGGGCGCAAAGCCGGTACGGCTGGGATTGGGTTGCCCGCAAAACCGAAGAGTCGTACCTCTCGGTCCTTGCTGAGCACCGTGACGCGGTGCGAACGGCGGAGGCGATTCGATGACCGAGCTGCTCGCGCCGGTCGCGCAGTCTCATCTGGAGTCGCTCGCCGATGCGCTTTCCGGGTTCGGGCGGTCTGCGGAGATCAGCGTGCGCTGGGGGCGATTCCTGGCCCGGCGACTGGCGGCCGGCGGTCGGCTACTGGTTGCCGGCAACGGTGGCAGCGCGGCCCAGGCCCAACATCTCAGCGCCGAGATCGTCGGGCGGTATCGCGAGGATCGACCGCCCTTCTCGGCGGTGGCTCTGCATTGCGAACCGTCTGCGCTGACGGCGATCCTCAACGACTACGGGGCCGACGAGGTCTTCGCTCGACAGGTGTGGGCGCACGGTCGGGCCGGCGACATACTCGTGGTGATGTCGACCTCGGGCCGTAGTCGCAACGTGCTGGCGGCAGCCATCAAGGCGCGCTCGCTGGGCCTGACCACCTGGGCCATGACCGGGCCGGCGCCCAATCCATTGGCGGCTGCTTGCGATGAGGCGATGACCGTCCGGTCGGAGGTCACTGCGACGATCCAAGAGCTTCACCTGGTCGGCTTGCACCTGCTGTGTGAGGCAATGGACTCCGAACTCGGTACCGGCAGCTACCCCGATCCGCTCAGGGTGTTGCCGTGACGGCGCCGTTGGTGGTGCTCGGCGATGTGCTACTGGACGTCGATGTCATCGGCCGGTCCGAACGGATGTCACCCGAGGCGCCCGTTCCGGTGCTGGAGGACTGCTGCGAACGTCGACGGCCTGGCGGCGCAGCCTTGGCGGCGCTGCTGGCGGCTCGAGGCAGCAGCCGACCGGTCGTGCTGATCGCGCCGTTTGGAGCCGACGATGCGGCGACCGAGTTGCGAGCCCTGCTCAGCCAGGAGGTCACCGTGCTGGCGCTGCCCTGGACCGGCAGCACGGCGGTCAAGACCAGGCTGCGGGCAGGTGACCACGCCGTGGCACGGATCGATCGGGGCGGCGAGCCCGGCGTCGTGACGTCCGTTCCACAGGACTTGGGCGAGACGCTCGCCCGGGCCGCGGCGATCCTGGTCTCCGACTATGGGCGAGGTGTCACCTCGGTGCCGGAGATACGAAGATTGCTGGCCGCCGCGGCCGGACGGATCCCGCTGGTCTGGGATCCGCATCCGCGCGGCCGTCGGCCCGTGGCCGATACGACCATAGTCACGCCCAACGAGCCCGAGCTGCGGGGCTTCGTCCCGTCGGCAACGACCGGAACGCTCGCCGAGCTCTGCACCGCGGCCGAGACCCTCGGTCGCGACTGGCAGGTCGGCGGCGTCTGCGTCACCCGCGGCCGGCAGGGCGCCGTTCTCTCCCAGGGCGAGGCGACCCCGCTGGTGGTTGCCGGCTCGGCCGTATCGGCCCGGGACACCTGCGGAGCCGGGGACAGCTTCGCGGCCGCGGCCGTCGCCGCGCTGGCCGACGGCGCGCTGATCAGTGAGGCGGTCATGATGGCGGTGACCGCGGCCGGACGGTTCGTCGAATCCGGCGCCGCGGCGGGAATCGGTGCGATTCGCGATGAGGCCGTGTGCGATGAGGCTGTGTGCGATGAGGCTGACTCCGACGATGAGGACCTGGCCCCCTGGTCGCAGGTGCGGCGCGCCGGTGGGGTGATCGTGGCCACCGGCGGCTGTTTCGACCTGCTACACGCCGGGCACGTTTCGACCCTGGAGGCCGCTCGCGCGCTTGGCGATTACCTCGTCGTGTGCGTGAACTCCGACGACTCTGTCCGCCGGCTGAAAGGCTGCGGGCGGCCACTGCAGCCGGCGGCGGACCGAGCCCGACTGTTGGCGGCGTTGCACTGCGTCGATGCGGTCGTGGTCTTCGACGAGGGCACCCCCATCGAGGCGCTGCGACGGATCCAACCGGCGATCTGGGCCAAGGGCGGCGACTACTCCGGCATATCGCTGCCGGAAGCTGAGGTGCTCGGTGAATGGGGGGGCGTGGCGGTGACAGTGCCATATCTGCAGGGACGGTCGACAACGGCCCTGGTCGGCCTGGCGGCCCCGAAGACAGACGCGATCGCAGCGGGCACGCAGTGACCAGGCCTCGAGCCCTGGCGCTGCGCGCATTGGGTCTGGGCGACTTCCTCACCGGTCTGCCGGCCCTTCGACTGGTTCGGCAGGCGCTACCGGGTCACGAGATCGTCCTCGCCGCCCCGGCCCGGTTCGCGCCGGTTGTCGAACTGCTGCCCTTCGTTGATGGCCTGTTTGCCGCGAACGAACTGGCGCCGCTCAGCAGCCACAGCGGTCCGGTGCAGCTCGCGATCGATCTGCACGGCAAGGGTCCGGCGAGTCGAGGGCTTCTGCACGAACTCGGCCCCGAGCGCCTGATCGGCTTTGCCCACCGACCGTCCGGACTCCGCGGCCCGGCGTGGCTCAAGGACGAGCATGAGGTCTCGCGATGGTGCCGCCTGGTTGCCGAGGGCCTCGGGTTCCCTGAGGATAGCTGGCCCAGCGTGGCCGGTTGCGTACCCAAGCCGGTGGCCGCGATGCCGGACGGGATGACTGTCGTACATCCCGGGGCGGCATCACCATCCCGCCGGTGGCCGGCTGAGCGCTTTGCGGCTGTGTGCCGGGAACTCGAACGGGACGGCCACCGGGTCGTGATAACCGGTAGTGACCGGGAACGGGGTCTGGTACTCCACACCGCCAGGGCTTGCGGGGCACGGCCGATCCTCGGGTTGTCGCTCCTCGAGCTGCTGGCCCTGGTGTCCGAGGCCCGGTTGGTGGTGTCCGGTGACACCGGTATCGCGCATGTCGCGTCCAATTACCGCACTCCGTCGGTGGTGCTGTTCGGTCCGGTGTCCCCGGACCTCTGGGGACCGCCGCCCTCGCCGTTGCACCGGGTGCTGTGGCACGGCGACGGCAACGGAGATCCGCACGGCCCGGTAGTGGACCCGGCCCTGCTCGACATCACGGTCGATGAGGTTCTCACCGAGATCGCGCTGGTGGAGCGCGCCGACCTCGAACCGGTGCCGGCAGCGAAAGGATGCCTCGGATGAGAAGCCTGGACGGGCGGGTAATCCTGATCAGTGGCGCGGGTAGCGGCCTAGGACGCGCCATCGCAGGGCGATTGGCCGGACACGGCGCCCATGCTGTGGTGGCCGACGTGGACTCCGAGAGCGCCGAGACAACGGCGAAACTGATCACCCAACAGGGTGGTGCGGCGACGACCCTGGCGCTGGACGTCACCGATTCGGTCAGTGTCGCCGAGGCCGTCCGCGCCACCATCGACGAGTTCGGCGACCGGTTCGATGGCTTGATCAACAACGCCGGAACTGATCGAGGTGCGGCCATCCTGGACCTGACCGAAGAACAGTGGCGGCGGGTTGTGGCCGTGAACCAGACCGGGCCGCTATACCTGACTCGTGAGTTCTTGAAGGCGATCGGTTCCGCAGACAGGCCGTTTCCGGCTGACGTCGTCAATGTCATCTCGATCTCGGCCATCACCGTCGGTGTCGACGCCGCCGCCTACAACTCCTCGAAGGCGGCCCTGGCCATGTTGACGCGGGTCATGCAGCGTGAGGCCCACGAATACCGCTGGCCGGCACGCGTCCACGGCCTGATGCCGAGCGCGATGAACACACCGATGATGGAGCAGTGGCACCTGGACGACGAGGTCATGATGGATCCGGATACGGTGGCCAGTGCGGTCGAGTTCATGCTGACCCTGCCGCCGGATACCTTCGTTCAGAACCTGGTCATCAACTCGCGCCGAGAACCCGGTTGGCCCCGTTGAGGCCCAACCACCGGGTCATGGCACGATAACGGCCTTGATCTGACCTGGTTGGGATGTCGCCTGCAGCGCTTTCTCGGTGTCGGCAAGGGAGAATCTGCTGGTGATCAAGGCGTCCAGGTCCACATAGCCCGCTGCCGCCATCGCGATCGCGGTCGGCCAGGTGTGCGCGTACCGGAAGGTTCCGGTCAGCTTGAGCTCTTTCTGCTGGAGGACCCCGAAGGGGACAGTGAGTACGTCTGCACCCATCCCGACGAGGACCACCGTGCCGGCCGGCCGCACCGCCCGAACACCGGCGTCGATAGCGGGTGCGGCTCCCGAACAGTCGATGAAGCAGTCGAACTCCGGGCCGGCCGACTGCTGGCCCGCCAATACCGTCTCCGTCGCACCTAGCCCGGCGGCTACCTCGAGACGTTCGTGGTTGACGTCGGTGACGACGATCCGGGTTGCGCCGAGCGCACGGGCCACCTGGACGTTCACGAGTCCTATCGGGCCGGCGCCCGCGATCAACACGGAGCTGCCCGCAGTGACGCCGGCCTTCTCACAAGCCCAGATACCGACGGACAGCGGTTCCAGCAACGCCGCGGTTTCCTGTGTCATCGACGCCGGAATCTCGAAGGCAAGATCGCTCGGCGCGAGCACATAGTCAGCCAGCGCCCCGTCCACGGGAGGGGTGCCGTAGAACTGCATGAAACGGCACAGATTGTATCGACCGGCCACGCACTGGTCGCATCGCCGGCAGGCCCGCCCGGGCTCCAGCGCGACGCGCTGCCCGATCCGTTCGCGCGGAACCCGGTCACCGACGGACACGATCCGTCCGGAGACCTCGTGGCCGAGAACCAGCGGCGACTCCACGACGAAGTCTCCGATCCTGCCGTGCTCGTAGTAGTGCACGTCCGAGCCGCAGACCCCCACGGCGGCGACTTCGACCAGCACCTCGTCCGGACCCGGAATCGGTGTCGGGCGCTGCTCGATGCGGATCTCACCGGGTTTGCTGAGGACCGCCGCGCGCATGGTGTCGCGAACCTCGACGGGAGTGTCGACCGCTGTTGATGGGGGTGCTGTCATGAGAACCTCGTGTGGACGGGAGCAGATACAGACCGGGGTATGCAGCAGTTCCGGCCCTACCGCCACTCTAGGACGTGCCCCGAAGCCGGTTCGCTCAGGCCGCCAAGGCAGTCCGGTGGCCCACACCGGCCGGTGCCGCGGCGGCCAGACCCAGCGCCCAGCGCATCCGGTCGACCGAGGCTTCGGGGTGTTCCCCGTATTCGGCCGCGAAGTCGATCGCACAGCCGATCACGCCGCCGTGCGTTCGGCGGCTGAGGAGGATCGCGGCCTGCACCTGGTTGTAACTGGGGTGATCCGACGGTTGCAAGGTGCTGACGAAGAGGGCCTCGGCCCGGGTGGCTAGCGTCATGGCGATCACGCTTTTCCGAAGGAGATGGGTCCGTTCGACAAGAAGGAGTGGCGGGAGCCGCCGGTGATGCACCTGACGCCCGCCGGTCGTGGCGAGGTGGAGCTCACCCCCCGACAAGCACGCTGCCCCGCCACGACATGTGGACAACGACATGCCGCTGGCTGGCGTTACTCCGGCGCCGCGACAAGCACATGCCGACTGAACACCGCTACGGTCGTACCTGTGCAGGGGTGACCGTCGCTCTGGCCTTGGCGACCGGAGTCCCTGCGAGCACCGGAGGATGAAGTGAGCTTGCAACGGCAGACGCTCGTGTTCGACGCCGATGACACGCTGTGGGAGAACAACATTCTCTTCGAACAGGTCATCGCCGACTTCGTGGCGTGGCTGAAACATCCCACACTGCGCACCGAGGAGGTGCGCGCGGTGTTCGACGACATCGAGCGGGCGAACACGGTTGCGCACGGCTACGGCAGCCAGGTCTTCCTGCGCACGTTGGGGGACTGCTTCGCCCAGCTCAGCGAGCGTCCGGTTACCACGGCGGAGCGTCAGCACATCGAGTCGCTGGCGATCGCGCTGCTCGAACATCGGGTCGAACTGGTACCGGGAGTCTCTGAGACGCTGGCCGAACTCGGCAGCCGGCACGAGCTGTACCTGTTGACGAAGGGCGCCCAGGACGAACAGCAGCGAAAGATCGACGTGTCCGGCCTGGCCTATCACTTCCGGGACACTTTCATCGTCGCCGAGAAGGATCTCGCGGTGTACCTCGATCTGGCCGAGCGGCTCACCCTGGATCCGGCTACGACGTGGATGATCGGTAACTCGCCCAAGTCCGATATCTTGCCGGCGCGCAGGGCGGGCTGGAATGCCGTCTTCCTGCCCAACGACAACACCTGGGCGCTCGAACACGATGAGCTTGATCCCACCGACAGTTCAGTCCTACAGCTGTCCCGGTTGGCGCAGCTCACCGACCATTTCTGAGCCTGTTCAAGATCGATCACACCTTGACCCGGCACCACTGTGGACCTACCTTGTCTGAACAGGTCTGCACAGGTTGTCGCGAGCAGACCTGCCGGACCGGTAGCGCCGGGACGGCCTGACCGAACTGCATTTGGAGGCGCTATGGCGCAAGGGAGCAGCACTGACCCGGCTGCCGCGTTGCGGGTCGAGGCCAACGGCATCAACGTGATATCCGATGCCGAGCGCAAGGGCAGGCCGCGCCAGCTGTTCTGGCCCTGGTTCGGTGCCAACGTGTCGATCCTCGGGCTCAGTTACGGATCGTTCACCCTCGGCTTCGGGATCTCGTTCTGGCAGGCCGTCGTCACCGGCGCCATCGGCATCGTGGTGTCCTTCCTGCTGTGTGGCTTCATCGCGGTCGCGGGTAAGCGCGGCTCGGCGCCCACCATGGTGCTGAGCCGGGCTGCGTTCGGTGTTCGTGGCAACAAGCTGCCCGCGCTGATCTCGTGGGTGTTGACGGTGGGGTGGGAAACCGTGCTGACTGTGCTGGCGACGCTCGCCACCGCGACAGTGTTCGATCGCCTCGGCTGGGGCGGCGGTACGGCGACCAAGATCATCGCCTTGATCGTGGTAGCCGCGCTCATCGTGGCTGGTGGCGTGATGGGTTTCGACGTCATCATGCGGATGCAGGCGGTGATCACCGTGGTGACCGGCGTCTTGACGGTGGTCTACATCGTCCTGGTCCTCGACAAGATCCACTGGAGCACCGTCTCGGCCCTGCCATCGGGCTCGAGTCAGGCGTTTATCGGTGCTCTGGTGTTCCTGATGACCGGCTTCGGCCTCGGCTGGGTCAATGCCGCCGCCGACTACTCCCGTTACCTGCCGCGCTCATCCTCGACCCGCGGGGTGATCGGCTGGACCACCTTCGGTTCATCGCTGGCGCCGATCGTGCTACTGCTGTTCGGCCTACTGCTGGCCGGCTCTTCCGCTGACCTCAGTACTGCCATCGCCGCCGATCCGATCGGGGCGCTGGCCACCCAGCTACCCACCTGGTTCTTGGTGCCGTTCGCGCTGGTCGCCGTACTCGGTCTGGTCGGCGGCGCGGTGCTCGACATCTACTCCTCAGGCCTGGCGCTGCTTACGGTCGGACTGCGGGCACCGCGGTACGTCGCTGCCCTCATCGACGGAGTGATCATGATCGTCGCGACCGTATATGTGGTGTTCGTGGCTAAGAACTTCCTGGTTCAGTTCCAGGGGTTCCTGATCACACTGGGGGTGCCGGTGGCGGCCTGGTGCGGCGTCATGCTGGCCGATATCGCGCTGCGACGCCGCGATTACGACGAGGTCGATCTCTACCGCCCCGATGGGCGTTACGGTGATGTCCGCGTGCTACCGATCGTGCTCATCGTGGTGGGCACCGTGATCGGCTGGGGTCTGGTCACCAATGCTGCAGCCAGTTGGCTGGATTGGCAGGGCTACCTGCTGTCACCGCTCGGCCTGGGCGGCAAGGCCGGGTCCTGGGCCTTTGCCAACCTCGGCGTGCTGGCCGCACTCCTGATCGGGCTGGTGCTGACCTTGGCGTTCAGCCGGCCCGCCATCCGCGCACAGGAGGAGCGGCCCGCGAATATCGCCGGCGGCCGGCCCTCGGCGAGCGTGCCCGGATGACCGAGGCCGGAAAGGCCGTCAGGCTGGCCGTCATCGATATGCAGCACGTATTCGGTGACCCGGGTAGTCAATGGTTCACACCGCGGTTCGCCGAGGTCGTCCGGCCCATCACCGATCTCGTCGACACGTTCACCGCGTTCGGCCAAGGGATCACCTTCACCCGGTTTATCGCGCCCGCCGTACCGCACGGTGCTTGGCGGTCCTACTACCAGCGCTGGCCGTTCGCCCTGCAGCCGCCACAATCGCCGATCTACCGCCTCGTCGAGGAGTTCGAGGGCCGATCCGGCCCCACGGTGGACGCGACGACATTCGGCAAGTGGGACGCCGGTCTGGACGCACAGGTGCCCTCCGGCGAACTCGTGATAGCCGGTGTCTCCACCGATTGCTGTGTTATCTCGACCGCGCTGGCGGCAGCCGACGCCGGGGTGCACGTTCAGGTCGTGGGCGACGCCTGCGCCGGTGTCGATGACGACAGCCACCGGCAGGCGCTGCACGTGATGCGGCTGTACGGCCCGCTGATAGAGGTGGTAAGCCGCGAGCAGGTCATCGACCAACTCGGCCGGGACCACTCGCCGACATGACTGCCATCGCTCGCGCGGTGGAGCGCAAACACGAGCGCATCGTCGCCGCGCTGGAGGCCGAGATCCGAACCGGATTGGTCAAGCGGGGTGCCCAGCTACCGGGCGAGGTTGCGCTCGCCCGCCGGTTCCAGGTCAGCCGGAACACGGTTCGCTCGGCGCTGGCCGAACTGTGCCGAGCCGGTCTGATCGCCACCCGTACCGGTAAGGGCTCGTTCGTGCTCTTCGACGGCCGGCCCCTTGACGCACGACACGGCTGGGCACACGCCCTCGCCGCCCAGGGCGTCGACACGGTGGTTCGAGTGCTCCGCCTGGAATTAATGCATGATCCCGCGCTGGCTGCCGAACAGGGTTTGGACAGGCCGGACGTCATCGTCGTGGAGCGGGTTCGCGAGCTTACTACGGGGGAGGCGATCTCTTATGAGCACAGCACAGTCCCGGTCGTGGATGGGATCGCCGACCTGCCCCGGCGAGGTCTGACCGAGGGATCGCTGACCGAGACCCTTCGTAGCGCTGGACTGTTCGCCGATCGGGGCGAACAGCGCGTATGCGGCCACCGGCTGGACGAGCGAGAGGCGCAGTTGCTGCACCGCCAGGCCGGCGAGTGGTTTCTGTCGCTGCGGCGGACGACCTGGACCGCGGCCGGCACCTTCGTCGAGCAGGTACGAAGCCTGCTCGATCCGGTGCATTTCGAGCTGCGGGTGGACTTCGACGAGTTGGGCTCATGAGCGATCGGTATCAGCGGGCGCTCGGGGCCCTGTACGGGCTGGCCATCGGTGACGCGCTCGGCATGCCGACCCAATCCCTGCCGCGCTCGGTGATCGTCGATCGGTACGGCGAGCAGGTGACAGGCTTCGAGCCCGGACCAGCTGATCATCCGTTGGCGGCCGGCCTGGCGGCCGGCTCGATCACCGATGACACCGAGCAGGCTTTGGTTCTCGCCGGGCTTCTCGTCGACGGTGGGGACCGCTCGATCGATCCGCTGGAATTGGCGAATCGGCTGCTGGCCTGGGAGGAGTCGATGCACAAGCGTGGCTCGCTCGACCTGCTCGGCCCGTCCACCCGGCGCGCACTCGCCGATCTACTCGCAGGTACTGATGTCAGCGAGTCGGGTCGAACGGGTAGTACCAACGGCGCGGCCATGCGGATAACTCCGGTCGGCATCGTCAGCCCGTCCGGAGATCTGGACCGCCTGGTCACCACAGTGGTGCAGGCCAGCTCGGTCACCCACAACACGTCGATCGGGCTGGCGGGAGCGGCCGCGGTCGCCGGCGCGGTCAGTGCGGGGGTGGACGGCGGATCCGTCGCACAGGCCATCGAGGTCGGTATCGCGGCCGCCGAGCGTGCGAGCCGACATGGGCACTGGGTCGCTGGAGCGGACGTCGCCGAGCGCATCCGGTGGGCGATCGAGGTGGCGCGCTCGGTGCCACCGGACGGGGTGATCGACGTTGTCTACAGGCTCATCGGCACGAGCCTGGCCACCCAGGAATCGGTGCCCGCCGCGTTCGCCGTCCTCGCGTCGTACGAGACCGACCCCTGGCTGGCCTGCCGAGTCGCAGCGTCGGTCGGCGGTGATTGCGACACCATTGCTGCTATGACCGGCGCCATGGCGGGGGCATGCTCCGGCGCGGCCGCCTTCCCGGCCTCGGCCCGGACGACGGTAACCGGGGTCAACGGCCTGGATCTCGATTCGATCGCCGTTTCGTTACTGCAGCTCAGGGACGCTGGCGCCAACGAAGATCACAGCACTGCCGGAGTGCAGCAACCGTCTGGGGTGCGCACTGCCGGACGGTTGCTGCATTCCGGCAATGTGGTGATCGATGTCGTGCTGGAGGTCGACGCCCTGCCCGAGCCGGGTGACGATGTGATCACCGACGCCGCGCTGAGCACCGCGGGCGGCGGCTTCAACGTGATGGTCGCGGCGGCCCGCCAGGGTATGCCAGTGACGTATCTGGGCGCGCACGGCAGCGGCCCGTTCGGTCAACTCGCGCGCCGCGCGCTGAGCTCGGCGGGGGTCAGCGTCAGTCAGCTCCCTCGGCGTGAACTCGACACCGGCATCGTACTGAGCCTGATCGACGGGTCCGGAGAGCGGACCTTCGTGACCAGCCGCGGCGCCGAGGCCACGCTGCGGGCCGCTGATCTCCAGGCGGTGCCGGTCGGAGCCGACGATGTCATCTACATCTCTGGTTACTCGTTACTGCACGAGCCCAATCGCGCCGCGCTCAGCGACTGGCTGGTCCGGCTCGACGATCGGGTGCTGGTCGTGTTCGACCCAGGGCCGCTGGTCGGTGACCTCCCCGCGGCGGAGGTCACGCAGGTACTACACCGCGCGGACTGGGTCACCTGCAACCAGCGCGAATCAGGCCGCCTGACCGGACAGCAGCAGCCGTTGGCCGCCGGTCGGGACCTGTTGCGCCGGTGCCCCCGCGGGTCCGTCCTGATCCGACTCGGTGCCGACGGGTGCGTGCTGATACAACGGGGTGCCGAGCCGATCGAGGTGCCTGCCTTCACCGTCGCGGCGGTCGATATGAACGGGGCCGGGGACGCGCACACCGGTACCTTCATCGCGGCCCTGTCCCGTGGCGAACCGGCCGCAGACGGCGCGCGGTTGGCGAATGCGGCAGCTGCCTTCGCGGTGACGGTGCGTGGTCCGGCCACGGCACCGACCGGACCGCAACTGCGGCAATTCCTGGCAGACGCGGGGGATCAGCCGGGGACTTCGACGCTCAACGCGCCGGTCTCGATGTCGTAGAGGCACCCGATGACGGCAAGGTCTGCCGGCAGATAGGGCGAGCTGCGGATCCGCCGGACGTCGGTGGCCAGCACCGCCCGTTGGTCTGCGATGGTGCCGAAGTCAAGGCTGCGGGTATCGACGCCCGAGACCTCCAGAATGTCGGCATGCACCTGGTCCTCGGTCACCTTCGACATCCGGCAGTCAGTGTGCGCGACCACCATCACGCGGCTGACGTTGAGTAGGTGGACCGCCAGCACCAGGGTCCGGAGAACGTCGTCGGTGACCCTTGCGCCGGCATTCCGGAGGATCTTGGCATCGCCCTTGGTCAGGCCGAGCATCGCCAGCGGCTCTATGCGCGAGTCCATGCAGGTCACCACCGCCAGCCCTCGCTCGGCCCTGCCCTCCAGATGCAG
Organism: Pseudonocardiales bacterium; assembly: GCA_030840445.1. Classification (GTDB taxonomy): domain Bacteria; phylum Actinomycetota; class Actinomycetes; order Mycobacteriales; family Jatrophihabitantaceae; genus Jatrophihabitans_A. The sequence continues at coordinate 17,100 of JAVEEN010000090.1, forward strand.
GCTGTGGAAGTTCGACGCGTAGTCGGCATTCGCGCTCAGCACGTCGTCGAAAGCGTGGCTCATGGTGATGATTCCAGCACAGGTCGGCCGGCTGCGATGCAGCGGCGTGCGAAGCCTCACCCGACGACACCTCAGGTCGTGCGAAACATCACGTCAGTCGGTGGCTGCGGCCGCGGAACTCCGCTATGACGTCGGCCCCGCGCCGAACGGTGACGTCGTAGATGCCGGTCCGGCCGAACTGGGTACGCAGCACGGCTTCGGCCGTGAGTTCGTCGCCGACCAAGGCCTGCGCCACGAAGGTGATCTCGGCTCCGGCGCCGACCGTGGCCGAGCCGAAACTGTTGCACGCGCACGCGAAGGCCGTATCCGCCAGGCTGAAGACCACGCCACCGTGTGCGATACCGTGGCCGTTGACCAGTTCCGGCGTGACCGCAAGCCCGACCAGCGCTTGGCCATCGCGGGCCCGCAGGACCCGCATCCCCAGGTAAGACGAAAACGCATCCGTAGCCATCATCTCGACCACGCTGTCCGCGATCGGTGCGCCGGACATGTCCGGTCGAGGCGGCATGATTTGCGGCCTCAGCCCTTCGGGCGCTGATCGAGCAGCCGCCGGGCTTTGCCGAGGGAGTGTTCGATGGTGTCGGGCTCGAGCACATCGACCTCCACCGTCACTCCGATCCGGTCTTTGATCTGTTGCTCGAGGGTGGCCGCTGCTGATGCTCGTCCGGCGGCATCGACTCCCGGGCGGCACTCGACGTTCACGGTGAGCCGATCGAGGCGGTCCGGCCGTTCGAGCACACATTGGAACTGCGGGGACAGCGCGGCTATGCCCAGGATCAGCTCCTCGATCTGGGTGGGGAACAGGTTCACGCCCCGCAGGATGATCATGTCGTCGGTGCGCCCGGTCACCTTCTGCATCCGGCGCATGGTCCGAGCGGTGCCCGGCAGCAGCCGGGTCAGGTCGCGGGTGCGGTAGCGGATCACCGGCATCGCCTGCTTGGTCAAGGAGGTGAACACCAGCTCACCCTCCGTGCCGTCAGGCAGAACCTCACCGGTAAGCGGATCGATGATCTCGGGATAGAAGTGGTCTTCCCAGATGTGTAGGCCGTCCTTGGTCTCGACACATTCCTGCGCCACACCGGGCCCCATCACTTCGGACAGGCCGTAGATGTCGACGGCATCGATGGCCATCCGGTGCTCGAGTTCACCGCGCATCTGCTCCGTCCACGGTTCGGCGCCGAACACGCCGACCCGAAGGGAGCTCTCGCGCGGATCGACACCTTGCCGCTCCATGGCGTCCACGATGGTCAACATGTAGGACGGCGTCACGAGAATCGCGTCGGGACGGAAGTCGGTGATCAGCTGGACCTGACGCTCGGTCATGCCACCGGACATCGGGATCACGGTGCACCCGAGCCTCTCGGCGCCGTAGTGTGCGCCAAGCCCGCCGGTGAACAGACCGTATCCGTAGGCAACGTGCACGCGATCGCCCGGCCTGATGCCTGCCGCGTACAGCGATCGCGCGATCAGATCGGCCCAGTTGTCGAGGTCCTTGGCCGTGTAGCCCACCACCGTGGGCCGGCCTGTGGTGCCGCTGGAGGCGTGGATCCGCGACACCTGATTCATCGGCACCGCGAACATGTCGAAGGGATAGTTGTCACGCAGGTCGGCCTTGGTCGTGAAGGGGAACAGCGATAGATCGCTGAGCTCACGCAGGTCGCGGGGCGAAACTCCGTTGGCGTCGAAGGCCTCTCGGTAATGCTCGACGTTGTCGTAGGCGTGTTGCAGGGACCAGCGCATGCGCTCCAGTTGCAGCGCGGTGAGCTGTTCCCGCGGCATGGACTCGATCGGCGCGAACGTCTCAGACATCGTGGCGGTCCTTCCATTACCGAACGAGCGTTCGGTGCAGTATTCTGCACCAAGACGTAGATCTGCACAAGCGCGCGATGAGGCTATTCGCCTGTAAGAATGCAGCTATGACTGTCTCCGCCAAGCGTGCTCCAGCCCGTCGTGGCCGCCCGGGATACGACCTCGACTCGTTGCTGGCGGTGGTCGTGACCGTATTCAACGAACGCGGCTATGACGGCACCAGCATGGAGGACCTGTCGGCCAAGCTGGGTATCGGGAAGTCCTCCATCTACCACCATGTCGACGGCAAGGAAGACCTGCTCCGGCTGTCCCTCGACCGTGCGCTGGACGCGCTGTTCGCAGCCACCGAGGAGCCCGCCACGACCACTGGGCCGGCAATCGATCGCCTCGAGCATCTGGTCCACCGCAGTGTCGAGGTGCTGATAGCGGAACTGCCCTATGTCACGCTGCTGGTCCGGGTGCGTGGCAACACGCCGGTGGAACTCCGCGCGCTGGCCAGGCGGCGGGAGTTCGATCGGCTGGTCAGTGAACTTGTGCAGGAAGCAGCCGAGCAGGGAGATCTGCGCACGGACGTGGACCCCGCGGTTATCAGCCGGCTACTCTTCGGCACCGTCAATTCGTTGACCGAGTGGTACCGACCCCGGCGCGGCATCAGCCCGGGCGAAATGGCCGCTGCGGTCGTCAAGGTGGCCTTCGGCGGCCTGCGCACGACGACCTGACGTCGATGCGCGCAGTGCGCGCGGTGGGCGCTCCGCGGCAGCGCTTGCTAGTGGCCGCGAACAGCCTGACCTTGGGCGTCCGGGCGAACGGGATCTTCTGCTCTGACGTATTCCCTGCTGTGACGCTGGTTTCAAAGCGAGCTGATGCGGAACGCTCACTCCGCTTACGGCGATAGAGTCGACGCCGTACCGGAGCCGTCGTTCCGGTTCACGTCTTCGTGGGGAATCTTGATGTCTTCTTCAACCGGAACCCGGTCGCGTTACCATGTCACCTTTGTCGTCCTGGCTGTGGCCACCGGCGCGTATTCGTTGCTGCAGTCGCTGGTCTCGCCGGTCCTGCCTTTGCTCGAAACCAGTCTGCACACCAACCAGAACACCGTCACCTGGGTGTTGACCGCGTACCTGCTGTCGGCCTCGGTGTTCACGCCCATTCTCGGGCGCATCGGCGACATGGTGGGCAAGGAGAAGGTCCTCGTCGCGGTGCTGATCGCGCTGACCCTGGGCACGGTCCTGGCTGCGGTGGCCACCTCGATCAGCGTGATGATCATTGCTCGGGTGATCCAGGGTGTCGGTGGCGGTGTGATCCCGCTCGCCTTCGGAATCGTTCGTGACGAGTTCCCCCGTGAGAAGGTCGCCGGCGCGGTCGGCGTCATCGCCGCGCTGCTCGCTGTCGGCGGCGGCCTGGGTCTGGTTCTGGCCGGGCCGATCGTGAACGGCCTCGACTACCACTGGTTGTTCTGGATCCCCGCTGTCGTCGTGGCGGCCGCTGCCGTCGCCACCTACTTCTTCGTGCCCGAGTCTCCGGTGCGCACGCCCGGCACGATCAGTTGGCTCGCGGCGGTGTTGCTGTCCGGTTGGCTGGTCTCGCTGCTGGTCGCCGTGAGCCAGGCCCCGAGCTGGGGCTGGTTCTCCACTTCGGTCATCGGCCTGCTGGTCGCGGCGGTCGTGCTGGCCGTGGCCTGGGTGATGGTCGAGATCCGGTCAGCCCAGCCGCTGATCGATATGCGAATGATGCGGATTCCGGCGGTATGGACCACCAACCTGGTCGCGCTGCTCTTCGGTGTGGGGCTGTACTCGGTCTTCGCCTTCATACCGGAGTTCCTGCAGACGCCCTCGAGCGCCGGCTACGGTTTCACCGCCAGCATCACCGAGTCCGGGCTGATCGTGCTGCCCATGTCGGTGACGATGTTCGCCTTCGGTGCCGCCTCGGGTCGGTTGTCCGCCCGATTCGGGGCCAGGGCTGTGCTGATCGCAGGATCCGTCATCAGCGTTCCGTCCTTCGCGATCATGACGTTCGCCCACTCCTTGATCTGGCAGGTTGTGCTCGCCATGTTGCTGCTCGGGGCCGGTTTCGGACTCGCGTTCTCCGCAATGTCCAACATCATCGTCGATGCAGTGCCCTCGCATCAGACCGGCGTGGCCAGCGGCATGAACGCCAATATCCGCACCATCGGTGGCTCGCTCGGCGCGGCCGTGATGGCCAGCATCGTGACCTCGGGGGCGCTGCCCAGCGGGCTGCCTAAGGAATCGGGCTACACCGCGGGCTTCGGCATGCTCGCCGTGGCCATGGTCTTCTCGGCGCTGGCCGCGGTGCTGATCCCGAGACTGCGCGTTCAGCGGGACGCGCACCAGGTCGAACAGGCCGGGATGTCGCATCCGGAACTGGCCCTGGTCGCGGCCGGTACCGTTGTGGGCGATGAGTCCGAGTGACCCGATGACCGAGCGGAACGCGGCCCCGATCGCGGCCCGGCCGTTGCGACGTGACGCCGCGGAGAACCGGGAACGTCTGCTCGACGCTGCGATTCAGGTCTTCGCCGAACACGGTCTCGACGCCGGGGTCGACGAGGTCGCTCGGGTGGCCGGCGTGGGCACCGGCACCTTGTACCGCAGGTTTCCCACCAAGCAGGCGCTCATCGACGAGTTGGTCGGTGGCATGCGGCGGTCGATTCTCGCGGTGGCCCGCCGGGCCGCACTGGCTACCGACGGGTCGGGTATCGAAGACCTGTTGGTCGGTGCCGGTGAGTTGCAGGCTGCGCAATCGGGCTGCCTGCGCCGCTTGTGGAATCAGTCGGACGCCGAGTCCGATGCGCTGAACGAGTTCCGGTCGCTGATCGGCGTCCTGCTGAAGTCCGGGCAGGCCGCCGGCCGGATCCGTCCGGACGTCACAAGTACCGATGTCTCGATGCTGCTCTGGTCGTTGCGCGGCGTCATAGAGTCGACCGTGGCGGCCGCGCCGAATGCGTGGCGCCGGCATCTGGAACTGATGATCGCCGGGCTCCGTCCGGTCGGGCCAGACGGACTTTCCGCCGTCCTGTCCGCCAAGCCCATGACCGTCGCCCAACTGCGCGCGGCGACGGCGGCAGCTCCGCAGTCCTGATCGGCTGAGCGGGTGCGGACCTACTAGCCTGAGCGCACGTCCTCAGAGCGGAGTGAACCCATGCA
>JAVEEN010000095.1 GCA_030840445.1 Pseudonocardiales bacterium
GTGGGCCCTTCCGGTTACAAGATTCCGAGCCCACCAACACCGGGAACCATCTGATATCGCTCGGTTCGCACTGGTTCGACAGGTTGCGCCGATGGCTGGCCGAACCGGTGGCACACGTCATTGGCCATAATGACTGGAGGGCGATGAACTTCGGATTCTTGAACAACCCCGCCTACGACATCTGGGGAGCCTTCTGGGCGACGGTGCAGCTCAGCGTCTATTCCGCGATCGGCGCCTTGACGTGGGGAACGTGCCTGGCCGCGATGCGGGTCGGCCCGGTGCCGGCGATGCGTGCCTTCGGCACGGCGTACATCAACATCTTCCGCAACACCCCGCTGACCGTCATCATCATCAGCTGCTCGCTGGTGCTGTCCAACACCCTCGGGGTGCACCTCGCGGCCGAGGACTCGGCCACGTTCATCAGGGACAACAACTTTCGCCTCGCAGTACTCGGATTCATCGCCTATACCTCGACATTCGTCTGTGAGGCCGTGCGCTCGGGTATCAACACCGTGCCGCCCGGACAGGCCGAGGCCGCTCGGGCGATCGGCCTGCCGTTTCGACACGTGCTGCTGCTGATCGTCCTACCGCAGGCAATGCGGGCGGTCATCGCTCCGCTGGCCAGCGTGCTGATCGCCCTGACAAAGAACACCACGGTGGCGGCGAGCATCGGTGTTGCCGAAGCTGCCCTGCTGATGAACACGATGGTCGAGAACGAACCGGACCAGCTAATCGCAGTCTTCCTCGTCTTCGCCGCCGGTTTCATGCTCCTCACCTTGCCCGTCGGGCTGTTGCTAGGGTGGCTCGCCCGACGCGTGGCGGTCCCGCGATGAGTGCACCTCATCAAGGCCCGAGTAGCGCGGGGGCCGACCGATGAGCAATGGCGTGCTCTTCGATGAGCCAGGACCGCGCGCACGGCGGCGCAACCTCGTCATCGGCGCTGTCTTCATCCTGTTGCTGGCCGTCCTTGCAGGGTGGTTCCTGCGCCAGCTCGACAGCAAGGACATCCTCACTCGGCAACAATGGGAGCCCTTCGCCAAGGCCTCGACGTGGACCCAGTTTGTCCTGCCGGGACTGCGCAACACGCTGAAAGCAGCTGGACTGGCGATGGGTATCGCACTCGTGCTCGGCGTCGTCTTCGGTACGGCTCGCTTGTCGGAGTACCGTGCCGTGCGATGGATAGCCGGCGCGATCGTGGAGTTCTTCCGAGCGATCCCCGTGCTGCTAATGATGGTGTTCGCCTCGGTCCTCTACACCGACTACTCCAACGTCCCGCTGGAATCGGTACCGTTGTTTGCAGTCGTCACCGGACTCGTGCTCTACAACGGATCGGTGCTGGCCGAGGTCGTCGGTGCCGGTATCCGCGCCGTGCCTCGGGGGCAGACCGAGGCCGGGTACGCGATCGGGCTACGCAAGAACCAGCTGATGGCCAGCATCCTGATGCCCCAGGCGGTAACCACCATGCTGCCGAACATCGTGAGCCAGCTCGTCGTCGTACTCAAGGACACCGCGCTCGGGGGCCTGCTGCTGGTCAACTTCGTGGAGCTCTTGCGTACCGCCGACGGAATCAAGAGCAACTACGGCAATGTCGTCCCCAGCTACATCGTGATCGCCACGATCTACATCGCCCTGAACTACATCGTCTCCCAGATCGCTCGGCTGCTCGAACTGCGGCTGCACGGAGGCCGCGGCCCGATCAACGTCACCCAGCTCGAACCGGATGCGCTCGTGGCACAACAACGGACTTGAATCTCGGCACACAGCGCACCGCACGCGACTTGCGCCGCCGCAGTCCTCGATCTGCCGGGCGGCACGTTATGGGCGGCCGGGAACGATGACCGTCCGGCTCGGGTGCGCTGATAGAGTGCGGCCTACGGGATGGCGGCGGGATAGCCGGCGCCAGCGGTCCGCGGAGGCGCGTATGACCGGACGTGACAGGTTTGCCGACCGCGGGCGCGCGCTGGAGGATGAGTACTTCCGCAAGCGCGAGCAGGAACTCATCGAGAAGCTGCGCAGCCGTGCGGCGGCCGAAGCCGAGCGGCACCGGCTCGGCGAACAAGCCGGCGTGGCTGACGAGGAGATCCTGCAGGACTTGCAGGATCTCGGCTACACCCCCGAGACGGTGATGCTGCTCCATCTGGTGCCCCTGGTTCAGATGGCGTGGGCAGATGGGGGTGTCTCGGACCGCGAGCGCGCGCTCATCGTCGAAGCTGCGCGGGCGCGCGGCGTCGAAGCCGGCTCACCGGCCGACAGCAAGCTTGCCGAATGGCTCAGGTCGCGGCCGTCGGAGCAACTGTTCGAACGAACCCTTCGCGCGATTCGCGCGTTCCTGGAAGCGCGTCCTGCGGTGGAGTGCGAGGCGAGCCGGAGCGAGCTGCTCTCATACTCCACTGCCATCGCGTCGGCCTCGGGCGGCGTGCTTGGCTTCGGCGCCGTCTCCGCGGAGGAGCGGGCGCTGCTGGCTCGCCTTAGCAGCGAGCTGGAGCGTGCCCACGGGCCGGCGAAGACCGACGGAGATTCCTCCGGCGGGTCCGAGCCCCCACCGTCACCGCACCCGCCCGGTCCGTAGAACCGGCACAGCCCGACGCCAGCAACCACAACATGACCGGCACGCAGCGCATGGCGGCAGCCAGGCGCAGGTCGCCTCCGCGGTGACCATGCTCGTTCTGCAACCTACGGATCTAGCCGGTGAGCGTGCTTCGCGGACTGACGTCATCCAAAGGTAGTCGGATCGGATACGAATCGGCATGATGGGTGAATGTCCGTGATACGTGCTGTTGCCCGTCCACTACTCGCCGCCACCTTTGTCGTCGGTGGCATCGATACGCTCCGCAAGCCGGCCAACAAGACGCCAGCCGCTGAGAAGGTGGTCGGGGGCCTGGCGGACCGCGCACCGCAGCTGTCCAGCACCGAGGATTTGGTCAAGCTCGATGCCGCAGTGAAGGTCGTAGCGGGCACGATGCTTGCCTTGGGAAAGTTCCCTCGTCTCTCCTCGCTTGCCCTCGCGGCGAGCCTCGTACCGACCACGTTCGCTGGGCATCGTTTCTGGGAGGAGACGGATCCGACCAAGCGCTCGGCGCAGCAGCTTCACTTTCTCAAGAATGCGGGAATGCTGGGCGGCCTGATCCTTGCCTCGGTCGATACCGAGGGGCGACCCTCGCTGGTGTGGCGGGCCCGCCGCGCACCAGAAGCTGTCAAGCACGCGGCCGATGACCTGCGTCGCGATGCCGAGCTCGACCTCCGCTCCGCCAGCCGCCGAGCCCGCGGCGCGGTGAAGGGCCTTCACGGGCATGGCCAGCCAGCCTTGCGTACCGCGGCTGAAACCCTTCGTGGAACCGCGGCTGGTCTGCGCAGCGAGGCACAGCCCGTGATCGAGTCCGCCACTGAAGTCTTGAGGGAAGCCGCGCTCGGCGTTCGACACGATCTCCAACCGGCGCTGAGCGAGGCGACCCAGACCCTCCGCGCGACCGCAGCCGATGTGAAGAAGCACGTCGCTCCGGTCGTTCGATCTGCTGGCGAGGCCCTGAGCCGCTGACCTCGAGCTACCGTCCGACGCTCAGAGCTGCTTGACTGTTTGGCCGAACCTGATCGGCTTTGTCGTCGTCGACTCGAGAAAGCGGTGTACGAAATGGGCGGACTTACGTCCTCGGCGCGACGTGCCTCAAACAGCCCGGCGATGACCTTCCTCGCTCGACTGGGTTTGGCGGCACGCGGGTTCACATACGTCGTCATCGGCTGGCTGGCTGTTCAGATCGCACTCGGTCATGGGAAGCACGAGGCCAACCAGGGAGGCGCGTTGGCCGAGGTCGCCCAACACTCGTTCGGCCTACTACTGTTGTGGATTCTCGACTTTGGATTCGCCGCGTACGCGATTTGGCGGCTGTCGGAGGCGGCTTTCGGAACGGCCGCCGAAGGCAGTAAGGCCGGTCCGCGGATCCAGTCCTTGGTTCGCGGCGCCGTGTACGCCGGCCTCGCGGTGACGACGTTCTCGTTCATCGCGGGTCGATCCAAGCAGGGTCAGTCCCAGCAACAGGCGACGCTTACCGCGCGCCTGATGAAGCATGATTACGGCCGCTGGCTGGTGGGGGTCATCGGCGTCATCGTCGTCATCGTCGGACTGGCGATGGTGGTCGAGGGAGTTCGTCGGAAGTTCGAGAAGGAACTTCGGCTCGACGAATTGCAGGGTCCCACCCGAACGCTGGTCCTGCGGTTGGGAATGGTCGGAACCATCGCCCGAGGGATCGCCGTCGCCGTCGCCGGCGGTTTGGTCGTGAACGCTGCTGTGAGCTATGACGCCAGTAAGTCGACAGGCCTTGATGGCGCCCTGCGGACATTGGCCGACAGGGCTTATGGGCCCTGGTTGCTGGGTCTCATCGCGCTCGGTCTCATCGCGTTCGGCCTATATGGATTTGCCGCTGCTTGCTGGGCGAAGACCTGATCTGAGTCGTACTCGTCGAGGCCAACGATCAGCGGATCGGCGCGGGAGATCAAGTCGTTCTCAGACGGTGGCTCCGACCGGCGGCGACTAGATCGAGTCCTACCTCGCCGCCGTTGGTGGCCGTACTCGACGCCTACCTCCGGGCCGATTCCAGTGTGACGGCGGCATCAACGGGGTCCGCTTCGTCCGCGCCGCGAGTGTCGGTCGCGAAGCGCCGCAGCGCCGCGGTCAGGCTCGGTAGGTCGACGTGGGCGAGATGGTCGGTGACGTGTCTGCGGACGCTGGCGAGATGGGTCGGCCACGCGCGCTGCAGCCTGGCGAGGCCAGCGTCGGTGAGGACGGCGTTCCAGCCGCGCCCGTCGGTGCTGCACCTATTCCGCTGCACCAACCCGTCGGCTTCGAGTCGTCCGATGATGCGGGTCATACCGCTGAGCGACAGCGCGCACGCCGCGGCGAGATCGCTCATTCGGAGATGTCGACCGGGGGCCTCGGACAGGTGCATGAGCGCGCTGTACTCGGTGGCGCTCATGCCTTGCTCCCGCAGCAGATCGGCGTCGAGGACGCGCGGCACGATGAGGATCGCCCGCGCCAGGGCGCGCAGGAACGCCTCCTCAGGGGGGCTGAGGGGCACTACTGAGTCGGAACTGTTGTCCTGTGTTTGTTCCCTCATATCGCTCAGAGTACTTGCTTGACAAAGCAAACCAGGCGGTATTTGCTTCACGTAGCAAGTAAATTTTTGATTCCGGATCTTTGCGAGGAGACGCTTATGACCACGATCGGCATCATTCTCGGCAGTACCCGTCCCGGCCGGAACGGCGCACAGGTGGCCAGCTGGGTGCTCGACATCGCCCAGCGTCGCGAGGACGCTGAGTTCGAGCTGGTTGACCTCGCCGACTACCCGCTACCGCACCTCGATGAGCCGATCCCGCCGTCGCTGGGCCAGTACCAGAACGACCACACCAAGGCGTGGGCGGCGAAGATCGCCTCGTTCGACGGCTTCGTCATGGTGACGCCGGAGTACAACCACTCGACGTCGGGGGTGCTGAAGAACGCCATCGACTACCTCTACGCCGAGTGGAACAACAAGGCCGTGGGGTTCGTGTCCTACGGCGCGGTCGGAGGCGCGCGGGCAGCCGAGCATCTGCGCCTCGTCGCCGCCGAGTTGCAGATGGCGGACGTGCGTCAGCAGGTCGCACTGTCGCTGCTGACCGAGTTCGAGAACTTCAGAGTCTTCAAGCCAGGTGACTACAACCTGGCCGCACTGACCACCCTGCTGGATCAGGTCGTTGCGTGGAGCAACGCTCTCGCACCGCTGCGCCAGGCGGCAGCCCTCGCAGTCTGATCCCTGGGAGAAGCCCTCGGCCCGTACTGGTCGGCTGGGATGCCGGTGAACTGTGATTACTGACTGACTCCGTGCGATGGTCTCACGCGATACGGCGACACCGCAGCGGGGTAGTGGGTCGATGCCAGGTGACCATCAGCAGCATCCGTCTGCTTCGGCGGTCAACATGCCGTGGGGCCGCGGGTTAAGACGAGGCGTAGCAGATGCTGATGCGGCTCGGCCGGCAGACCAGGTAGGCGCTCTCATAGAAGGTCGGAGCTCATGCACCAGGCCGGCCTCGAGGAGGGTGTACAGACCTCGGTAAGCGGTGCTGAGTCCAGTCCGATCGCCTGCAGCACGAAGCTCCTCGTACAGGCCAGGGGCGTGGCGGGTTCCTCCCGGCCGAGCAACATCGCGTGCGGGGCCTGGCATTGCAGGACAGCCGCGCCGTTCGGCGGGTGGCACAGCAGCAGCGCTCACGAGAGTGAGCCTAAGCACCTCTATTGCAATTGACAACGCTTATCGTTAGCGGTTAGCTGGTGGATGCCGGGCGACGCCATTCGTGGGTGTCCGATCGTTCCTGCGCCAGCTCGTCAACCTGTGAGGCCCTCTTTATGTCTCGTCGCCTGATATTTCCCGTCGTCGCGGTAGCGGCGTGTGCCCTCGCTATGACCGCGTGCAGCACGTCGCCGGGGGGGAGCGCGGCAGGGGGTGCCGCGTCCGGTAGCTCGGGAGGGGGTGGGACGGTGGTCCAGGTGGCGGCGAGCATCAACGCCTGGGGCAGCATCCTGTCGCAGCTGGGTGGTAGTCACGTCAAGGCGACGTCGATCATCACCAACCCCGACACCGACCCGCACGCCTACGAGCCGACCCCGGCAGACGGGCGGACGATCGCCTCGTCGAAGCTGTTCATCGACAACGGTGTCGGTTATGACCCGTGGGCTGACAAGGCTCTGGCGGCGAGCCCGGACTCCTCCCGGCTCGTGCTCAATGTCGGTCAGCTGACCGGCACGCCGGCTGGCGGGAATCCGCATCGTTGGTACTCCCCGAGCGATGTGGAGAAGGTGGCCGACACGATCACCGCGGATCTGAGCAAGCTCGACCCGGCCGACGCCGCCTACTTCACCGCGCAACGCAAGGCGTTCGAGGACAGCGGTTTGGCGCAGTATCACCAGCTGATCAGCGACATCAAGGCCAAGTACGCCGGCACCCCGGTCGGGGCGAGTGAGAGCATCTTCGCGCCGCTGTCGGCCGCACTCGGCCTGGATCTGATCACCCCGGCCAGCTTCCTGAAAGACATCAGCGAGGGAACCGATCCCTCGGCGGCGGACAAGGCCACCATCGACGCCCAGATCAGCGGCAAGAAGATCAAGGTGTACGTGTTCAACAGCCAGAACTCCACACCTGATGTGTCCGCCCAGGTCGCCGCCGCCAAGAAGCAAGGCATCCCGGTGACCGCGGTAACCGAGACGCTGTCCCCGGCAGGGGCCAGTTTCCAGGACTGGCAGTCGTCCCAGCTGCGGGCACTCGAGTCGGCCCTGGCGCAGGCGACGGGCAAGTGACGCGGACCGATGCGGTGAATGAGGCGGTGAGCACCCTGTCCGGGGACGAGGGCGACGCCACCCGCGCTGGACCGTCGTCGGGCGAGGCCGCAGTCCGGACCGTTGTCGTGTCGCTCGAGAACGCTTCGGTGGCGGTGGGCGGGCGCACGATCTGGTCGCAGGTGTCACTGGAGGTTCAGGCGGGGCAGTTCGTGGCGGTGCTGGGCCCGAATGGGGTCGGCAAATCGACTTTGCTCAAGGCCGTGCTGGGGCTGGTGCCGGTCAGTGGCGGGCGGGTGACCGTGTTGGGGCAGCGTGCGGGGCGCGGCAACGCCGCGATCGGCTATCTGCCGCAGCGGCGCGCGTTTGATCCCGGCACCCGCATTCGTGGGGTCGACATCGTGCGCCTCGGTCTGGACGGAGATCGGTGGGGCACGCCGCTGCCGGGTTGGCTGCGGGGCGCGAAGGGGCGGGCGGCGCGGGCGCGGGTCGCCGAGGTGATCGATCTCGTCGGGGCCGGCGGCTATGCCCACCGCCCGATCGGGCAGTGCTCCGGCGGGGAACAGCAGCGGCTGCTCATCGCCCAGGCGTTGATCCGCCGCCCGGAACTGCTGGTCCTGGACGAGCCGTTGGACAGCCTGGATGTCACCAATCAGGCCTCGGTCAGCGCCCTGATCCAGCAGGTCTGCCGCAGTCAAGGCGTCGCGGTGCTGCTCGTCGCGCACGACGTCAACCCGCTCATGCCCTACATGGATCAGGTCATCTACCTCGCGCACGGCGGCGCGGTGATGGGCCCACCCGAACAGGTCATCACCGCCGACACGCTGACGATGCTCTATGGCACCCCGATCGACGTGCTGCGTGATCGGGCCGGGCGCCTGGTCGTGGTGGGCCAGCCGGACGCCCCCACCGATCACCGGCTGCCGCGATGACCGGGCTGTCCTGGAACCTCGTCGACGATGTCCGTCAGATGCTGGCTTTCCACTTCATGCTCAACGCGCTGCGGGCGGGCACGATCGTGGCCGTGGTCGCCGGCGCGGTCGGCTACTTCATGGTCCTGCGCCGCCAGGCCTTCGCCGGTCACACCCTGGCCGTCATCGGTTTCCCCGGCGCGGCCGGTGCCACCTGGCTCGGGATCAGCCCGGTGTTCGGGTATTTCGGGTTCTGCATCGCCGGCGCGTTGGTGATCGCCGCACTCCCCAGCGGAGGGCGCCCCAACGCCGGCCTCGGTGGTTACGGCGAGGAATCGGCGGTGATCGGCACGGTGCAGGCCTTCGCGCTCGCCTGCGGGTTCCTGTTCGTCAGCCTGTACAAGGGATTCCTGTCCGGGCTGAACAACCTGCTATTCGGGACCATCATCGGCGTCTCCGACAACCAGGTGCTGACGCTGCTGATCGCCGGTGTCATCTGCCTGGCGATGTTGGCGGCGCTGGCACGTCCGCTGTTGTTCAGCTCGATCGACCCCGCGGTGGCACGTGCCCGTGGCGTCCCGGTCCGGCTCGTCGCCGCCGCGTTCCTGGTGCTGCTCGGCGTCGCCGCGGCGGGCACCAGCCAGGTCACCGGCAGCCTGCTGGTGTTCGCGCTGCTCGTCGCGCCCGCCGCCACCGCGGCCCGGCTCACCGCCCGCCCCGCGCTGGGTCTGAGCCTGTCGGTGCTGATCGCGCTCGCGGTCACCTGGGTCGGGGAAACCATCGCGTTCTTCTCGCCCTATCCCATCGGCTTCTGGGTCTCCAGCCTGGCCTTCGCGGCGTTCCTGCTCGCCACCACCTACCGTGCCGCCGCGGACCGCATCGGCCGACGACAGCCGCGCGGTTCCACCTCTCCGACTGATGCCGGGATAACCGCGACGGTGGGTGCGGCATGACACCGCCCCTCGCCCCGCCGCTCAGCAACCTGGCCGGCGGCCGGCTGCTGGCCAGTGATCCGATCACCGGCATCTCCAACATGCTCGGCCACCCTTTCATCCAACATGCCCTGCTCGCCGGCACCGCGATCGCGCTGCTGTCTGGGCTCGTCGGCTACTTCGTCGTGCTACGCGGGCAGGTCTTCGCCGGTGACGCCCTGTCCCACGTCGCCTATGCCGGCGCCCTGGCCGCCCTGGCCGCCGGGGTGGACCTGCGCTTCGGGCTGTTCGCCGCCACCATCGTTGTGGGGCTGGCCCTCGGCATGCTCGGCGGCCGCGGCGCGGCCGACGACGTCGTCATCGGCACCACCTTCGCCTGGGTGCTCGGCCTCGGCGTGTTGTTCCTCGCCCTGTACACCGCGCACAGCAGCACCAGCAACGGCGCGGCGAATGCCAACGTGCTGTTCGGGTCGATCTTCGGCATCAGCGCCAGCGACGCTTCGACGGCAGCCTGGATCGCGGCCGGCCTGATCGCCGTCGTCCTGCTCATCGCGCGGCCGCTGCTGTTCGCCTCACTCGACTCGGCCGTCGCGTCCGCTCGCGGCGTCCCCGTTCGCCTGCTCGGACCGCTGTTTCTGGCCGTCGTCGGCGCGACCGCGGCCGAAGCCAGCCAAGCCGTGGGCGCGCTGCTGCTGTTCGGCCTGCTGGCCGCTCCGGCCGCGGCGGCCCAGCGCCTGACCGACCGGCCCTGGACCGGACTGGCCCTCTCCGCGGCCCTCGCGGTGGCCGCCATGTGGGGCGGCTTGGCGTTGGCCTACGCCGCGCCGAAACTGCCCGCAAGTTTCGCCATCATGACCCTGGCCACCGCCGAATTCGCCCACGCCGCGCTGGCCTCGATCGGGCTCCGCCGCCGAGTGCGCCGCCACGACCAACACGGCACGCCCCTCGCCGGCGACCCGAGGCCGACGGCGACCGCTGCCGAACTCGCACCCCGCGCCTGACCTCGGATCACGCCTCCTACTGCTGCTCAGCTGCCGCGGTCGGCTGCTTCCGTCCGGCCTATGGTTCTTGATCCCTTCGACCAGCGTTCAATTCGATTTCGGGTGAATAGTTCCTGGAGACCATATATTTTACCGGTCTGTCGCGTGCTTACCGTTACTGGAGGTTTTGTGCATGTCCGATCTTTCTCGTAGAGGTTTCCTCGGCGCAGCCGCAGCGGTCACCGGAACCGCAGT
>JAVEEN010000100.1 GCA_030840445.1 Pseudonocardiales bacterium
CCGGTCTTGACGTAGCCGGCAGCGGCAATCGCAGTGACGGCGGCGTCACGGACAGCCACGATCTCGCCGAGCTCGCCCCGTACGCTGCCGTGGATCGCGTGCGTCCTACCCTGGGTCACCACTCCAGTCCCGCGCCAGCCGGTGACGGTCGGAAACCCAGCGGGCAGCTGTAGTGCGGCCTTCGGATCGGGCGTTGTCGCCGTACCGCACGGTGCCGACGAGGCACCCGCGGACGGACCGTCGGTCTCAGAAGCCGAGGCCGAAGCCGAAGCCGAAGCCGATTTCGAAGCCGAAGCCGATGCCGATGTGGCACTGCCCGACCCCGTACCGCCCCCGTTCTTCGTCGAGCTGGTACACGCCGGCAGGCTAAGTGCGAGGACTGCGGTCGCGACCATGACCGGAAGCTTCATCGGACCCCCTCGCCTGTCGTCCACGAACCGGACTGGGCGCAACGATCGTCGCGGGCGCCGTGACGGTCGTGCGAGTATAGAGCGTCCGGTCCCGCGGCCTCGGTCTGGCGAAGAGGTTGGCCATGCGCTTGCTGCTCGCCGTCTCACTACTGTGCGGCGTGATGTTCGCAGCCGGTTGTCAGGGAATCGGCCAACCCACTTCGCCGCCCGGCGACGGGCCACTCATCGTGGTATCGGCACCGCTGGCGTCGCGACCGTGGATCGGGCGGTTCATCGAACGCGGGGCACAACTGGCCAGGAGCCAACTGGCTGCATCGGGCACAGAGTTGCCGCCAATGCGGCTGGAGATCCTCGACAACAGCGGCTCGCCGAGTATCGCCGTGGCGAATGCCCGCACCGCGGTCGCCCACCGCGCGGCGGCGCTGATCAGTGACGGCACCGGGGCGCTAGCCGTGTCGCGGGTGACCGATCCGGCCTCGCTTCCATATTTTGTGGTGTTCGACGGCGGCGGGTCATTCGTCGACGCGCGGACACACCCGACGGTCTTTCGGCTTGCGCCAGCGGACAAGTTCATGAGCCGCCGGCTGGCCGATTACCTGGCGGACAAGGCGACGTCGGTGGCATTGTTGAGTGACGATTCGTCCTACGGCCGCGATGGCTCTGCGCAGCTCGATGCCGACCTCAAGCACGACGGCGTGGACGTCGTGACCAGCGCGGTACTGCCGATCGGCGCCGACGATGTGAGTGCTCAGGTGCTGTCGGCCAGCCGGGCGGGTGCCCGGGCACTCGTCATCTGGGCCGGTGCGCCGCACATTGCGCAGATCATCAGAGCGGCCCGATCTGCTGGCTGGAACGTACCGATCTACACCGGCCCAGCCGGTGAGGATCCCCTTGTCCGTCAGCAGTTGGCGGATCACCCTGGATGGCTGGACGGAACCACGTTCGTATCTTTCCGAATCACCAGCGAGCAGGGTCCCGGACCTTTCAACCGGTTCCGAGCTGCGTACGAGGACCGGTACGGAGCCGAGCGGGTGGGCGTCTCCGCCGCCGGCCGACCGGTGATCCAGCCCCCGGACTGGGCGATGTATTCCTACGACGCCGTGTTGCTGGTCTCCGCTTCGCTGGCCATCACGTCGGGTCGGACCGGCGCGCCGTTGCTTACCGCGATCCAGACCGTATCGATCACCGGGGCGAACGGTGACCAGCGCGGCTTCGGCCCCGACAACCGCGAGGGTGTCAGCTCGGGCGACATGTATTTCGCTCGTTTTCGTGACATGCGGTTTGCTCCGGTCACCGATGATCTGCTGTCGACCCGGCTGCCCGGGGTCGATCAGTGAGCGAGCGCTATGCCTCGATCTGCCAACTCGTTGTGCAGGCGTCCTTAGCGGTCAGCCGCAGCACGCCGGGTGAGCCTTGCTTGGTGAAGGGCAGCCGGCTCTCGCTGGCGCCCACGATCCCACGGCCGACCGTGTATTGCGCCCGCCGTAACGCGGCAATGGCGAACAACAGGTTGTCATGCACCGATCCCGGGCTGACGAAGGCAACCAGCGTGAAGCCGCTGGCCAGCGGGTGAACCGAACTCAACCGGGCGCCTGGAGGCAACGGCAGGTCGGCAGGCATTCCCACCGGCCAGCTGAAGCCAGGCACTGACGCGGACGCGGACGCGCACGAGGGGACGGGCCCAGCCCCACGTTGGGCATCTTTGCCCGGGCATCCAGTGGCCACCAGTACGCTCAGCAGCGCAGCGACGCCAAGTCGGTGACCCACGCCAGCTCACACTAGTCACTGACTACCCCTGATCCGCCCAACCAGCCGATTCGGAAACGACCAAACGGTCGAGCGACATTCGAACCTGCCGGTCCACATCATTTCTGGCGGTGAAGCCCGTACCACGAGGCGGCGGTCGAGCCGAAGATCGCGGCGGCGTCGGCCGCGGAACAGTCCGCGAGCAGCTCACGCGTCAGCGTGACGACGTCGATGTACTCCGCGCGCAGCGTGCACACCGGCCAGTCGGAGCCGAACATGGTGCGCTGCGGTCCGAACGCTTCCAGCAGATGCTCGGCGTAGGGCCGGATGGTATCGACGGTCCAAGCTGGCGCCGCCTCGGTGAGCAGCCCGGACAGCTTGACCGCGACGTTGGGCAGGTCCGCCAGCGCCGCAATATCCCGGCGCCAGGGCTGGGTCTGTCCCGTGGCGATCAGCGGCTTGCCGCCGTGGTCGAGGAGGAAGCGCAGGTCCGGCAGTTCGCGGGCGGCGCCGATGGCAGCCGGTAGCTGGGACGCCGTAACGATCAGGTCGTAGCTGAGCCCCGCGTCGGCGACCGCCCCCAGGCCACGCAGCACATCGGGGCGCAGTAACCAGGCCGGGTCGGCCTCGCCTTGGACCTGGTGCCGGATGCCGACCAGCCAGCGTCCGCCCGGCCCGGACCGCAGCGCGTCGAGACGCTCGGGTACGTCCGCCGAGGTGAGGTCGATCCACCCCACCACACCGGCGATCTCGGGCGTTCGCTCAGCGAGCGCCAGGAACTCCGGCGTCTCATCGGCGACCGTGATCGTCTGCACGAGCACGGTCGCGTCGATGCCGGCCTCGGCGAGCTGCGGGCGCAGTTCGTCGAAGCCGAAGGTGCGGCGCAGCGGTGGGAGTTCCGCCGTCCACGGCTGGTCGCGGACCGCAAGGTCCCAGACGTGGTGGTGGGCATCGATCCGCAGATCGGGCAGCGGATCAGTCAAGGTGGAATACCTCCTCCATCGGCGCCCACCACTGCCCATCTTCGGCGGTGTCCACCGGCTGCTGGCAGGGATCGGTCAGTTCCCACCACCGCTGCGTCTCGGGGTCGGACGCCATCACCGCCATATCGGCCTCGAAGTCGGTGCCGTCATACTCGAGGTAGGAAAACAGCAGGCCGTCACGAAGGAAAATCGAGTAGTTACGGACGTGCGACTCGCGCAGCTTTGCCAAGACCCCGTCCCACGCGTCGGCATGCAGCGCGCGGTACTCCGCCTCCTTCTCGGGACGCAGCCTGATGACCGAAGCCAAGCGCATGTCTCATCTCCTATTCGCGTGCCGATCGTCCTTGTCTGCCGATCGTCCGCGCTGATCTTGCCTCATGTGCGGATCGTCCTCGTGATCGGCCGATCGGCGTTCAGTGTGGTCCGCGGACCGTCAGGACACCGAGACAAGGGGTTCCGGCTGCTGCTTCACGCCGATCGCGTCCCAGTCCCAGTCGATCCCGATCCCCGGCCGCCCCGACGGATAGGCATACCCGTCACGGACCTCGAGCTGGGTCGTGGTGATCGACTCGAGCTGCGGGATGTACTCCACCCACTGCCCGTTGGGCACGCCGCACGCCAGAGCCACGTGCAACTCCATCAGAAAGTGCGGCGCGACCGGGACGTTGTAGGCCTCGGCCAGGTGGGCGACCTTCAGCCACGGGGTGATCCCGCCGATCCGGGCCACGTCCACCTGGACCACCGAACATGCGCCGGCGTGTAGGTAGTCCTTGAACTGGCTGAGGCTGTAGAGCGACTCTCCGATCGCGATGGGCACCGGTGAGGCGGCCGCCAATCTGGCGTGCGCCCCGATGTCATCGGCTGGTAGTGGCTCCTCGATCCAGGCCAGGTCCAGCTCGCCGAGCGCCCGGCTACGGCGTTCGGCGTCGTCCAGCCGCAGGCCCTGGTTCGCGTCGACCATCAGCTCGAAGGTGTCCCCCACCGCTGCACGCACCGCGCGGAGTCGCTCGTAATCCTCCATCCGATGCGGTTTGCCGATCTTCAGCTTGGCGCCGCGAAAGCCACGGTCTCGCATCCGCACCGCGTCCTCGACGAGATCGTCTGCCGGCAGGTGGAGCCAACCGCCCTCGGTCGTGTAAACCGGCAGGCGGTCGTGCGCACCGCCGATCGCCCGATGCAGAGGCACGCCCGCTCGGATGCAGCGCAGATCCCAGAATGCGGTATCGATCGCGGCCAGCGCCAATGAGCTGACCGGCCCGACGGCCAGGGCGTGCATGCCGAACAGCAGCGAGCGCCAGTTGGCTTCCAGGGTTTCGGTATCCATCCCGATAACCCGCGGCAGCAGATGGTGACGCAAGAGAGCGACGATCGAACTCCCGCCGCTGCCGATCGTGTAGCTGTAACCGGTGCCGGAGTAACCCTCGTCGTCGGTCAGGGTGAGAATCGGAGTTTCCTGACTAACGAACGACTGAATCGCGTCGGTCCGCTGGGTCATGGGCTTGAGGTCAACCAGCGCGAGCTCTGCTCGGACGATGCGTGCCATGGCTATGCCTCGTTGTCTTGGGTAGGCGCCTCGGCTGCCGGCAGCGCCTGCAGTTCCAGGTAGGACGGCGCAGCTGCGGCGTGCTCGATCGTCTGGTGCGCCACGACGAAGTCCGGTTTCGTCGCGGTGGCGATTGCCCCGCCGTGATTGGGGTTTACGTCGAACCGCGGGAAGTTCGAGCTCGAGATCTCTACCCGCACGGCATGCCCGGCCAGCAGCACCATGCTGGTATGGCCCAAGTCGATGCGGTACTCCTCGGTCTGCCCGGGCGTCACCGGCTCGGCCCGCGAGGTGCCGTTGCGGTACCGCGCTCGGACGATGCCGTCGCAGACGCTGAGGGCACGGCCGTCGGGGTGGACGTCGACCACCTTCGCCGTCCAGTCGGTGTCGGCAGCCGACGTGCGCGCGTGCAGCACCACGCTGACCGCGCCGGCAATCTCCAGATCGGTGTCCAGGGGCTCGCTCGTGTAGGTCAGCACGTCCGGTCGGTCCTCCACGACGCGTTGATCGCGCGGGCCGGCATGCAGTCCGACGTACGCGCCGGGCAGGAACGTCGCGCCGCCCACGGTCGGGACCGGGTCGGCTGGGTCGAACAGGAACTCGGTGGCTGGCTCGTCCTGCCCCGGCAACTCCCGCTGGACGACACCCGAGGTCGCGCCGGGCCGACCTGGGACCAGGTACAGCCGAGTGGTCACGGCGCGCTCGGGTGGCCACGCGGTCTCCTCCCGCCAGCGGTTGCTGCCCATCACGAAGACCTTGACCGGCGGCTCCAGCGACGGGCTCGGTTCGGACCCCGCCGCCGTATTCAGAAACCTGTCGAACCAGGCGAGCTGCAGGGCGGTGAGATCGAGTGCCGCCAGCGGCGCGTCGGCGGCGAAGTACAGCTCGCCGAGGCCGTCGTGCGCCGCGGCGTGGGCCCACGGGCCGACGATGAGCTGCTGGGGTACGCCGGATTCCGCAGCCATCCCAAGGTAGTTGGTGATCGTGCCGCGCAGGAACAGGTCGAACCAGCCGCCTATGTGCAGCGCCGGGATCCTGATCTGCGGGTAGCGGGCGGCGATGCTGATCGGCGCCCAGAAGCTGTCGCGATCGGGGTGGGCCAGCCAGTCCCCCCATGCCGGGAGCAGTGCTTTCAACGGCGCAATGTCGATCAGCGGTCGAGCCGAGTAAGCCCGCCACGGGTCTCGCAGCAACGGCTCGAGTTCGGCAACGGCATCGGCGACGTCTTCCCCCGCAGCCGCGCGACGTGCCGCCTCGCCGGCCGCGAGCCCGAGAGCCCAGTACAGGCTGAACCCGAGCTCGAGCGCGCCATCGTGGTAGACCCACGCGTCGTGGTAGTCCGAGGCGGTCATCTGTGGCGCTATGGCCTTCAGTGCCGGCGGTCGATGCATGGCCGCGAGCAACTGGGTGGCGGCGTAGTACGACGCCCCGTACATGCCGATCTTGCCATCGCAGTACGGCTGGTCAGCGAGCCATTCGATGGTGTCGACGCCATCGACGCCCTCGGTGAAGAACGGGGCGAAGGCGCCCTCCGAGCCGAACCGTCCCCGGGTGTCCTGAATGACGACGACATAACCGGCGGCGACTGCCCGCAACGGTTCGATGCCGGCGTTCACCACGACGGCGAAGGAATCCGCGCGGTTGTACGGGGTTCGCTGTAGCAGCGCGGGGAACGCACCGGCTGCGGCTGGCCGCCAGACGTCGGCCTGTAGCCGGACGCCGTCGCGCATCGGTATCCAGACGTCACGTTCGACGATCACCGACCCCGTGCTTATCGACCCCGTGCCCACCGACTCAGTACCCACTAATCCGTGCCCATCTACTGCTGCTCCCGTCCCGGCGCCAATAACGTCGCAAAGCCAGTGACTCAAGCTATTCCTATAGGATCTACGAATTCGCTGTTGCGAAAGTATCATGGGAGGCGCCGTATCAGCTACCGTGTGCACATGGCGGACGGCCCCACGACAACTAAACCCGGTGCCACGCCGCCGTCTCTGTGGGCAGCGGCGGACGGCCCGGTGCGATCGGTGCTGGCTGACCGCATCTACGAGCTGATCAAGGTCAAGCTCATGGACAACGTCGTCGAGCCGGGAGCACGCCTCTCGATCGACGCGCTGTCGCGGGACCTGGACGTATCCGCCACCCCCATCCGCGAGGCGCTGGCCCGGTTGGAATCCGATGGCCTGGTCGTGAAACGTGCGCATCGCGGCTACACCGCCGCCCCGCGCATCGATGCGGCGGCTTTCGACGAGCTCTTCAAGATGCGGCTGCTTCTCGAGCCGGCCAGCGCGTCGTGGGCTGCGCAGGCCGCTACCGCAAAGCAGATTGCAGCGATGGAGGACCTCGTCACGGAGATGAGTAAGCCGATCTCCGGTGACAGCTACGAAAGCTACCGCGCGTTCGCAGCCCAGGACGCGGCCTTCCACCTCGCGCTCGCCGAAGCGAGCGGCGTGCACCTGATGGTCGATATCCTGGCGCGATTGCGCCCGCACACGCAGCTGTATCGCCTGTACTACACGGCCGGAATCAGCGATGACACCGTCGCCGAGCACGGCCGGGTGATCGGGGCGGTGTCCCGCCGCGACGCCGATGCAGCTGCGGCTGCCATGGCCGCCCACCTTTCGGCGTCGCAGCGGCGCCTGACGTCCGCCGTCGACCGCTGATCGCCTGACGGCCCACGCGCGCCGTGCTGCACGGGGCCACATCGTCAGCTGACAACGGTGAACGCATCGACCGCCAGGCGCTGGCCACTTGCGTCGACGATCCGCAACCGGTGCACGCCCGGCACGAGCCCCGTCACGGTGTAGTTGACCTGATCGGCCGCCGAGCCGGTGGTGCCTGCGGTCGGCGTCACCTCGCCTTCGTCGATGCCGTCTAGGTAAACGCGCACCGGCCCGGTGTCGGCGCGCTGCGGTGCCAGCCACGAGAAGCCGCTCCCAGTCGCTACGACGGTAACCGCCGCACCCGTGCTGGCGGTGCAGTGCACGCCGGCGCCGCAACCACCCTGGCCAGCTGCCGCCTGCGTCCATCCGGAGCCCGAGTACAACACAGCGGGTGCGCTGTCCTCGATCGTCGTACGGCCGGGCTCGGCCGTGAACGCATCGACGCTCAGTACTGCTGACGTCTTGTTCACGATCTTGATCGAGTGTGTCCCGGGCCGCAGGCCGGTGACGCTGTAGTTCACCTGCTGTGCGGGGAACGGACCGGTCGCCGCGCGAGGCGTCACAGTTCCTTCGTCCAAGCCGTCGACGTATACCTGCACGGGGCCGCTCCCCGGATTGCGGGGCGCCACCCAGGACGCGCCGCTGCCGGTGAAGCTGAACGAGACCGAGGCACCGGCGGAAGCGGTGGTGTGCAGATCGTCGGCATAGTCGCCCCCGCCGGTAGTGAGCAGGCGCTTCCAGCCCTTTCCGCCATAGGAGACCGTACTGGCGTTGTCGTTGCTGGTGGGGCGAGATGCGGAGACGGTGAACGCATCCACGGTCATCAACCGGGAGGACTGGTTGACGATCCGCAATGTGTGATCACCGGTGGTGAGGCCACTGATCGAGTAGCCGACCTGCTGCGCCGGGTACGGCGCGCCACTCGTCGGCGGCGTGATCAGTCCCTGATCGGATCCGTCGAGATACACCTCCACCGGCCCGGTCTGGTCGCTGCGCTGGGCCAGCCACGAAATACCGCTGCCGGTGAACGGGATCGTGACCGTGGCGCCGGCGGCATAGCTGTAGTGGACGTCATCGCCCAAGTCGCCCTGTGCCCGCCCGCTGGAGTAGTTCCAGCCCGCGCCGGTATAGCTGATCGTGCTCGTGGTGTCGTTGTAGGTGCGTTGACTCAACAAGTATGCGTACTGCGACTCCAGGCCTGCCTGCGCCATGATCGCCTTGGCTTCGGGCGGGAAAACGCTGAGGTTGTCGTAGTTGTCGCTCACCGTGTTGGTCGGGTCCGGCGTGCCGTGGATGGCGCCCGAGGCGTTGCTGTAGTTGTACTGGACGGTGTTGTGTTGGGCCGCAACACCGCAGCAGTTCTGGATGTTGCGCGACGAGTCCTCGCCCGTCTGCAGCACGTTGTACTGAGCCGTCCAGTTTCCGGCCGTCGAGTCAAGGTAAAGCGGCGCTCCGCCGGTGCTCTTCTCGTCGTGCAGCCAGTTGTACTTCATCACCGACGGCGAGGTCATCGGCATCTGCGAGTAAAGCGCTCCGCCATCCTGGAGGACACCCATGTCCTGGAAGATCTCGTTGTGGGTGATGGTGGCACCGCCGCTGTAACTCGTGCCCTCCCATCCCAGGTTCACGCTGATCGCCGTGTAGGGCAGTTGTCCGATGGCGTTGTGTGTGACCGTGGTACCGAGTGTGTAGCCGAGAAAGACGCCGACGGCGCTGCGGTACTCCTGACCGGCGAAGGTGATCGCGTTGTCCCGCAGGGTGTTGCCGGAGACCTGGTCCGCAACTGCCGGATGCCGATCGACGGTGTCCACGCTGCCGATCTGCACCGCGTTGCTGCCGATGTCGGTGAACCGGTTGCCGACGATGGTGGCGTTCTTGCTCCCGGGCGCGAGCTCCAGGCCGACGGATCCCAGGTGGGTGAAGGTGTCACCGTCGAACTCGATACCGGTGTCGTGGTCGAACCGGATCTCGCCCGGAGTTGCGGTCAAATCCTCCATCGGCACCTCGGTGAGGTTGTCGCCGGTGATGTGCCAGCCGGCCTGCCCTTCGGCATAGCCAGTGGGCAGGGCCGCATCCAGCCAGGTCGCATAGGCGAAGGTGAGTCCGGCGAAGGTGATGTTGCTCAGCGGCGACGAGGCCGTACCGGAGCCCTTGACGAGCGTCTGCAGCACCGGTGCCTCGACATCTGCCGTGGCGAGATCCTCTCCCGGCCGGGGTACGTAGTACATCGTGCTGTTCGCGGAGTCGAGATAGAACTGGCCTGGCGTGCCCAGCAACTCGTAGGCGTTCTGAACCCACGAGACGTTGAAGGGGTTCTGCCCGATGACGGCGCCGGACTTGAAGTTGTAGGGCACCTGGCTGTTGCGGTAGCACGGCTGCGCCAGCGTGATGTCACGTCCCGAGGCGGCGGTGATGGGGCAGGATTTGTGGACCCAGACGTTCTCGCTTACCACTTCCGTGCCGACGATATCCGGCCAGGACGCCATGCCGCCGTCCGGCGCGACCAGGCCGGTAGAGGTCGGAGTACCCCAGCCGCCGGGGTCGACAGGGCCACTGGCCAGCTGGGCGCGGACGCCATCCACGTAGAGCTCACGGGTCTTCACGTCCGGCGCCGGTGCGCTCCAAATATTCTTGGCCGCGTCGTGCAGCGACCAACCGGTCAACTGCTTCGCGCCGCTGATCACCGGGGTCTCCCCCGGGTAAGCGTCGTAACGTACGTGATGACCATTACGTCCGGAGTCCCCGGCAGCATCGCTGAATGCCCAGGTGTCGGCCAAGCGATAGGTCCCGCCGCGCAGTCGCACCACGATGTCGGATGTCATGGCCGGCGTCAGACCCCGCACCAAGGTCTGGACCGCGGACAGGCTGCACGGTGCCGACAGCGTGCAGCCCTTGGTGGCAGTGCCGTTCGGCGCGGCGTACAGCTCGACGGGCGCCAGTGGCCTGGCTGCCGGCGAGGCGCCCGCCGCCGGGATACCGAAGAGACCGAGACTGACGAGCACACCGACGCTGAGCAATGTCAGGTGCTTCGCCGCGGAGGCGATGCGTTGAGGACGTATTAGCAGGCTGCGGTGGATCACGACCATGCCTTTCGGGGCGGTGGGGTGAAGAGCCGGATCGACTAGCCGAAGGTTGGCGCTTGAAGCTCCGCCCCCGCAGGTAGTCCAGAACTCACTCTGGACTCAGACAGCGGCCCTTGGTTAGGATGATCCTATATGATCTTCGATCTTGGACGCCCTGAACGTTCATGTCAAGGCCGGACGCGCGACGCCGGAGCCCCTTCACAGGGCCTCGTCGGGCGCACCGGCCGCCCAACACAGTCGAGAGGACGCCCGGGGATGAGTCCGATCCAGCGCCGTAACCCGGCCGTCACCGAGTCGGCGCTTGCCGGAAACACGACTCGCTCCTACCGCGCACCGAACCAACTCCGTCGCACGGCAATCCGTGGACGAAGCCGCAGCTCTCACCCATTCGTAAGTCCAGACAGGAGCCCAGCAGTGAAGACACTGATGCGTACGAGCACGATCGTGGCCGGCCTCGCATGTGTGGCGGTGGTGGCATCGGCGTGCAGCACCGAAAAGACGGCGGCGAGCAGCCCAGGCCAGTCCACAGCCAAGAAGACCTACACGTTCGGGCTGGCCAACCAGCAAGAGTCGGTCACCTTCCCGGCGGCGCTCGCGAAGGGCGCCAAGGCGAAGGCGGCCGAGTTGGGAATCAAGATCGTCGATCTCGACTCCCAGGGAGATCAGTCCAAGCAGGCCAGCCAAGTGCAGGACCTGATCGCCCAGAAGGTCGACGCGATCATCCTCGTGCCGCTGTCACCCGGTCCGGCGCAAGCCTTGGTGGATCAGGCGGCGACCGCGGGCGTCCCGATCGGGACCGCGCACGGCTACGTCGGCGCCAACCAGGACGTCAACACTCCCTACAGCAAGCTCAAGTTCGTCATCGACGAGAACGAACTCGGTGCAGGCGCGACGGCCGGTGCCATGGCCGTCAAGGCACTGCCGAGCGGAGGCAAGGTTGCTGTCATCACCGGTGCGGCCGGCTTCGTCGAGAACACCACCCGCGTGACGAAGTTCAAGCAAGCCCTCAGCGCGGCCGGTGCCGGCAAGTTCACCATCGTTGCCACCCAGCCGGGCGACTGGACGAAGGAGAAGGGGCAGTCCGCGTGCCAGAACATCCTCGCCGCCAACCCGGACACCGGCCTGTTCTATGCGCTGTCCGACGACATGGCGGTGGGCTGCGCGACCGCCGTCAAGGCGGCCGGTTCCAAGGCCAAGATCATCGGCCTGGGCGGGTCTGCGGGAGGCATCGCGGCGATCAAGTCGGGCGCGATGTACGGCACGGTCTGCTACAAGCCCGCCGACGAGGGCGCGTTGGCCGTACAGACGATGTACGACTCCCTCACCGGCAAACTGACCGGTGCGCCGAAGACCTCCTTCTACGACACGCCCGGCGTGACCCTGGCCAACGTCGCTTCCTGCACGCCGCAGTGGTGACCACGTTCTAGGCACCGATATCACGAAGAAGGATCCTCATGATTGACAGCTCGGACGGGCCGCGCGAACCGCTCCTCGTCGTCGCGGATGTGCACAAGATCTACTCCAGTGGCACCCACGCGTTGCGGGGCGTTTCACTAGCGGTCCGTCCGGGCTCCGTCCACGGCTTGATCGGCGCGAACGGCGCCGGGAAGTCCACGCTCATCCGGATCATGTCCGGCGTCGAGACCGCGACCAGCGGGACGCTCTGCTGGCACGGCGAGGCGGTGTCGTGGACAACGCCGGGGCAGGCACTCGCCGCCGGTATGGCCGCCGTGCACCAGCACACGCCGCTGGTGCCGAGCTTGTCCGTGCTCGACAACGTCTTTCTCGGCCGGAAGGAATCGATCAGGTGGGACGCCGCTCGCCGCGCGGAGGAGCTGGCCGCGCTGTGCACCCGGATGGACTACGACATCGATGCGCACCAAACGGTCGGTGAGCTGTCCACCGGCGGCAAACAGATGGTGGCGATCCTGCAGGCCCTGGCCCGTGACGCGCAGCTGGTCCTGCTCGACGAACCGACCGCGGCGCTGTCCCCGCACGAGCGGGACGTGTTGTTCCGCTCCATCCGCCGGTTGCGTGATCAGGGCACCACGTTCGTGTACGTCTCACATTTCCTCGACGAGATCCTGGACCTCACCGACCACCTGACGGTGCTGCGCGACGGACAGGTCATCGTCGACGCCGCCACCGCCGGGGTGAGCAAGCAGGAACTGGTGACCGCCATCGTGGGTCAGCGACTCGCGCGGGTCGAGCAGCAGAACAGCACCACCGATGCCGCGACCGGAGAGCCCCTGCTCGTGGTGGCGGGATTGAGCTCGCCGGGCCGGTTCGGCCCCATCAGCCTCACGGTCCACGCCGGCGAGGTGGTCGGCCTGGCCGGACTGCTCGGCAGCGGACGGACGGAACTACTGGAAGCGATCTATGGCGCTGACCGCGCCGCGGCCGGTTCCGTGCGGGTAGGCGCGCTGCGCGTCCGGCCGCGCTCGCCACGGGCTGCGGTACGGGCCGGGCTGGCGCTCGTCCCGGAGGACCGGGCGCGCCAGGGGCTGTTGCGCGACTGGGAGGTCTGGCGCAACATCTCGCTGCCGTATCTGTCGAGCCTTTCGCGCAGGCGGCTCCTACCGGACCACCGCCGTGAGCGCCAGGTCGCCGAGCAGGCCATCGAGGATCTCGGCATCAAGACGCCCTCGCCGGATGCCCCGGTCGGCGAGCTCAGCGGCGGTAACGCCCAGAAGGTCGTCTTCGCCAAGTGGCTCTACGGCCCCGCCCGGGTGTTCCTGCTCGACGAGCCGTCAGCCGGCGTCGACGTCGGCGCCAAGGCGGACATCATCCAGCTCATCCGCAGGCTGGCCCGCGCCGGGCAGGGTGTTCTCATCGTCTCCTCCGAGTTCGAAGAGCTACTCGGCGCCTGCGACCGAATCCTCATCGTCAGACGTGGCCAGATCATCTCCGAACGCCCCGTCGCCGATACCGATCTGCACGAGCTGACCGCCCTGGCCAGTGGACTGTAGGAAAGGCCTGAATCCCATGACCGCTGACATCACCACCGCACGCCGACGTAGCAACAGCGGCTGGCGCCGCGCGCTGGCCCCCCGCTCAGCCGGCGTGGTCTATGCGCTGGTCGCTCTCGTCGTCATCTTGACGATCACCTCGTCGGCGCAAGGGCGACCCAGCTATCTCAGCAGTGTGAATGTCAGCAATATCCTCGATCAGTCCTCGCTGATCGGTATCCTTGCGATCTTCATGACGGTCGTGCTGATCACGGGCAACTTCGATCTCTCGGTGGCCTCGACTGCCGCCCTTGCCGGCACAGTGGTGCTGAAATTGATCGACCAGCATGGCGCGGTCATCGCGCTGCTGGCAGCGCTGCTCACCGGCGCGCTGGTCGGGCTGATCAACGGCTTGCTCGTCCAGAAGGTCGGCGTCAACGCCTTCATCGTCACCCTGGGTACTCTCACCGCGGTCCGAGGCGTCGTACAGGCGATCCTCAACGGCCAGAGCATCACGGCCAACGATTCGGTGTTCCAGCGGTTCGAGACTGCCCGCTGGACGATGCCGACAGGCGTAGCCATCGCCCTCGGCATCGTGCTGTTGGGTGCGGGACTCGGGCTTACGTTGCGGCGCAGGCCGCGGCAACTCACCGCGGGCAATGTGATGTTGCTGTCAGCCGGTGCTGTCGCGCTGGCGCTCGGTGCGTTCCGGCCGCTGCTGCTCGATGAGACGGCGCCGGTGTGGATCATGCTGGCGCTCACGGTGCTCACCAGCCTGGTCCTGCGGTACACCGTCGTCGGCCGAAACCTCTATGCCGTCGGGGGAAACCCGGAGGCGGCCAGGCTGTCGGGGATCAACATCGACCGCTACAAGATGGGTGCGTTCGTCCTGAACGGTCTGGTCGCTGGTGCGGTCGGCGTGCTCTATGCGGGCAAGTTCAACTCGGTGGACCCCACCGTGCTGACCGGTGGCGAACTCACCGTCATTGCGGCCGCCGTACTCGGCGGCACCTCGCTGTTCGGCGGCTCCGGTTACGTCGCAAAGTCGGTGGTCGGCACGTTGATCCTCTTCACCCTGAGCAACGGATTCAACGTCCTCAACATCGGTTCCAACTACCAGAACGTCGTCCAAGGCGGAGTGCTCGTCGCGGCCGCCTCGTTGTACACCGCTACCAGCACACGCGGTCGCGGGTTCATCGCGGCGAAGTTCGCGCGGGGGCGCAAGATCGCGGCGCCGACTGAGAGCACTGACGCCGGCCCTGCCGGCCGGTCTGCCACACCATCGGGGTCGACCGATCAGCCAATGGCCTCGGTCTCGCCTCGGAACTAATCCTGGCAGGCTGGCCGGATGTCTGGCTCAGCTGGTCAAACCCAGCTGAGCGAGCAGCCCCGGCATCAGATCCAGCATCCCCGTCTGGGCTACCTCGGCATGCTGGCTGCCGGACCCGGGTCATCACCGTCCGCATCTGCGGTTCGGTCCCCTGTCCTGGGAGCGG
>JAVEEN010000113.1 GCA_030840445.1 Pseudonocardiales bacterium
GCTGGTCGGCATCGGCGCGCGCGAGGCGCGCACCGAGGTGTTGGAACTCGCCGAGCGCCTCAACGCACCGATGGTGCTGACCCTCAAGGCCAAGGAGGGGCTGGAGAAGGAGAACCCGTTCCAGGTCGGCCAGAGCGGGCTGATCGGCAATCCCGCTGCCTCCGCCGCGCTGGAGGACTGTGACCTGCTGCTGATGATCGGGACGGATTTTCCTTACCGGGAATGGTATCCCTCGGGTAAGACGGTGATTCAGCTCGATGCGAGGCCGGAGCATCTGGGCCGCCGGACCGCGATCGATCTCGGTCTGGTCGGCCATAGCCGGCCCACGCTGGCGGCACTGCACAACCGAGTCGCGGCCAAGCCCGATGACAGGCATCTGCGCTCCTGTCGGGACAAATACCGCACCTGGCAAGATCGTCAGCGTGCACTGACCGATCCCGACCACGACAACGGCCTGGTCGGCAAGCTCCGCGAGCGGCTGGACAACAGCTCGGGCCGGATTCGTCCTGAAGCGCTGGCCCAATCCTTGGACAGGCATGCTGCGGCCGACGCAGTTTTTACCGTGGACACCGGCATGTCCACGGTCTGGGTGTCACGATTCATGACGATGAGCGACCGACGGGCGCTGCTCGGGTCGTTCAATCTCGGATCGATGGCCAACGCCATGCCGCAGGCGCTCGGAGTTCAGGCACTCGATCGGTCGCGCCAGATTGTCGCACTGTGCGGAGACGGCGGGCTGTCGATGCTGCTCGGCGATCTGATCACTGCCGTGAGCTACGACCTGCCGGTGAAGCTCTTCGTGTTCGACAACAGCCGTCTCGGTATGGTGAAACTCGAACAGGAACAAGGCGGCCTCCCCGAATTCGGCACGGTCCTGCACAATCCCGACTTCGCCGCCGTGGCTCGGGCCATCGGGCTGCACGCTGTCCGGGTCGAAGATCGAGGTGAACTCGACCAAGCCGTCCGAGACGCGTTGGTCCATCCCGGCCCGGTACTGGTCGATGTGCTGACCAATCCCGAGGAAATTTCGGTGCCGGGCAAGGTTAAAGTCTCTCAGGCTTACGGTTTCGCGATCGCCAAGATCAAGGAAACCGTGCTGAGCGAAGGTGACGCCTGACCGACCGGGCCAACCTCGTCGGAGAAACCGGTACTACGGCGGCCTCGGCTGGCGCTGCTGTTTCTTGGCGAAGGATCCGACCTTCTCGAAATCGGTCTCGGCGTGGTCGTCGTTTCGGGTGCACTACTGGCCACGGCCGCCCCGCACCCGGCGGACCGCACGAGGCAGCGGGAGCCGGCCAGCGTAGGTACGGTCGGAATCACCGGTTACGCCGTTCGCGTCGTCGATCATGACGTCAGGTCCGGCTCGACCACCAGGACCTCGACGAGACGCCGGAGACCGTGGCGTCGACACGAGAACGCTGGCGGCCAAGGCCGTCCATCTTGCACAGCTGCTGAGGGGGCTAACTACCCGCAATCGTGACTGGTAGCGTCGAGGATGGCTCAGCCGGTAGCCATTCTGCACATCACGGCGGGTGGCCGTTACGCGCCCCTCCGCGCGCGTCACCCGCACGGTGATTGCCCTTGTTGTGAAGGAGATCTCATGGCCGCCACCCGGCGTACCGCCCGCAAAACGAACCCGCAGTTCACGGTGCCCGGCGTCTCAGCCTCGGACGCCAGCGAACTCATCTCGTTGTTGCAGGACCGGCTGAACGCCCTCAACGATCTGGCCTTGACCCTCAAGCACATCCACTGGAATGTGGTCGGCCCACACTTCATCGCGGTCCACACCATGCTCGATCCACAGGTGGAAGCCGTCCGGTTGATGGTGGACGAGATCGCCGAGCGTATCGCCACTCTCGGTGGGACGCCGAAGGGAACCCCCGGTGCCCTGGTGGCCGAACGAAGCTGGGATGACTACGACCTGGGTCGCGCGGATGCCATCGCCCACCTCGGCGCCCTGGATGTCGTGTACGCCGGCGTGGTGGAATCGCATCGCAAGGCCATTGAAGCCACGGAGGAACCGGACCCGGTTACGCAGGACATGCTCATCGGGCATTCGGAGAAGCTCGAGCAGTTCCACTGGTTCGTCCGGGCTCACCTGGAGAATTCCAGCGGAACCCTCGAGACCGCCGGAGCCGTTACGGAGAAGCAAGCGGCCCGCCGCACCCGCCGCTAGCCGCATGCCTGAGCCCGGCCGCAGGTAACCGGAGGCGGCCGGGCAAGCTTGAACCCGTGACTGAGATCGTGACCGGTGAGTTCGACGTACCGCAATGGTTCTCCCGCGCTCTGGCCATCGAGCCGGACATCGGTGCAACCGAAGTGGCGGGGACGACGATTCGTTACCGAGCCTGGGGAGATCGCGGTCAGCCGGGCGTGGTCCTCGTCCATGGTGGTGCGGCGCACAGCCGCTGGTGGGATCACGTGGCGCCGCTATTGGCCGCAGGTCGCCGGGTCGCAGCGATGGATCTGTCCGGCCACGGCGACAGCGGCCGGCGGACTGTTTACAGCCTCGACATCTGGGCCGACGAGCTGATCGCGGTCGCCGAGGCGGCCGGTATCGCCGGGCCCCCCGTGCTGGTCGGGCACAGCATGGGAGGGTTCGTAACCCTCACCGCCGCCAGGCGACATGGAGCAGTCCTGACCGGTGTGCTGGCCATCGACTCGCCGGTACGCGAACTGACACCGGAGGAGAAGGCGGCTCGGGATCGCAAGGCCTTCGGTCCGCTGCGGGTGTATGCAAGCCGCGAAGAGGCGCTCAAGCGATTCCGCCCGATCCCCGATGAGGGTCCCGTCCTGTCCTACGTGGTCGATCACATCGCTGCCGAATCGATTCGTGAGGTGCCAGGCGGCTGGTCTTGGAAGTTCGATCCGAAGATCTTCGGACGCCCGGCGCTGAGTCCGTCGCTACTGACGACTTTGGACTGCCGGGTCGCGTTGTTCCGGGCGGAACGGGGTCTGGTGTCCGAGCAGATGGGCGAGGTCATGTACGACCGGCTTGGACGGGCCGCTCCCCTCATCGAGATCCCGGACGCCGGCCATCACATCATGCTGGATCAACCGCTCGCTCTGGTCACGGGACTGCGCACCCTGCTGGCCGACTGGGAACATTCGCTGCCGAACAGCCCGGGCTGATAGCTCTTTTCGGGATGTGCTATTGCTTCCGGGACGTGCTACTTGATGGCTTTCGGCAAGCGCTGACCGTTGAGTCCGATTCCAGCCAGGGCAGTGAGCGCAACGGTGATCGCGCCGAGCGTGATAGCCGAGTCGGCCACGTTGAAGGCCGGAAAGTGGGCCGCGTCCGGTCCGAAGACGGAGATGAAGTCCACCACGCTGCCTTTGCCGAACCCCGGAGCGCGGAACAGCCGGTCGAGTAGGTTTCCCAGTGCTCCGCCCAGCAACAGGCCGATACCGATCGCCCACGGAACCGACCGCAACCGCGGGGTGATCCGCACGATCGTCACGACGACACCGATCGCGACCAGGGCGAACACCGCCGTCAGGCCGCTGGCCATCCCGAAGGCCGCCCCGGAATTTCGGATCAGCGACAAATAGACCAGGCCGCCCAGGAGCCGTGGCGAGTCGCCAGCGGTCAGGTGCGCCACGATGAGCATCTTCGTGGTGGCGTCCAGCACCAACGCGGATATGGCGACCACAGCGAGTAGGCCGACGCGCCGGGGACGCTGGGGGCGGCTCACCGTCGAT
>JAVEEN010000119.1 GCA_030840445.1 Pseudonocardiales bacterium
GGCGGTGAACCTGAGATCTATCGACACGGCCCAGGTGCGCCGTGGTGATGCGCTGCTGACTCCGGACGCCTGGCATTGGACCGCGATCGTCGACGCCCGGCTGGAACCGATCTTGTTCGATCCACCCACCGAACTCACAATTCACGTCGGGTCGGCATCGGTGCCGGCTCGGGTGCGGATGCTCAGCGCCGACCTTGCCCGGTTGACGTTGCGGACCCGGTTGCCATTGCAGTTCGGTGATCGGCTCATCCTGCGTGACCCGGCTCAACAGAGCATCGTCGCCGGCGCGTTGGTGCTCGACGCCGATCCACCCGATTTCGACCGCCGCGGCGCGGCCCAGTTGCGAGCTACCGAACTGGCCGCGCTCGACCCGGCTGATGCCGTCGACCCGGGCGGCATCGCCACCCAGGTGCGCCGACGGCAGGCCGTACGACGACAGGCCCTGGTCGCGCTGGGGCTGCCCGTCGCCGAGCCGGCCGGGGTGCTGGTCCGCGAGGACTGGCTCATCGACCAGCCCACCTGGCTGAGGTGGCAGCGCGAGCTGATGAACACAGTGGACGAGTACGCAGCCGCTCATCCACAACAGCCGGGCCTTCCGGTCGAGGAGGCCCGGCAACGGATAGGTGTGCCAGATCCGGCATTGCTGCGCCTGCTGACCCGCGAATCCGGGCTGGAGCTCGCAGCGGGCCGGGTTGCCCGTCCTGGAGTCGAGGTGTCCCTGGGGGCCGCGGAGGGCGCCGTCCAGGAGCTCGAGGCGCGGCTGTCCAAGCACTGCTTCGATGCGCCGGAACGCACGCAACTCGAGGAGTACGGCCTGACCAGCCGGGACCTGGCCACGGCCGAGCGTGCCGGGCGGCTGTTGCGGCTGGCGCCGGACATCGTCGTCGGCCCGAACGCGGCCGAGCTGGCAGCGGCTGTGCTGGCCGGTCTGCCGCAGCCCTTCACCACCAGTCAGGCGCGGCAGGCGCTGGACACCACCCGGCGTATCGCCGTCCCGCTACTGGAACACCTCGATCGGCTCGGCTTGACGGCCCGGATCGACGCGTCCACCCGGACCGTCGTTTCCTTGCCGCAGAGGTGAGCTGTTTCTCTTCGGTCAGAGCTATGTATTCTTCCTGTCCAGATGGGGGGCGATCCCGCTCGACGTGGAAATGGGGGGCGTGCTGTGGACACTGCCGAGATGCTCGAATTGTCGCAGGAGTTCGCTGAGCTCGGGCGCGATATGCGCGGTGACGGCGACAATGAGGCGGCGCTGCGGCGCATCGTCGAGCTGTGTGTGAAACACATCGATGGTTGCAGTTTCGCCAGCATCACCAGCGCTCGCGGGCGTAAGGGCACCAGCCTGGCCGTGTCCGACGCCACCGCTGCGCTGGTCGATTCGATCCAGTACGAGCTCGATGAGGGCCCCTGCATGCAGGCAGCCGAGCAGGACACTTCCTACCTGGCATTCGATCTGGAGAATGAAGTTCGCTGGCCCAATTTCGCCCAGCGGACCATTGCGACCACTCCGGTGCGCAGCGTGCTTGGCTTCCGCCTCGTCGCCGGCGGCCCGACTGCCCTCAACCTCTATGCGGTGGCCCCGGGCGCCTTTGACGACGAGGCGATAGACGCCGCTACGATCCTGGCCGCGCACACCTCTGGCCTGGTGGCATTGAACAATGCCGGCGAGCAGGTGGCCAATCTCGAGCAGGCGCTCCAGAGCAACCGGGAAATCGGGGTCGCACTCGGCGTGCTGATGGCTCACCATCGGGTCACTCAGGATCAGGCCTTCGCCCTGCTGCGAGTTGCCAGCCAGAACCTGCACCGCAAACTGCGCGATATTGCAGCAGACGTGGTGGAGACCGGCGCGCTGCCGGAGCACCAGTCCGGGAGTGCGGCTCTGCCGGGTGACTCCATTGCCGGCGTACCGGCAACGCTGCCCGCCTGACGACGCGGGCGTGCGCATGGGCGGTACGCCGGGCCTGAACCTTGCGCCGCCTACGCCTACGCCTACGCCTGGCGCCGCACGATGCCGGCCACGAAGGCCGCTTGGCCGGCGTGCTGCAGATCGTCGGAGATGATGCTGACCAGGCGTACCGCGAGAGTGACCGGCGGATCCCACGACTCGTCCACGACTCGGGCCAGCTCGTCGTCGCCGAGGCCGGCCAGGTAGGCGAGCGTGCGCTCCTGGACGGCGTCGAAATAGCCGAGCAGCAGATCAGCCGATTCGACCCGGACCTGGCCGACCTGACGGCTGTTCTGGCCGTACCCCGTCGCGGCGTCGTCGAACCGGAGACCGAAACGCTCGGCCCAGCCGCCCTGTCGCCACACTTGCCCGGATCCCGCGGCACTGGCGACGTGATCGTCCTGTACCCGGGCCAGGTGCCATACCAACCAACCGATCGTGTTGGTCTCGGGCGCCACCCGGTAGCTCAGATCATGCGGGCTCAACCCCTCGACCGCCTGATGAACGACCTCGTGTACCCGGTTGAAGGCGTCGATCAACAGTGCGTTCGATGTGCTCACAACGGCATTCTCTCGCGACTGACCTGAACGGCGCTCTCGGTGATGGTGGCCGGCGCATCGGTGAGGGAGAACCGGCTACGGAGCCGGGAGTAGAAGTTGGACGGACGGATCCGAACCAGCTTGGCCGTGGACTCGGCGCGGTACACGCTGATCCAGTCACCCGGATCGAGCACGCCGCGCAATTGGCCGTCCACGCTGACCGCCACCTGGCCGGATTGCTCGAGGACCCGGATGGCCACCCGCTCCTCGGCGTCCAGGATCAGACTGCGATCGAAGATCATGTGCGGGGCCACCGGCGTGAACACCAGGGCCCGCATCCTGGGCGAGAGCACGGGACCACCGGCCGCGAAGCTGTACGCCGTCGACCCGGTCGGACTGGCCACGATCAACGCGTCCGCCGAATAGGAGGCGAACAGGACATCGTCGATGTAGAGGCCGAGGCTGGCCTGCCGGTCGCGGGCGAGTTTCTCGAAAACTATGTCGTTCATCGCGGTCACGTCCAGGCAGACCCCCGGTGCGCCCGGTTCTGCAGCCGGCCGTAGCGGAGGCGGCGGCAGCAGCGGCCCGCGCCCGTAACGCAATAGGGCCTGGATGTTCGGCGGGATCTCCAGCGGCCGGGAGGCGCTCATGGTCAGCATCAGGCGCTCGTCGATATGCGCCGCGTCCCGGCGGAAGGCATCCAGTGCCGCTTCGATCTCGGGCGGTTCGATCTCGGTCAGGAACCCGACGCGTCCCACGTTCACGCCCAACACCGGCACGTCGTCCTGAGCCGCGAGTCGCGCACCCCGCAGAAACGTGCCGTCGCCGCCGATGGTCACGATCAGGTCGGGATGCCCGGTGGCCCGAACCTCGTCGCGGGCATTTCTGCGGGGTGGGGTCAGTCCGTCCTGACCCCATACGTCGACTTCGCTCACCTCGAGCCCGTGTCGCCCGGCCCAATCACGGACGTTTCCCGCGGCTTGCACGGCGGCGGGTCGTCCATGGTGGACGACCAGACCGATTCGGGTACAGAGCATGGCGAACGGCCCTCACTGTTCTGCTGGATGGTCGTTTCCCGACGCTATCGGCTTGTCACGACGCGCGCAGTAGTGGTAGCTAGGACACATCGGGCTTCGCGAACTGGCCACGAGTCGACTAAGGTAAACCTGTCCTTACCGCCGCTGTCGTTACGGCTGTCGTCCAGGAGAACCGCGTGAGCCTTTCCAATACCCTGCTGCTGGGGTTCATCGCTGGAGTCACCATCCTGGCCGGCCTGCCGATCGGCAGGCTTCGCAAGCCGGCGCCGTCGTTGCGCATCCTGCTGAATGCGATAGCCGTCGGAATCCTGCTGTTCCTGGTCTGGGACGTGTTCAGCCACGCCTGGGAGCCCCTCGATGCTGCGCTGATCGCAGTTCACGAGGACACCGGTGGCCTCGGTCCGGTGTTCGGGTACGGCCTGCTGTTCATCGGTGGGCTGTCGGTCGGATTGCTGTCGCTGGTGGCCTATGAGCGGATGATGACCAGGTCAGCGGCTAGATCGACGCAGCGGGTCGGTCCTGGCGCCATGTCGGCGGTCGAGGCCGACCGGCTCGGACGACGGGGCGTGGCGAGCTGGTCGTCCGCGCGGCAACTGGCACTCATGATTGCGATCGGTATCGGGTTGCACAACTTCGCCGAAGGCCTGGCCATCGGACAATCGGCGGCTGCCGGCGAGGTCGCGCTGGCGACGTTGCTGGTAATCGGCTTCGGCCTGCACAACGCCACGGAGGGCTTCGGAATCGTGGCACCCCTGGCGGCCGAGAGCGCGGCCACGGAGTCGTCGACGCCGGCGCTGACCGGCGGCCCGGAAGCAGCAAGCGCCGGCGTCGACAACCGTCCGAGCTGGCGTTTCCTGCTGCTGATGGGCGCCATCGGCGGTGGCCCGACCTTCCTCGGCACGCTCATCGGCCACGGCTTCACCAGCGCCGCCGTCAGCGTGTTGTTCCTCACCTTGGCCGCGGGCTCCATCCTGTACGTCGTCGTGCAGCTGCTCGGCGTCGCGGCCAAGGCGAAGCGTCCGGACCTGCTGGCCTACGGGCTGCTGATCGGCCTCGTAGCCGGATTCGTCACCGACGCGATCGTGACCGCTGCCGGAGCCTAGGGAGCTGGGTCGTTCAGGTAGCGACGTCGGGGTAGGAATCCACCTCGGTTGCCTTTGCCGACAACCACACCTGCCGCCCGTCGGACAGATCCAGTTCTGCCGCCGCTGCGGCGGTGATGTCGACCAGCGCCGACGGTGCGCCGCTGACCTGCACCCGCACCCGATCGGTCAGCATCTCCAAGCCGGTGACGTGCCCGGGCCAGACGTTGCGGGGGCTGGCGTGCTCGGGCCGGCGCGGGTGTAGCGCGATCGCACTCGGGCGCACGGCCACCAGCACTCGCGAGCTCGCACCGGCCGCCGTGTGCGGGTGGTCGAAGCCGGCGGCCACCAGGCTGCCACCGCCGTCCAATTCGACTGATCCATCGGAAGTCTGCTTGCCGGAATAGAGGTTCAGCCCGACCAGTCGCGCTACGTATTGGGTGGCCGGTCGGCGGGCGATCTCGGCGGGCGGACCCTGCTGCACGACGCGGCCGTTCTCCAACACCAGCAACCGATCGGTCAGCACCATGGCCTCCAGCGGGTCGTGGGTGACCAGTAACGTTGCGCCCTGGTACTCGCGCAGGTGACGTCTCAGCTCGGCACGAATGCTCAGCCGGGTTTCGGCGTCGAGTGCGGCCAGGGGTTCATCCAGCAGCAGCAGTCGCGGATCGGTGGCCAGGGCCCGGGCCAGTGCGGCGCGTTGAGCTTGTCCGCCCGAGAGCCGTGCCGGTTTGCGATCGGCCAGGGCGAGCAGCCCGAACCGGTTCAGCCAGCCGTCCGCGACCTGTCGTGCCATCGCGGCGGATTGGCCGGTGCTACGAGGACCGAATGCCACGTTGTCGCGAACCGAGAGGTGCGGAAACAGCCGGTAATTCTGAAAGACGAAGCCGACCTGTCGTTGCTCGGCCGGCACAAAAGCGCCCGACTCCGGCGAATCCAGGACCTGTCTGTCGAGGACTATCTCACCGGACGCGATGGGGTCGAGTCCGGACAGGGCGCGCAGCAATGTCGTCTTGCCGGCTCCGTTGGGGCCCAGCACGCCGAGGACTTCGCGGCTGTTCACTCGGAAGTCGACCTCGAGGTGGAACTGCTGGCGCCGCATCCCGGCCCGGACCC
Organism: Pseudonocardiales bacterium; assembly: GCA_030840445.1. GTDB lineage: Bacteria > Actinomycetota > Actinomycetes > Mycobacteriales > Jatrophihabitantaceae > Jatrophihabitans_A. The sequence continues at coordinate 5,720 of JAVEEN010000119.1, forward strand.
GTAGCCCGAGTTCGCTCACGAGGTCGGTCCCGGGCGGAGCCAGTTCTCACGCAGCCCGGCCAGGACGGCGACCGCAACCAGCAGCAGCACCAGACTTAGGGCGATGGCCGCGTCGGGGTCGTCCTGCAGGGCGTCGTACACCTTCAGCGTCAGGGTTTGGGTCTTGCCGGGGAAGTTGCCGGCGAAGGTGATGGTCGCGCCGAACTCACCGAGGGCTCGGGCCCAGCAGAGCACCGAACCCGCCGCGAGTGACGGTGTGATCAACGGAAGGGTGATCCGGCGGAAAATGGTCAAGCGGGAGGCGCCCAGGGTGGCCGCGGCCTCCTCGAGTCCGAGATCCGAGCTACGTAACGCACCCTCGACCGCCACGATCAGAAACGGCATGGAAACAAAGGTCTCCGCCACGACCACACCGGTAGTGGTGAAGGGCAGGGTCAGACCGAACCAGCGGTCGAGGTACCGTCCGACCAGGCCGTTGCGGCCCAGGGCCATCAGCAGGGCCACGCCGCCGACTACTGGAGGCAGTACCAGCGGAATGGTCACCAACGCTCGGAGCACGCCCATACCCGGCACCTTGACCCGGGCGAGGATCCAGGCCACCGGCACGCCGAGCAGCAGGGACACGACGGTCGATGCCGTGGCGCACACCAACGAAAGCCGCAGGGCCGTCAGCACATCGCTGGTGGACAGCAGCGAGAGCAGTTGGCTCCAAGGCGCGCGGATGAGCAGTGCCACCAAGGGCAGCAGCAGGAATGCGAAGCCGAGCAGAGCTGGTACGGCGATGGTGACGGGAGTGCGCTGGCGACCAGTTCTGCGGCGCGCTACGAACGTCGTGATCACGGGCCGGTCCATTTCTACTTGTTCGGGATTCTCCTAGTTGGGCTTGGCGAATCCGTCCGCGCTCAGTACGGCCTGGCCCTCGGTCGACAACACGTAGCGGACGAATGCGGCGGCTGCTCCTGGGTTGGGCGCTTTGGTCAGTACGGCAATCGGATACGTCGTGCTCGAATTCAGGCTGGCCGGGATCACGATTCCGGTGACCTTCGCTCCGGCAGCCTGGACGTCGGAGACGTAGACGATGCCGGCATCGACCTCATTCAGCTCGACCTTGGTCAGGACAGATTTGACGTCCTGTTCCAGTGTTACCGGCTTGACGGTCAACTCGGCATTCTTGAAGACGGTGAGTGCCGTGGACCCGCAGGGGACCTGAGCTTGGCACAATGCCACCTTCAGGCTGCTTCGGCCGAGATCGGCGAGCGAGGTGACACCGGCGGGGTTGCCGGGCGGAACCGCGATCTCCATCGAGTTCGAGGCGAACGCGCTCGGGTTGGCGGCAGCGCCCTTGTCGGTTACCTGCGTCATGTTCTTGACCGCGGCCGAGGCGAAAACATCAGCCGGCGCCCCCGCGTTGATCTGCGTGGCCAGTGCTGAACTGGCGCCGAAGTTGAACTTCACGGTCGTGCGGGGGTAGGCCCTCTCGAAGTCCTGGCCGAGCGTCGTGAACGATTCCTTCAACGACGCGGCGGCAAAGATCGTGATCGTGCCGCCGGGGGCTGCCGATCCGCTGCCGGTGCGTGCCGATGCATTGCCGGCCTTCGTACCGCTGGATGAACTACAACCGGTGGCCGTGGTCAAGATGATTGCGCCGAGAAGAACCGGCATGCAGGCCCGCGCAAGGAGAGGTCGGCCCGTGCGTACTGGCCGATATAGGAGCTGGTGTGGCTGCCGTCCCTGATCGCGAAACACTCAATGCTCCTTGGCCTTCGGGCCTTGGTGCGGTGGAACTGCGGGGTCCGGATCGCCGGATTGGGCGGCCGATTGGGCGCCGGGTTGGGCCGGTTGGGCGGCGGGTTGGGCTGGAACCTCGATGACGACATTGGTGGCTTTGACCGAGGCCACCGCGAGCACGCCTGGTTCCAGACCTAGCTCGTCGGCTGCTTCACGGCTCATCAGTGACACGATGCGATGCGGGCCGGCCTGAATATCCACCTTGGCCATGACGGTGTCGCGGACGACCTCAGTGACCAGTCCGACGAAGCGATTCCGGGCAGATTCACTCACCACCGGGCGCGGTGTCGGTCGTTCGGCACCGGCGGCGATGTCCTGGGCGAAGCGGGCCAGATCGACGCCGTCGACCGTCCGGCGGCCGTTGTGCTGTTCGGTACCGATCCGTCCGGCGTCGGCCCACCGGCGCATCGTGTCATCGCTGACACCGAGCAGCTCCGCGGCCTCGCGGATCCGATAACTGGGCATGGCGGGACTCTAGCAGCAGGCACGGAACTATTCGCCCTCGTGATCCGTATTTGCGGAAGCATTGATGATCTGGATCCGCAGCTATGCGCGCATTGGCGGGACGCACCGCGGCGGCCTCTTACTCGTCCCGCTCCGACATTCCACCACCGCCGGAAGTGTCGTACCCGCCACCACGGCCGGAACTGTCGTACCCGCGGTTGAGAATTTCGGTATGGGAGCTATCAGGGTTTCGGGAAGCGGGG
>JAVEEN010000167.1 GCA_030840445.1 Pseudonocardiales bacterium
GCTCGGGTCGTCGGTCACGAGTTCGTTGAGGTTGCTGTCGAAGCCGTCGAGCATTTCGCGGGTACTGCCGGTCAATTCGGTGAGAGCGCCCATCCGTTCGTTCAGCGCCTTTTCCGGAAGTGCGGCACCGCCTTCGACCTCGGCCGCCAGATTGACCACCGCGTGGCTCCAGTCCCGCAGTTGGTCCGACATCTGCGCGGACAGGCCGGCGATCACGTCGGTACGGGCTCGCAGCGCAGTGGTGGTCTCTGCAGCGATCGGCAGCTTGGTGTGGGTATAGAACGCTGACAGCTGCGAATCTCCCTCGACCAGTTCGCGGAGCCGCGCGTCGATGAGATCTCGGGTCAGCTGCCGTCCGGCTTGCAGCATCGCAGCCTTGGAGGGCTTGCCGTCCTTGCCGCCGAGCGCCGCCCGGGCCCGCCGGGCCCGTGCCTTCGCTTCGGGCGACTGGTAGTCGCGGGCGCCTTTGAGCTCATCGGGCAGCGCCTCGCCGTTGTCGAGCCTTTCCATCATCTCCGCGAGCTTTGCGAGCTTGTCGGCACCGGACAGCTTGTCCAGCGCGGCATCGGAGCGGGACGGTTCCAGGGCGGCCAGCGCATCGAGCCGGGCTTGGACCAGCGGCTTGGCTGCCGCCTTCCCGAGATCATCCATCCGGCCGGACTTGAAAACCTTCTTGACCTTCTCACCCGCACCCTCGGTGTCGGTCAGTTTCGTCACCGCGGCTCCCATGACCGCGGGCTTGACCATGGTCTCGACCACATCGTCGGCAGCGTCAGTGCCGATGGCGGCGATCGGCGCCGACGTCGCGGCCAGCACCTGTTGCGGCGTCAGGCGGTCTGCCAGTTGTCCGGCCTGGGCCAGGAACATCGCTTGCTCGCTGCGGGCCCGCATCTGCATCGCCTTGAGCGTGGCCGCCGGAACCGCGTCGGCCGATGCTGCGCCGCCGAGTTTGTCGACCACCGAGGCGGCAACCTCAGCGGCACCGACGGGCGCACCGGCCGCGCTGGGTTTGCCGGTCGTCCGAGCCGGGCTGGCGGCCGCGGTCGATGCGGCCTGCACCGAAGGCGCGGGTTCGGTGCTGGGTGCCGCGACATCCGGCTGCGGCGCAACCTGTGGCCCGGCCGGCCCCGCGAACGCACTGGTCACTGGCGGGCCCTCACCTGTCGCATGGGAAAGCACGGGAGAAGCGGGCGACGGCGTCGCGCACGCGAATTTCACGAGAACCATATCTAACTTCGATCACGCAGGGTAGCTTTCATGCGTGTTTGAGTTACGAGCCAGATCGGCGCGGCTCCCGGCGCGGAGCCTGGGGTGCCTGCTCGCAGTAGCCCTCGCAGTCAGTCTGAGTGGATGTGGCGTGTTCGGCGGCGGCAAGAAGACCGCTAACGCCGTGTCCGTGTTCAACGTGAAACCCGGCGAGTGCTTCACTGCTCCCGGGGACGTCAAGACCGAGCTGTCCAATTTGAACTCGGTGGCCTGCACCGCGCCACACACCCAGGAGTCCTATGCCAGCGTGGCCTTCACGAAGTCGGACGGAACGAGCGCGTCGACATATCCCGGCGCGGACACCCTGACCAACTTCGCCCAGGGCAGTTGCGCTCAGAAGTTCCAGAGCTACGTCGGCATCAACTACCTCGACTCGCATCTCTTCTTCACGTTCCTGCTTCCCTCGGCGCGCGGCTGGGAGCAGGACGGCGATCGCAATGTGGTGTGCTTCGTGACCACCACCGGCGCCAGCCTGACCGAGTCCGTCAAGGGCAAGAAGCAATAGGAGAGCCCATGCCTCAGGCAGCTGTCAGTACCGCGGTGGTCAAGTGCACCTTCGGCATGGCACCGAGTTCGCTGAACGCGTTGCCGGTCACTCGGGTGACCATCGAGGGCAAACCCGCCGCGACGATCATGGATATGGCCCCGGGGGTCAACATCCCGCCCTTCGGTATGTGCACCAGCCTGTCGAATCCCACCGTTGCCGCGGCGACCGCGGCGGCGCTGGGCGTGCTCACTCCGATGCCGTGCGTGCCGGTCTCGACCGGACCGTGGGCCCCGGGGTCACCGCAGGTCTTGATCGGCAAGAAGCCGGCCCTGGTTTCGGGCTCGATGTGTATCTGCGCCTGGGGCGGGGTCATCGAGATGGCATTTCCCGGTACCGTCCGCACGACCATCGGCTGACCCAGCCGCTGCCGACGCCGGACGATCTCGCAGCAGCTGACCGCGCAACCGACCGCGCAGCCCGGTTTGCCCGCTTTGCGAGTAAGAGTAAGTACGCCAAAACCGTCCGTAATCGAAATGACGCTAAAAATTCTTTGACGGGGATCTAACTTTCCGGTGCGTTTTGGTTTAGCGTTCACGCTGAATGATCAATTGATCACGCAGCGCGATCCGAATCAGTCCCCGAACGGAGCGGTCAAGCATGCCCACATACACGGCGCCCGGCGTATACGTCGAAGAAGTCCCGTCCTCTCAGAAGGTGCTCTCGGCCGCGCCGACCGCCGTGGCCGCGTTCGTCGGTTTCACCGAGAGGGCACCGGCAGATGATCCGAGCGACCCGCAGGGTGTCGCGCCGCGCCTCGTGACCAGCTGGACCCAGTTCGAATCGCTGTACGGCAGTTTTGCCGAAGGCTGCGTCCTCCCGCTGTCGGTGTACGGCTACTTCGCCAACGGGGGCAGCCTCGCCTACATCTGCCGGATCCCGAACTCCGAGCCGGCGGGCGAGCCGTCGCGTCGGGCGCTGCCGGCGGCCGACCGCGCGCTCGGTGAGCCGCTGGTCATCGAGAGCCTTGAACCGGACGCCGACATCACCATCGAGATCACCAGCGTGGACGGCGGCGCGGACGCCCCGGAGGGCCCCTCACCGTTCAGCCTGTCGGTCCTGCTCAACGGCCTCCAGGTCGAATCATTCGACAACCTCGACTTCAACTCCGGTGACCGCAACGTCAAGACCGTGGTCAACAAGACCTCCACCAAGATCAAGGTCGACGTCGCCCTGGACAAGACGGCGGATCTGGCTTCCCAGCTCGAAGTGCTCAAGCCGGGCCTCTACCCGCTGCAGAAGTCGGCAGCGGTGCCGGTGCCGGTGACCGGCCGGAAGTTTGCCGGTTCGGAATCAGCGCGCAATGGCATCAACGGACTCGCGGTCGCCGACGAGGTGACGATGGTGGTGGTGCCCGACCTGATCACAGCCGCCACCAAGGCCGATGGCAGCATCGACCTCAACCTCTGGAAGGCCGTGCAGACCGCGCTGATCTCGCACTGCGAGCAGAACGGCAACCGGATGGCCGTGCTCGATGCGCCTCCCGGTATGAACACCCAGCAGATCAAGGAATGGCGCAGCGAGGTGGCGATGTACGACTCGGCTTTCGCCGCGCTGTACTACCCCTGGATCAAGGTCGAGAACCCGATCGGTGTGAACGGGAACTCCGAGGTCTTCATCCCGCCGTCCGGCCACGTGGCAGGCGTCTGGGCCCGGACCGACGAGAGCCGCGGTGTCTGGAAGGCTCCGGCGAACGACACCATTCGCGGCGTGCTCGACATCGAGCGCGGGATCACCCAGAACGAGCAGGGATTGCTCAACCCGATCGGGATCAACTGCATCCGCCCCTTCGGCACCCGCGGCATCCGGATCTGGGGCGCCCGCACCTTGGCATCGGACTCGGACTGGCGCTACATCAACGTGCGCCGGCTGTTCAACATGGTCGAGTCGACGATTCTCGAAGGAACCCAATGGGCGGTCTTCGAGCCGAACGACACGGCCTTGTGGGAAGGCGTGAAGCGCACCCTGGACGGGTTCCTCCGCGGCCTGTGGTCAGCCGGAGCGCTCTTCGGAGCAACGGCGGACCAGGCCTTCTACGTCAAGTGTGATGCCGAGACCAACCCGCCGCAGTCCATCGACGAAGGCAAGCTGGTCGTCGAGGTGGGCATCGCTCCGGTCAAGCCCGCCGAGTTCGTGATCTTCCGCATCAGCCAGCAGAAGCAGGTCGCCGCCTAGCCCGGCGGACCAGTCAGCCGGCTCTCCCGTACCGCATCCCCGCACCGAGCTATGAACCCTGGAGTAGGCAATGCCCAATGATCTGATCTCAACCGACCCCATTGTCGCCAGGAACTTCTTCCTGGAAATCGACGGCGAAAACATCGTGCTGTCGGGGGTCTCCGGCCTGGACATGGAACTCGACGTCGTGACGATCCAGCAGACCGGTAAGGACGGCAAGGCGCAGAACATCAAGACGCTGGGTCAGGTGACCAAGGCGCCGGACATCAGCATCACCCGGATGGCCCCGATGGACGCCGCCAACGACCCGATCTGGAAGTGGTTCAAGGCGGTTCGCGACTCCGGATTCACCGGTCACAAGCGCGACGGCAACCGCAAGAACGGCTCGATCGTGCTGTTCGATACCACGCTCACCGAGGTCGGCCGCTTCAACTTCTTCAACGGTTGGCCGAGCAAGATCGGCACGGACGCCGTGAGCACCGAATCCAACGACGCCGTGAAGGAATCGATCACCCTGGTGATCGAGCGGCTCGATCGGATCAAGTAACCGCTCACCTACGAGGAAGGCGGTGCGGAACGTACGTTATCCCGCGCCGCCTGATGGGGTTGTGACATGACCGAGCCGACACTCCGGACCCGATACGACTTCACCCTGCCCCGCGGCTATATCGACCACCAGGGCCGGATGCACAAGACCGGCACGATGCGACTGGCCACGGCGCGCGACGAGCTCGAACCGTTGCGCGACCCGACCGTTTCAGGGCCGGACGATCCGCGGCTGACCATCGTCGTATTGGCCCGGGTCGTGGAGCGGCTCGGCGATATGGAATTGGTGACCTCGCACGACATCGAAGGACTCTTCGCAGTCGACCTGGCGTTTCTTCAGGACTTCTACGGCGTGATCAACTTCGGCACCCAAGAGGAGTTCGAGGCCCTGCTAACGGCCCAGCAGGGCAGTGCGCTGCTCGGCACGAAGCCGGCGACACCGCAGCCCGAGCCGGCTGCGGCCGAGCCGTCCCCGGAGCGGCCTGCGGGGCCTGCGGCCCCCGCGACCCTGGCCGACTCCGGCTCCCCGTCCTCGGCATTCTCGTTCGAGAACGCTACGCGCCCGCTGCGTTCGGCGGTCGAGGAAATGCCGCGCCGGGCGCAGTAGGGGCAGGTTCGTCACCATGATGCGGTACCCGACGGACGCGCTCTGGCAGGAGATCGCCTACCTGGCCTATCACCTGCACTGGCCGCTTGACGATCTGCTCGACCTGGAACACATGGACCGCGTGCGAATGGTTCGCGCCGTGGTGTCTTTCAATGAACGGGCCTGGCAGGCGGTACGCGAATATGCCCAGTACTGATCCACTTGGCGGTGAGCCGTCGACCGCGTCCAAATTTCTCTTCGAGGTGGACGGCGTCGAGATCGGGGTTTTCCGGGAGGTGACCGGACTTCAGGTCACTGTGGGCATTCAGGAGATCAGCGAAGGCGGTCAGAACGGGTTCGTGCACAAGATGCCCGGCCGGATGACCTGGCCGCACCTGGTGTTCCGCCGCGGCGTCACCGAAAGCGATGCGCTGTTCACCTGGCTTTCCAAGACCTCGGGCGAGGGCTTCGCCGGCAACAACAACAAGCTGACGCGTGCCACCGGTGCCGTGACCGCTCTGGATTCGAACGGAATCCGCCTGCGTTCGTGGGATTTTGCCGATGTGTTCCCGGTTCGCTGGAAGGGCCCGGACTTCGACAGCAGCAGTAACGCCTCGCTGGAGGAGGAACTCGAGGTCGCCCATCACGGGTTCAAGGCCCGCACGCAGCCGGCTGGGACCACGTGAGCAGCGACCTGCCCGCGGCTGAAGGTGCCGGGGCGGCAGGGGCGTCCGAGGCAGCAGGGGCGTTCGAGGCAGCGGGATTGGCCGGATCTTCCGGTGGCCTGGCGCTCGGTCGTGACCTCGTGCGCCGGATGCGTCGTCCCGGTCCGCCGCTGGGCCGGCTTAGACCCGCCGGCGTCGGGAGCATCGCCTCGTCGGCGTTGCGGTTCGCCACGTCGACCGGACGCGCCGCCCCGCTGCGGCGGCTGTTGAACGGGCCGGGCGAGGCCCGCGTGCCGCGCCTGGGTGAGGCTCAGCTGCGGCCGCCCCGCTGGTGGACGCCGACCGAATCCGCTGAGGAGTCCGATAAGCCGTCCTCCAGTGGAGATTCTGCTTCCTCCGCTACGGATTCGGCGCTGCCTTCAGCGACTGGCCGATCGGCACTGGGTGGCTCGGTGGCGCGCCTGGAGGATATCCAACTGCCGCCGCGCACGCTGCCCCGTGCAGTTCGTCGAGTGCCGGACGAACAGACTTGGACGCCCGGCGGCATCGTGGAGAACCTGGTCTCGACCGTGGCGAACATTCGCCGCATGGACGAGGTGACCGCGGCCGGTCCAATGGTGAACAGGCAGGACCGGGCGCGACTGGCAGCTCCCCGCCCGGCCCCGCTGCCGTCATCGGCAGCCGGCCGGATCAGCTCCACCGCGCCGGCTGCCCGGCCGGGAACCGCCGGCACACCCTCGGCTTCGGTACCGACCGCTTCGGTACCGACCGCTTCGGTACCGCGGGTTGCGACACCGCCCGCCTCGACACCGAAGGCTGCCGTACCGCCGGCCTTGGTGGCGCGAGTTGTGCAACCGTCGGCTGCTGTCGGCCCGCCATCGGCGGCTTCGACACCGTCGGCTTCGGTAGCGCGGGCTTCGGTTGCGCCGGCCGCGACCTCGTCGGTTGCGGTTGCGCCGGTTTCGACACCGCCGGTTGCGATCCCGTCGGGCTCGGGATCGCAGGATGCGGGATGGACACCGGCGCCATCGTCCGCGACCCCAGGTTCCGCTCGTTCAACCTCGGCGCCTCCTGCAGGCAATGCCGTCCTGCCGGCCTCCTCACCGTCGCCGGCCTCTTCCCCTTCGCCCGGGCCGCCGCTCCGGCCAAGCCAGCCGAGTTCGGCGCCTGGGCCGTTCCGGTTCCAGCGTCCGGTCGGGATGATGACGCAGCTGATGACCGTCCGACGTACCGCCACGGCCGGCGGTTCGGCACCGGTCAATTCAGCTCGAGGGCATCTCGATGGCGGCGGTGGGGGAGCCAGCACTCTCGTCGCCCGGAGGTCGGCAGCCTCGGTCCGTACCAGTGCCCCTGACCGCCGAATGACCGGTGCCCTTCAGGCCCGGCGGTCCGCAGTCCGAGCGTTGACCGGAGCCACGTCGGGAGAACGCTCGGCTCTTTCCGCGGAGTTCACCGGTGCTCGGATCGGCTCAGCGGTTCCAGCCGGAAACCATGCAACCGCGCCGGGCCTTTCGGCCGGCGCGCTCGTTCGCACGGAGCGAAGTGAGGAGTTGACCGAACCGCAGCGGGCCGGGGCTGCGAGTGGGCCGGCCGGGCTGCGTCGAGCCGCGGCTGCGAGTGAGCTGGCCGGGCCGCGACCGGCCGCGGCTGGTAGTGACCTGGTGGCCGGTGCGCAGCCGGCTCCGACCGGCGGCTCCGGCCCGATGATTGCTCGGTCCTTGGAATTGCCTCGTGCAGTAAGCGCTCAGCCCCGGCACCTCGACCGAATGCGCCGCGCCGATCCGCTCACCGGTCCCAGCAGTTACGCCGCCTCGGCGTCAGGGTCGCCGTCGGCTTCGCGTGCAGCAGCGGCCGTGAGTACGGCCTCGGGCGCGTCTGCCGCTGCGGGAGTTGCTGCGGAAGTCGGAGCGGCACCAGCTCAGCCCACGACAACTCCCACGACCACGAATGCGACCGTGACTGCGGGATTGCGCGGTCCGGGCTCAGGGCCGTCAGCGGCGGTGATCCCGCTGCGGCGATCGACCGCGGCGGCGGAGGTCATCGCCCCGAGCCGGTCGGGGTCAGCGGGCAGCGTTGCTCCGACCACTCAGGCGGCCGTGGTGGCGGCTCGATCAATCGATACACACGACGGGTTGGCCAAGCCGCGCGATCACCAAGCCAACCCAGCCTCGCGGGCAGCCAACCCGGTAGCGCAGGCGGCCAACGCGGTTGCGCGGCCCGCCAACCCCGTAGTGCAGGCGTCCAACGCGATTGCGCGGCCCGCCAACCCGGCTGGGTGGGCGGCCAACGTGGCCGGGCTTACCAGCCCACGCAAGTCCCCAACCGGACTTCACCGGGTAACTGACCGGCACACCCATATCGGCGGAGCGGCCGTCGCCGTGGCAGCGCAGGCACCGTCGACGCCAAGCCTCGTCCGCAGGTTGGTCGGATCACCGTCGGGTCATCCGGTATCAGCAGCGGATGGTCCAGCCGCGATCCGACGGAGCGACGTTCTGCATCCGATGGTCGCGCCTTCGGCTGCCATGGCCAGCAGCGCGGGAGTGCGCCGGATGGTTCAGCCCACCGCTGCCCAGTGGGCCGGTTCGGCGGGCGCTGTCCGCGGGACCCCGCGGATCCTCGGCAGGGCCGCATCGTCCGCCGGGCCCGCGCCCGTAGCCCTGGCCACGGCCTTCGGCGCACCGGAGCCCATCCGGCCGAATGCGTTACCCGGCTCCGCCACGCCGTCCGCTCCGTCACCCGGCTCCGGACTTGCGACGGGCTCCGCTTTTGCGACGGGCTCCGCACTTGCGACGGGCTCCGCCGTGTCGACCCGCCCTGCCGTGTCGACCCGCCCTGCCGTATCGCCGGGCGCTGCCGGCCAGTCAACGGTCCGCAGACTTGCTCGGGACGGCGGCTCGAGCGCCGCGCGCTACGTGGTCGCCCCGCCGCGGGTAAGTATTCGGCCGTCCGGGTCCGCCGGTATCGCTCCGTCGATTCCAGCGGTTGCACAAACGGACTCGGCGGGCACGCCGACCGGGCCGGGCCAATCCGCCCGTCGATCGCTGGTCGACTCCACGGCTGAACTCTTCAGAGACAACGACAGCGGATCATCGTCAGGGCGTGACGCTTTGGCGTCGTTCCTCCGGCGATCCACCGATGCTGGCGACCAGGCGTCGACCGTGCGTGGATCACGCGCCACGCAGGGCGTTTCCGGCAACGGGCAATCGATCGGGCAACAGATAGGAAGCGGTGCCATGGCCGAGCAGAACCGAGCAGGCACTGAGGTCGTCCGGCGGTTCGGCGCAGGTGCCCCGGCCTGGCTGGATGCGCCCCCCGGCACCCCGTTGGGCCCGATGGCTCCGCAGTCGTCGATCATCCCGGACAGCCGGCTGACCAGCCGTGAGCTGGACGAACTCGTCGATCAAGTGGTGGAGCGGATCGAACAACGGGTGGTCGACGAGCTCGAGCGTCGTGGCCGTTACCGCACGCCAGGGGGTTTCTGATGCCGGCATTGGAAAAGGCGTTTCTGGAGATCGAAGGGGGCGAGCGGGTTCCGTGTCTGTTCAACCCAGAATCCATCTCGGTCGGACGGCGGAACAACTGGTCTGGAAACCCCATGCCGGGTAAGGGTGTTCCGAAGCTGCGGTATTCCGGTGCCGACTCCGGCTGGATGCGCCTGGATCTGATGTTCGACACCACCGACGTGGGCACCGCGGTAACCCGGCACACCGGCAAGATCCTCGGTTTGATGGATGTCGATCCGTCGCTGGCGGGTACCGACGAGAGCAGCAACAACGGACGGCCCCCAACGGTGACTTTCCACTGGGGTGATCTGCATTCGTTCACCTCGGTCGTCACCGATCTCGGACTGACCTTCACCTATTTCTCCTCCGCCGGTGTCCCGTTACGCGCGCAGATGCAGCTGGAGCTGCGCCAGTACGAACCGTCCAAGGCGTTCGGACCGCAGAACCCGACGTCGGGAACTCCCAAGCCGCACCGGGTGCATCGGATTCAGCCGGGCGAAACTCTGGACCGGATATCGGCCCGCTACTACGGCGATTCGACCCGCTGGCGAGCACTGGCTGTGGTCAACGGGATCGAGGACCCACTGTCATTGCGCCCTGGTTCGCTGCTGTCCGTCCCCAGGATGGACGGCACATGACGATCGTGGTGCAGTCGCCGATCATCGAGGTCGGACACCAGCCGCTAGCCGAGCGCTGGGTGAACGCCCTGATCTCCGTCCGGATAGACCGCGGTCTGGGCTTGGTCGGGCGGACCCTGCTGCGTTTCACCGATGAGGGCTACGCCTTGGCCGCCACGGGACTCTTCAAGATCGGGTTGGAAGTCGGCCTTTCCACGCACACCAACACCGTGTTGATGACCGGAACGGTGACCGGGATCAGTCTGGAGCAGGACACCCAGGCCCAACCAGAGCTGATCGTGACGGTGGACGATGCCGGCTTCAAGCTTGCTCGGGGCACTCAGAACCGCACGTTTGTCGATCACACCTATACCCAAGTGGTCCAACAGCTGGCCCAGAAGGCCGGGCTGCGAACCAAGGTCGACGCCGACAGCGGAGCCGCGCACGAGTACCTACTGCAGACCGGATCCGATCTGGCGTACTTGAACAGCATTGCCGAACGGATGGGCTATGTCTGGTGGGTGGAGGACGACCTGTTGTCCTTCCGGAAAGCCGGTACCTCAACCGGCTCCGTGACCAGATTGCTGCCCGATCATCTGACCGAGTTCAACGTGCACGCGTCCGGCCTCAGGCCTACCGAGGTCACGGTCACCGGCTGGGATTCGGTCAGCCAGCAGCGAGTGTCCGGGCACAACACCGGCGGGACCAGCAAAATCGAGAAGACACGCTCCGACTTTGCCGACGCGGGGAGCGCCGACAGCCCGGCACTGGGGAAAGCACCGCTTGCCTCGCCCTTCATGCACCCGAAGGACGCCGGCGCCGCCGACCAGACGGCCAGCTCCCTGATGGAGGACTGGCTGGCAGGTTCAGTTGTCGCGCGTGGCGCATGCCCGATCGACCCGGCCCTGAAACCGGCCGTCACGCTGGAGGTCAAGAACGCTGGCCCCGCCTCGGGAAAGTATCTGATCACCCGCGTCGAGCATCACTACAGCCAGCACGGCTTCTACACCCGATTCACTGCAGGCGGCAACCGGCCGGCTTCGCTGGTCGACAACCTCGGGCCGGCCCAAGCCTCGGCCGGGTTCGACTTTCCCGGCCTGGCCATCGGGGTGGTCACCGACAACAACGACCCGACCAAGGAGGGTCGCGTCAAGATCAAGTTCGTCGGACTGGCGCCGGCCAACGGACAGGACATCGGCAGTGCCTGGGCCCGGTTGGTCAGCCTCGGAGCCGGTAACCAGCGGGGCATGGTGTTCCTGCCGGAGGTGAACGACGAAGTGCTGGTGGGATTCGAACACGGCGACACCCGGCATCCGGTTGTGCTGGGCGGTTTGTACAGCAAGAACAACGCTTTGCCGACCTGGAATGTTGCGAGTGGAAAGGTGACCACCCGCCGCATCACCTCCCGCGACGGTCACCTGATCGAGTTGTCCGATGGCGAGGACGCGAAGTCCAAACACGTGCTGCTCCAGCTCGCCAACGGTGACAAGCTCCGGCTCGGCAATGACCGGTTCGACATCCAGGTGGCATCAGGCATACCCATCTCGATCAAGGCGGGTAACGCCAAGTTCGAGATTAGCGATGCCGGTGATGTCACCATCGACGCGAACAACATAACCTTGAAGGCAAAGGCAAAACTCGACCTGCAGGGCGGCAGTGAGGCCACGGTCAAGAGCTCGGGCAAGGCTGTGGTACAGGGCTCCCAGTTGAACCTCAAGGGCGACATGATGGCCGAGCTCGAAGGCGGCGGCCAGCTGGCCCTCAAGGGCGGAATGGTGGCCATCAATTGATGTGCATGAGTGAGCATCGCAGCGAGGAACGAGCGAGGAGCGGAGCGAATCCAGCGATGAGCGCTCGCGCGAAGAGCCAGATGTGTATGAGTGAGCATCGCAGCGAGGAACGAGCGAGGAGCGGGTTGTGATGGACGCACCACAGCGACGCGAGCAGCTCAGCCGCTATGACGCTACCTTCGTCGGACGGGGATTCTCCTGGCCGATGCAGGTGGATCACACCGGTTCGATCAAGCTCACCGATACCGCCGAGGACATCGACCGCTCGATCCAGATCGTCCTGCTGACCGCGCCGGGTGAGCGTTTGATGCGTCCACAGTTCGGCTGCCGGATCTGGGATCTGCTGTTCGAACCCGTCACGCCGAACCTGCTGGGACTCATCTCTGAAGCCGTCCGGGACGCATTGGCACAGTGGGAACCGCGGATCGAGGTCGACGATGTCCAACCCGTGGCCGATGACGATGAAAGCGCGCTCATCCGGATCGCGATCAGCTATCACGTCCGGGCTACGAACGATCGACGGAACCTGGTCTATCCGTTCTACGTAATCCCGCACGGCACCGAGTGATGCGAATGAGACCCAGCAGCAGTTCAGTAATCCGGAACAAGAAGCGAGTCTGACACCATGCCATTGCCCGCGCCGAACCTCGACGATCGTCGCTTCCAGGACATCGTCGACGAGGCCAAACGGCTGATCCCGCGCTACTGCCCGGAGTGGACAAACCACAATGTCTCCGATCCGGGCGTCGCGCTGATCGAGCTGTTCGCGTGGATGAGCGAGATGGTCCTCTACCGGGTCAACCAGGTCCCAGAACGCCTGTACGTGCACTTCCTCAACATGGTCGGCGTCGAGCCGTTCCCGCCGTCGGTGGCCCGGGCCGATTTGACCTTCTGGCTGACCGCGATCCTCGACACTCCAGTGACCGTCCCGGCCAGCACTGAGGTCACCACCACCGCCTCGATCAGCAGCGGCGAAGCCGTCATGTTCACCACGTCGACCGATCTCGTCATCTCGCCCCCGGAACTCGTCATGGCCAAGACCGTGACGGCGATCGACGAACGGGTCAATGACATCTGGGAGGAACTGCGCTTCGACCCGGACGGCGTCCGCTGTTTCGCTTCGCCGGAGCTGACCCCGGGAGACGGCTTCTATCTCGGCTTCGCGCGCAGCCTCGCCGGCACCGTGCTCAGGCTGGGGATCGAGGCCCGTGCCGAGGGCATCGGGGTGGACCCCCGCAATCCACCGCTGGTGTGGGAGGTCTGGAGCGGCGAGGCCTGGATCGCCGCGCCGGTCCACGAGGATTCGACCGGTGGGCTGAACCGAGCCGGCGAGATCGTGCTGCTCATCCCGGTCGAACACGGCCTGTTGACCCTCGGCAACGCGGCCGCTTTCTGGTTGCGGGCCCGGTTGTTGGCACCGCGACCTGGACAACCCAGCTACCAGGCCTCGCCGCGGGTGCGCTCGGTGCTTGCCGCCACTCTCGGCGGCACCGTGCCCGGTGAACACGCCGAGGTAGTCGGGCCCGAGACCATCGGGCGCAGCGACGGCAGCGCGGCGCAGACCTTTCCGGTGTCCCGCGCCCCGGTGCTGCCGCGGCGTGCCGGTGAGCACATCCGGGTCGTCGATGCCGACTCCGGTATCGACTGGACCGAAGTCGATGATTTCAGCAATTCCAGCCAGCGCGATCACCACTACGTGTGGGACAGCGGCAGCGGCATCGTCCGGTTCGGTCCTCGGGTGCGGTACCCGGACGGTTCGGTCCGCCAGCACGGACGGATCCCGCGAGACGGTGCCCAGATCATGGTCACCGGCTACCGGCACGGCGGAGGTGCTCGAGGCAACGTGGGTGCTCGCACCCTGACCGTGCTGCGGACCACGTTGCCCTATATCCGTGGTGCCACGAACCTGGTTGCGGCCAATGGCGGGGTGGACGCCGAAACGGTGGCTGAGGCGAAGATCCGCGGACCCCTGTCGTTGCGGACCGGTCAGCGCGCAGTGACATCGGGAGACTTCGAGCGGTTGGCGCTGGAGTCCTCCACCGAGGTGGCGCGCGCCCGGTGCCTGCCGGCGACCCGAGCCACCAACGGATGCGTCCGGCTGCTGGTCGTTCCGCAGGTACGGGCGGTGGGCGGCACCCACCAGCTGGACGACTTCGCCATCGCCGCTCCCTTGATGCGACGGATCAGTGACCATCTGGATGCGCACCGGTTGGTCGGAACCGCGCTCGAGGTGGCAACGCCCTACTACCAAGGCGTTTCCGTCGTCGCTCTCGTGCACACCGCCCCGGGCCGTCCGGCCGCGCTGGTGCGGCAACGGGCCCTCGATGCGCTGACCCGCTACATCGATCCGCTCAGCGGTGGACCGGACGGTACGGGTTGGCCTTTCGACGCCGACATCAACTCGGCCGTGGTGACCCAGATGCTGGAGTCCGTCGATGGTGTGGAGCGGGTCGAGGAGGCCCTGCTCTTCGAGTACGACCTGCGGACCGGGCAGCGGCTCGCCTCCGGCAAGGACGTCATCCGACTCGACCGGCATTCGCTGTTCCTGTCTGCCGGTCATCAGGTCGTGGTCCGATGAGTGCTCTTCCAGCTGTCGGTGTAAGCGCATGACCGAACCGGTGTTGGCCTCTCTCCCCGCGGGCGGCGGTCGAGCGGTCAGCCTCCGCCCGGGATTGCGCAGTGCCCCGCGCAGCCCGCAGTGGCTGTTGAACCAGTTGCCGGTGGGCATGCTGGACAGCGATTTCTTCGTCCGCTTCGTCTCGCTGTTCCAGGATCTGGGCACCAGCCTGCTGGAGAATGCCGACAACGTGGACAACCTGCCCGACGTGTCGGTGGCGCCGGATTCGATGGTCCGTTGGTTGGGCTCCTGGATCGGCGTGAACTCCCTCGACCCGTCCTTGCCCGAGGAACTGCAACGCCGCATCGTCGATGGGTCGGCGCAGACCCTCACCTGGCGCGGCACGGTCGTCGGCCTGCGGCGGTTCTTGGAGCTGACCACCGGGGGACCGGCCAGCGTTGTCGACGGCGGCGGTGTGTGGCGGGAGGGCGAGGCGCCCGCCGACACCGCTTGGGTGAAGATGTCGGTCGACAGCACCGGGTGGCTGTCCGAAGCGGACTTCGTCGAACTGGTACGTGACGAGATTCCGGCGCATGTCAGCGCCGAGTTGTGGGTCGGTGATCGGCGGGCCTGGACGTCGGAGACCGAATACGACCCCGATGAGGTGGCCCTGCCGCCGCGGCCGTCCGGCGCGTTGCCGGTCGCGGTCGTGCCCGACGTAGAGCAGACTGGGCCGCACGGCCAGACGGCCCGACCACAGGAGACGACGTGACCGAGGCCGGCACCACACCGCAGCATGCGCAGACCAAACCGGGCGCCCCGGGTGATGGTCGCGATCGGCAGACCCGCGACGACGGGCTGCCCCCGACGGGTGATCCGCCGCCGAGCCAGTTAGGTACGGATTGGTACAACGACAACTGGCCGGTTGAGGATCTACACGCCGACTGGCACAGCACCGCCCAGCGGGATCAGCGGACCGAAGAGGTCCCGCTGATATCCGGTGGCGTCACGGGCTGGGGTCCGACGGCGAACACGGCGGTGGACGGCCCGGCCGGTCAGCTGCTGCCGGCCCAGTCGGCGGCTCAACACTTGACCTGCCCCGAGTGCGGGACGCCGGCCATGGTCACGGTCACCCGCCGTGAGTCGACCGACTTCTGCCGCAAGTGCGATTACCCCTTGTTCTGGGTGCCCTCGCGGATAGAACTGGACCGCTCCGCGGAGACGGCGGAACAGTCGCTGCGGAGGTTGCCCGGGACGGCCGGCCGGGCCACTGTCGCCTCGGTTGCCTGCCCGCACTGCGCGGAACCCAACACCGTCATCGCACAAACCTGCGTCCGTTGCGGCCTGTCGATGACGGTAACCACTCCACCGCCGCCCCCTCCGCGGCCGGTTCACCGGGCACCCGAGCCGGAACCGGTCGTGGAGATCGACCGGAGCAAGACACCTTGGTGGATCTGGGCGATGCTCTTCGGGACGGTGGCGATCCTGGTCGCGCTGGTCGCGTACGGCCTGGTGCGACGCTACGGCTGAGCGGGGAACGACGTAGCGACGGTGTCATTGTTCTCGGCCATCGGCATGAGCAGCCACAGGATCGGGTAGATCAGGAGCTGGCAGCCGGGCAGGACGAGCAGCAGCAGTACGAACAGCAGGCGCGTGGGCCACGGATCGAGGCCGACCTTGCGACCGAGCCCGGCGCAGACACCGCCGAGCAGCCGACCGTCGCGCTGTCGGACGAGGCCTTGGTTGCGGAACAGGTCGTGGATGGAACCCATGATGTTTCTTCCCTTCGAGGCGGAGCGTTGTGCTCCTGGACTGAATCGGACTGAATCGGACTGATCGACACCTCGATGGCGTCGATGTATCCAGCATCGGGCAGGCATGCCGTTCGCACATGAGGGACCATCCTGGGATCGACCCTGATCCTGCCCTGACGCCCTCGGGGTAGCGACCTACGGGATAGCGTCCAAGATGAAGGTCTGACCGTCGCCACCGTCGCCGGCCTGGCCGGCTACCAGCGTGATGTTGGTCGGATCCGTGGTGCCGTTGTAGGTGATCGCGGTGGGTGTCGGGTCGGCGGTGGTGGCCGCTGGTGTGGAGGTGACCACCGTGGTGATCTGGTACAGCCCTGGAGCCAGCCCGGTGAAGGTGAAAAAACCGGTCGCGTTCGCGTTGACCGCCGCGGCATAAGCGACCGGAACGGTCTGATTCTGTAGCGGGACAAGGGTGATCGTGGCGGTATCTGTCGCGCCGCCCAGCCCGAAATTGTGACCATTGCGGGTGATGTGTACAACCAGCGGCAGCGGCCCGACCTCGGTAAGCGTGAGGGGCGCGGAAACGGTCGCGCCTGCTTTGATGGTCGGGGCCGTTGTGGTCACCGCCGACCAGCCGGGGCCTGCGGTGGCCAACGGGGTGGCCGTGACGTTGTACGAACCCGCTGGCAGGTAGATCGCGGCCGGGCTGGCCTGGTTGGTCAGGAAGCTTGCCGCGGTGAAGATATCCGTGCTGGCGCCTGCCTTTCGTACCGTCAGCCGCACCTGGGCCAGCGCGAGGTCAGGGGCCATGGCCGTGGTGGCCACCGAGAGGTCCAGCTCACCCTCGTTCAGCGTGAACGCATCGGTCACCGGTCCGGGCGTGCTGGCCGACAGCACCAGGGTGCTCTGGCCGCCGGTGAGCACTCCGCTGTGACCGGTGCCGCTCAGGTCGATGGCAACGGTGTAGCTGCCGAACGGAACCTTGGAGAAGACAACCGAGTAACCGCCCGGTACGCCCGTCGTCGGAGCCAGGGTGACAGACAGGATGTCACGGGTGGTTCCGGCAGGCAGCGGCGTAATCGGGGTGAGGGTGACCGGCGCCGCGAGCGCATTGCCGACGGACGAACTCACGCTGACCGTGACGTCATGGCTGACCACCGGCAGGGTCAGGTTGGTTTGCGGTGTTGTCTGGGAATGGGTCACCGGCACCGAGGCCTGCGCGGAGAGGTAACCGCTGATGCCTCCGGTGCGGTCGGCGCCGGCTGCGAGGACCACCCAGTTGGCACCGTCCGGCACGTTGTTGAACGCGTAGTACCCGAGCGTGGCCAGGCTGGCGCTCGAGGTGGTGGTCATCGGCTGGTTGTCGGTTCCGGTGCCGACGGTGAAGGTGTTGCCGGAGAACGTACCGATCTGCACCCTGACACCACCGATGTTGCTGGTCACCGCCGCGTCCATGCCGAGCGCGGCCAGGGTGTAGCCGCTGACCACGCTGGCATTGAGGTCCGTGGTCACGGTCATCGACTGGTCGCCGCCGCCCACGGTCACCGTGGTGGCGAAGTAACTGGTGGGAACCGCGATACCGATGACCTTGATCCGTCCCGTGGTGGGCGACAGCGCGGTGAAGACGTAACTGCCATGGGTCGCCGATTCGACGGCGGAGGCGATGATGGCGTCGTTGGAATCGACGAGAGTCACGGTCAGACCGGTGATCGGACTGCTGGTTCGATCCTGCACCTTCACGGTGTATTTCACCGGGGTGGCGCTGATCGTGGGGTTGAACGCGGTGTCATCGGTGGTCGTTCGCACCAGCACGTATTTGTTCGCGGCCGAACTCGGGCTGTCGTACCCCAATGAGCTGACCGTGACCCGGTACCAGCCGGTGGCCAGGCCGGCCAACGTGGCGTTCCCGGCGATGCGGAAGGTGCCGTCCGGATTGGTGCTGGTCGTGTAGGTCTTGCTGTTGTCGACCTGAGCGCAGGGTGTAGTTCCGTCGCCGGTGGCGGTGATCGGATCGGCCGGGTTGGCGCCGGTCCCGCTGCACTTCACGGCAACCAGCGTCGCGCTGCCGGACGGGTTCGACGGCGACTGCACGGCGGACGGGGTGGGGATCGCGGTCACCGTACCGGCGATCACGCCGAGTCGGGTAAGGGTGGCGGTGCAACTGGTTGGCGCGCTGGCCGCGGTCACCCGGATCACCGAACCGCTGGTGGCCGTGGTCTGCCCGCCGGGCGTGCAGCTGATCGGCTGGCCGCCGGAGCCGAAGCTGTCGAACCGGTAACCCGCGGCCTGGATCCGAACCGCGTAGGTGGTAGGGCTGGGCGACGGATTCGGCTGCAAATTCGGGAAGGTCACGCTGGTGCCTGAAGTGGATTGCGGTGACTGGGCGACACCGTTGACGCTCAGCGTGTACGTGGCGCCGGCAACGGCGCCGCCGCCGGAATCGACCGCGGCCACCTGCAATCCGGTGAGCTGGGTCAGCTTGAACGCGCTGAGATCGGGCGTACACGGCGTTGCGGCCTCACAGCGGAACGACACCGTGGTGCCGACGAACCCGGGCAGGCTGGCCGAGATCGTGTAATTTCCCGGCAGGATCCGGTTGTCGCCGGGGAAGTTGCTGTCGTGCCAGACCAGCTGGCCCTGGGCGTCCGACGTGATGTTGATCGTGCCGGATCCGGGCGGCTGACTCGTCGTAGCGATGCCGGCCGTCGACAAGTCGGTAGCGCTCGGATCCACCGATAGCGAACCGGAGAAGGTGACGGCATCCGGCGAGAGCGTGAAGGTGGTGACGCTGGTCTGGGTAACGGCGACCGACGGCAGATTGATGGTCTGGTAACCGGACCGCGAGATCGTCGCCGCGACCTGGGTCGAGGCCAAGGTCGCCTGCGCCACCGGGCTCACGGTGGCGGTCATGGTGACGCTCTGGCACGGACGAGTGTCCGGTGCCGCCACCGGTGGCAGGGTGACCGAACCGCCCACGGCCGGCGGATTGTTGGCCAATGCGAAACATCCGTGGGTGTCGGTGGTAACGGTCACCACCGGGCCGGGGATGGGGAAGATGCCGAGCAGGTAGAAGAGCGTGCCACTGACCTGAACCGTTGCATCACGGACCGGAGTTGGTGCCGCGCCGCCGATCGAGCTGACGACCTGTCCCACCACCTGGGTGAGCGGATCGGCCAACGAGAGGACGTAGCCGATCTGCTGATCGTCGGTGATAGGTGCCGCAACGCTGCCCGAGCCACTGGCCGCCGTCGCCTGCAGCGTGTACGAGCCCGGAGGCAGGTGGTCGAAGTGCACGGACCCGGTGTAGTCGGTCGTCCGGGCCGGCGCCACATCTGTGACGCCGTTCGCGCCGTTTGCGGTCAGCCGTACCGAGATGCCGGCCGGTGCCGCGATCAGCGTGCCGGTATTGCCAGTGCCGTTGCGGACCAGGACCGAGACGTCGATGCGTCCCTGGCGGTGCAGGCTGGCGTCGTATTCGACGGTTCCCCCGAGCGGAAGCACCAGCTGAGCACTCGGCACTGATCGGTATTCATCGTCCGCCGGGGTGACGTAGACGCTGTAGCCACCGTTCTGCGCAACCGTCAAGGAGAATCTGCCGTTCACATCGGCCTGAACGCACACTACGTCGGTGGGGCTCGGCGGCACGGATGGCTGTTCGGTCGGGCACCCCGGGTTCTCGCCGGTGGCTGGTATCGAATATGGGGTGCACGCCAGTTGGGCCGCAGTGGGTGTGGTGCCCACGGCGACCGCGAAGATACAGACTGGATTCGCCTTGACCGCAGGGCTATTTCCGAAGGCCGCGCTGCCGAGAGTGACCGCCTGGCCGACCGCCGAGCTGATCGTGCCCTTGATGATCGGAGCCGGATACATCGAGATTGCCGGGGCATTCACGGTCGCGTTGAGCGGGACCTGAATTTTCACCGACGCCTGCTGGTAGCCCGGCGCGTATGCGGTGATGGTGTGCAGGCCCGGCTGCAAGCCGGTGCTACCGGTCGGCGCCAGGTATTCGTTCGCGGGGTCGATCCCGTCGGCGAACGGCTCTCCGTCGATCGCAATCAGCAGGCAGTCCGGCTTCGCCGGCGTCACCACCGGACAGCTGATGTGCCCGCCGGCCCGGGCATCCGTCACCTGGCCCTTGATGAACGAGGTAGCGGGCAGCACGCCGTTGGGGATGACGTTGACGGTCAGCACGTTGTTGAGATTGCTCAGCCCCGCTACCGCCTTGACGTTCAGGTAGGAGGTGGTGAATCCGTACAGTTCGGCCGACAGGACATACGATCCCGGCGCGACACCGTTGAAGCGGAAGGCACCCGCCGCGCCGGCCAGGGTCTTGTACGTGTTCGCGCTGTTGGTCAGGACCAGTCCACCACCGGTGCCGTCACTGGCCGGGTCATTGGTCTTCAGGACGCCACCGATCGTGGCGCTCGAGGACACCAGGGTGGCTGAGGCCGGCACCGACGAGGCACCGGCCTTCAGGGTGACCACCTGGGTTGCGGACTGATACCCCGTCGCCGACACGGTAACGGTGTACTTCCCCGGCGACGGCAGGGCAGTGAGGTTGAAGCGGCCGGCCAGGCCCGACGTGGTGATGGTGGTCGCGGTTCTGCTCAGGGTGCCGTCGGTAGCGGTAACGGTCGCTCCGCCGATGCCGCCCACCACGGCGTTGCTGTCCGGGCCCTGCACCAAGCCGACGATCGAACCCACACCCTCCCGCAGTGTCAACGACGCGGTGGCGGTGGCACCGGCGCCGAGCGGCAGCAGCTTCGACTCGGTGCCCAGGCCGTCCTTGCTCGCGGTGATCAGATAGGTGCTGGGGGTCGACAGACCGGTCACGGTCCAGCGGCCGATGTCCGCGCCGGTCGACGCGGTGCTGGTGGTGATCGTGTTCGTGCCGTCGGTGATGGTCATCTGCGCGCCACCGACGGGGCCGCGGGGGCCGGTGACAGTTCCGCTCAACGAGCCCTGGCCGGGATTGAGGCTGACCACCAGCGGCTGGGTGGCGACCGTCTCGGCGGCATTGATGACGAACCGCTGTGTTTGATAGCCGGCTTTGGCAAAGGTGGCGAGGTAGTAGCCCGGTGCCGCGATACCCGGGAAGGACCAGGCGCCGTCGGCCCCGGTCAACATCGAACGGCTGGTCGGGACGGTTCCTGGCGGGTTGACCGCCGGGTTCACTGCCGGGTTCGCCGTCGCCGTTCTGGACGTCGCCGTTCTGGACGTCGCCGTCCTGGTGGACGTGGCGGTCAGCGGCACGCTGCGGTAGAGGGCCGACTGGGGGACCAGACCGCGGACTTGCAGAGACCGGGGGCTGATCCCGATCGGGGTCGCCCCCTCGGCCTGCTCGTCGACCAGTGACGTCGGCCGCAGCGACACGGTGACCCCGTTCGGTGCGGCACCGGTGATCGATCCGTTGAGGCGGACGTTCTTCGCCGCCCCGGCCGCACCCGCCGCACCGCCGGCACCGGCCGCACCCGCCGCACCGCCGGAGCCGGCGGACCCTGCGCCGGTGCCGCCTGCTCCCGAGCCTCCGGCTGATCCGCCCGGCGCGGACGCGGATCCGGCGGCCGACGCTGCCGGTCCGGCGGTCTGCTTGTTCTTGGTGTTCTGGGCGAGCTTCGGGATCGCTACCAGAGCCAGCACGACCCAGACCGCCACCAGCGCGGCCAGGATTCCCAGCTTGGCACCGCCCGATCCGAGGAAGGCGCGCTCGGTAACCGAACCCGTGGCGTATCGCGGCGCGCCCGAGCTGCGCGCGGTGATGCTGTACGGATGTCTCGATCGCTGACCGATCAGCCGCGGCCGGCGGACCCGGACCCGTCCGGAGACCTTGGTGTCGGAATTGGGTGCCAGCTCGATCCGGTCAGCGTTCAGGCGCACCCTGGCGCGCGGCGGGGCCTGCACGTCGAGGGTCACCTCCGCCGGGGTGGAACTGGTGTTGCGGAGCAAGACGGTAATGCGCCGGCTGACCCGCGCCGTCACGTCGGCCGGCTGCAGGTCGATGCTGACCTGGCCGGGACCGTCCACCACGAGCGTGAGTTCTCCCATCGCGGTCGGTGCGGTCGCACCTCCCGACACCGGGTCCAGCGCTTGCACCGCTACGACAAGGGGATACCGGGCCGGCACCGTGCCGATCGACGGGGTGATCTCCAGTTCGATCGTGATGTCCATGCCGGGCATGATGGGCCGGGTGCGGACCGGCCGAGGCAGCCAGCCGGCATCGACGCCCAGCGCGGTGACGGACAGGATCCGCGGCTCCGGGGCATGGTTGGTCGCCCGCAGATGTACCGTGACCGGACTGCCGGCACCGGTCCGGGCCATCGGCAGCAGGGCAATGCCGGGCGCGGGTTCCGAGCCGAAACCGCCGAGGAGATCAGCCATTGGGGTCCGCCGTGATGGTCAGAGAGGGATGTTTGGCGTCCGACGGCGTTCCATACTGCTCGCTTGCCGCGAGCTGGATGGTGGCCGAGCCGGTCGGCGCCGCACCTGGTCCGGGCCGGACCTCGATGACGTAGCTCTGCGGGGCGTCGACATTGCTGAAACTGAATCCGCCGGTGCTGTTGGTGGTAGTGGTCTGGCTGGCGACGTTGGGATACTTGCTGGCGACGTACAGAGTCACCGTCCAGCCGGCTCGCGGTGTGTGGTCGGTGCCGACGACCTTGCCGCTGATGGTTGCCGCGCGGGGTAGCGGGAAGTCCTGGCGCTGGGTCTCGCCCGCCTTGACGGTGATGATTCGGGTGGTCGGGCTGGTGCCGCCGACGCTGACACTTTCGGTATACGTGCCCGGGGGAATCGCATCGAACCGATAATCGCCGGCGGATCCTGAGGAGTTCGACACCGAGGCCGTGGTCACGGTATAGCTCGACGTTCCGGTGCTGAGCGTGACGGTGGCTTCGCCTCGTGGGCCGGTGCGGACCGCGTCACCCACCAGGCGCGGTTGGGTGACGTTGCCGTACACGATCGCTGTTGCCGACTGCATGGTCGTCCGGATGCTCTTCGCCGAGATAGTCGCACCGAGCGAGCCAGGCGTGATCGACCCGTTGGAATCGAGAGAAACCGAGACCGTCTGGGCGGCCAGGTCCGTTCGCGCGAAGGTAAACGTGTAGGTGCCGGGTAGCGCCAACCCACCCGTGGACCAGGCTCCCGGTGTGCTGCCGTTCTGCCCGGTCTCGGTGACGGTCTGGACGGTGAGCTGTCCGTTGGTGATCGTGACCGACACTCCCAACCCGGGCGTGGTGCTCGATTGTCCTGCCACGGCCGCGGATTGCACCGTGACCATGCCCGACAGCGACCCGGACGATTGACCCAGCGTGATGACCACCCCGGTCAACTTCTGGCCCGCGGACACCGACAAGGTAAGGGTCTGTGAGGCGTAACCGGCCTTGCTCGCCACCACCGTGAAGGCGGCCGGGGTGGCGAGTCCGCGCAGGGTGAACGCGCCGACATCATCGGTGGTGAGCGACACCGTGCTGGCCGTGCTCTGTCCGGCGGTCGCGGTCAGCGTCACGCCACCCAGACCGCCGGCAGCGGAGTTGACATGCCCGGAGATCAACCCATCGCCTTTCTGCAGGCGGATCTGCACTCCGGTGCGCGTCTCGCCGGCACCGATGTCGATACGTTGGGTCGAGGTGGCGTACCCCTTCTTGGTCACGACCAGGTCGTAGATGGTCGGCGATGGCACGCTGGTCAGGCTGAACGTGCCGTCCGCGCCGATCGGAATGCTTCGCACCACGGCCTCGCCATTGTCCGGTGGCGCCACAATTCCGGTGCTGCCGGCCTGAGCGCCGGCCGCGCCGCCGGTCCCGCTGGCGGTGGCAGCGGTGGTACCCGTGCCGGTGGCGCTCCCGATAGTGCTGCCCGTGCCGGTGGCGCTCCCGGCACCGGTGGCCGACATCAGGAACAGGGTCGCGGCCGAGACGTCGTCGCCGACCACATTGCCACTGATCGTGGCCGGTACGCCACCGAGGCGAACGTCCAGTCCGACCTGATTCTGTTGTTCCTTCAGGGTGATTGTCGTGGCGTCAGCGTCCGTCGCTGCACCCGGATACCAGAGTTCGACGAAGCCGGCGCCCCGGAAACTGAGTTTGTAGTTGCCCGCGGGGAGGTTTGCGATCGAGTAGGCGCCCTTGGCGTCGGTCGCGGTGGTGGCGACCGGAGTCGTGACATCGGTTGCCGCGAAAGCATTCACGGCCACCCCGCGAACCGGGGTGCCGGACGTGAGCAGCCGGACGGTTCCCGAAACGCTCGAGCTGCCACTTGTCGCGACGGCATCGCGGGCGGCTGCGACCTGCAGGGCCAGGTTCCGGTCGGCGGCGGATTGTCCCACCAGCCGTGAGAGCGCGAGGGTGATCACGATGGCGAAGATGGTCACGGCCGCCAGTAGGCCGAACAATGAGATCGGTCCCCGGGACAGCACTGGACGCTGGATGAAGGTGCCGAGCGCGAGGGCCTCCTTCTCGTCCCGTGCCGGATCCTCGTCGGCGTGCTCGGGTGCGTTGAAGAATGCATCCGGGACCGCTTCGTCGAGGTAGATCGACAACACCCGGACGGTCGGTGATCCCATCAGATGCTGCCGCGCGGTGGCCTTGAGATCGATGACCGCATGCTCGCCGGCGGCCAGTGAGATAGTCTCCGGCTCGAAGGTGAACCGGACCTTGTTCTCGCTGTCGTCGCCGGCCAGGCGCCCGGCAACCACCGTGTTTCCGGTGTTCTCCACCAGCACACTGAAGTTACCGCGGTGTCCGCCGGTGACCGCCAACGGATCGAGCCGTACCTGCATGCCCTTGGCAGCTGGGACGGTCAGGTCGATCTCGGCTACCGTGCTGTCTTCGGGCGGAGTCAGTTCCCGGACCTGGATGGCGATCCGGCGCAGACCGGCCGAGATGCCTTTCGGGACGTTGATCTGAGCTATGACCGTGCGCGTCTCGTCCGGGAACAGTGAGATCTGTTGGCTGTCCAGCTGGACCCAGGACGGGTCGGCTCCCAGTACCCGGATGGCATAGCCACCGATCACCGTCGAGGTGTTGGCGATGGTGACCACGACTGCGAGCGGCTGACCGGGGACGGCCTCGGCCCGGCGCGGCGAGACCTCTACGCGCATCAGCTACCACCCAGGGTCAGGTTCTGGGCGGACGTCCGGCCGGCGGTCACGGTCACCAGAGCGGTCTGCTGCGTGCTGCCGGTAGCGGTGACGGTCACGCTGTAAGTGCCCGGCATCAGGCCGTCCAGCACGTAGGACCCGTCGTTGCCGGTTGAGGTTGTGGTCCAGTTCTGTTTGCCGTCGGTCGCGGTGACGGTGGCCCCGGCGCGCGCTCCGGAGGAATCCCTGACCCGGCCGAGGATGCTGCCCAGCTGCGTCGTGAGCGTGACGCGGATCGAGGGCGGCGCGCCCGTTCCGGTCAGGGTCACCGGAACGCTGGCCGACTGGTACCCGGGAAGGCTTACCGTCAGGGTGTACGAGCCGGGAGCCGCCAATCCGTTCAAGGCGAAAGTCCCGGTCGCCCCCTGGGTCAAGGTGGTGGTACTGGGACCGGACCCGGTGCCCGACCCGCTACCGGCCGTGCTGCTGCCGCCGCTTGCGACCGCGCCGCCGACACCGGAGCCGCCTCCGGTGCTCACCGCACCGCCCACGGTGATCGTCGCGCCACCGAGACCGCCGTTGCCGGGATCGCAATCCGTTCCGGTGGTGACACAGCCGCTGACACTGCCGGTACCGGAGGCGAGCGAGATGGCCAGGTTGGTCCGGCTCTGGCCGGCGGTCAGATCGATCACGGTGGTCTGCGCGCCGAAGCCCTCGCGGGCGAACGTGATCACGTAGGTCGCCGGGGTGGGCAGGCCGCCCAGCACGAATGTCCCGACCGCACCGGTCGTGGGTGTTGTGATGGACAGCGCGGCACCGCCCACGGTGGTGCTGACCGTGACGCCACCGAGGCCGGCGCCGTTACTGCTCACCAAGCCGCTGATCTGCCCGTTACCGACTGCGAGTCGCACCGTCGGTTCCAGTCGCTGCTGGCCGCCGGTCACGGTATCGACCAGCGTGGTCGGCTCGTAGCCGGTCGCGGTAAAGGTGAGTTCGTAGCTGCCCGGAGCCGGCAGTGCGCCGAGCCGATAGCTACCGTCGGCCGCGGTCTTCGTGGTGGCGATCGGGGTCGCCGCGGCGGATCCCACCAGCGACCGGACAGCGACCGTGGTCGTCACCGGAGTGAGGGTGTCCCCAGGATCGACGGTGCCCGACATACTCGCCGGATTGCCGGTGATGATCGCGTTGACGCCGTTGGTGGCGCCTTGGGAGGACGTGCCGACGGTCTGTGCGGCGGCCTGGCTGCTCGCGGCCGGGTACCACACCGTCTTGAAGCCGGCCGAGGTGAAGCGCAGCAGGTATTGGGTGGGGAAGAGTCCGGCGACGGTGTACGTGCCGTCGGACTGGGTGGCCGCCGAGCTGACCACGATCAGTCCCTTCGGCGTCTGGCGCAGGGCCTCGACGAGGATCCGGCCGACTCCCTTGTGATCGCTGCTCGCGCTCACGGTGCCTGAGATCGTGCTACCGATCCCGGCCGGGACCTGGCCGCTCTTGGGCAGTGCACCGGCCGGTGCCGCACCGCCGGCCGCCGCACCGCCGGCCGCCGCACCGCCGGCCGCCGCGCCGGCCGCCGTCCCGCCCGCGCCGCCGCCGGCCGCGGTCTGACTTGCCGCGAAGAACGAGGCGGGTGCGGCCTTGGTGGTCGGGTCACCGGCGAAGACCTTGTTCAGCCCGAGCAGGAATGCTCCCGCCCACAGGCCGATGATCGAGGCCAGGATGAGCGCAGTCAGCAGTCCGCGGGACAGTTGCGGGCGTTGCCGCAACCGGACGCCGGTTTCCTGCCGCAGCACCAGGGGTTCCTCGTCGGCAGCCTGCCCGGCCGCCTCGTCGGCGCGCGCGGTGACCTGGACCGATACGGCCCGGTCGATCTCCGCGCCGAGCAGCATTCGGGGGCCCTTGACGGTGAGCAGCACCGGCGCGACAGAACCGGCCGCGACCCGCACCGTCGACGGCATGAACACGGTCGTCACGGCTCGGTCGGTGTCCATGGCCTGCAGGCTGACCTCGAGCGGCAGGTTGCCCTCGTTGGCGATCTCCAGCACGAAGCGGCCCTGCCGGCGCGATCGGATCATGCGCGGTTTGGGTGCTACCGACATCGCCGGGTGCGCAGCCACCTGGAGGTCGACATCCACAAAGGCCGACGGGAGCCGGGCGCCGTGCGAGATCACCTCGACGGTGAGCGGGTGGCGTCCGGCCGGGTGCGAGGGGGGCACCGTGAGCGAGAGCGTGACCTCTCCGGTGGCGTCCGGGAAGAGCGGCAGTAGCGCCGGCTCGGCACGTACGCTCTCCTGCGGCAGGCCGATGATGCGCGCGGTGAGCCCGTCGATGACCTGACCGGTATTGACGATCTCGACCCGGACCGAGGCGACCTCACCGGGGTCGACCTCGAGCAGTTGGGTGTCGGTGGCTACCCGCATGGCCTCAGCCGCGCACGATCGGTTTGGGCAGGGTCAGGGCCTCGATACGGGTGACCGACGGAGCCTGGTCCTGCCAGTCGAAGCTGTCCGCTGCGACGGTGACCTGCAGGGTGAACGAGGCCTTCAGCTGACCGCCGGCGCCGGACCAGATGTCGCGGAGCCGGTTGAGCGGATCCTCGGCGAGATCGAGATGAACGGTCGAGGTGACCGCGCTCGGCAGCAACTCGGGTGGCAGCGCCTGGACCGCGGCGAGCCGGCTGACGAGATCACCGAGCAGCTGATGCTCATCCCGCGGGCTGCCCGCCCAGGCGCTGACCAGGTAACCCAACTGGATCATCGGCTGCGGCGCCCGCCGCAGCGAACGTCCGTTCGAATCGATGCGTTGGGTGGCCGAGCGGGTGGGCTGGGTGCTGCGGCTGACGTCGTAGAGGAACAAGTTGACGGTGATCCGGGAAAGCTGGGCCGACCAGTTGCTGGTGGGCGCATCGAAGGCCACGTCGCCGATTTCTTCGGGCAGGGGCAAGGAGGCCCTGAGCAGCCGCTCGAGGCCATCGTCCACCGTGCGGATGAACATTGCCGCGCTCTCTCTGAAATATCGCTTTTGCGCGGGCTGTTGCACCCGCCCTTGTATATGTGCCGTAGTCGGTGTTGACACACTGTCACGAATTACTCACACTGAGCAAACTTATCTCTGTTTTGTTACCTGCCATCCCCGGAGAGGTGTGCGCATGGCCGGGCGGGAGTTCGCTGCGCTGCTCCGTGCGTATTCGCACGCCGAGCACGAGAGCGCGACCCCGGCTGCGCCCGAGGCGGCGCCGCGGATCCACGACGAGCCCCGGTCCGTCCGCCGGACGTCTGCTCCGCCGTCCGGTGTGCTGGTCGTCGGGCCCGCCGAGGACCGGGCCGAGCACGATGCAGACCGGGTGGCCGACTCGGTCCTGGCGCGGTTGAACCACGAGTTTCCCGAGCGCCACCAGCACGGCCCGGCCTGCGGGCATGGTGCTGCTCCGGTCCGACGCAGCGCGGCCCCCGGCCCTTCGGCTGTTCCGGTCGTCGGACGCGACGGCGGCGCGCTGTCCGGTGACCTGACACGTGACATCGAGCAGGCGCGCAGCGGTGGTTCGCCGCTGGCTCCCGATGTGCGGCAACGGATGGAATCCGGTTTCGGTGGGAGCCTCGGCGGTGTCCGCATCCACACCGGCGCGCAGGCGGCACGATTGAGCAGGACGGTCGCCGCGCGGGCCTTCACGACCGGCAGCGACATCTTCTTCGGCGCGGGCGAGTACCAGCCCGAGACCGCGGAGGGCGAGCGGGTGCTGGCCCACGAACTCGCCCACACCCGACAACAGGGCGGGGTGTCGCGCACGGCGATCTCGCGGTTGTGGGACGTCAAAGCCAAGACCATTCCCTGGGGTAAGGCCACCGAGATCCGGACCCTCGAATCCCGGCCGATCTGGTTCCTCGCTGATGCCGCCGGCGACGAGATCGTGGTCAAGCCCGAGAACCAGCCGGTAGGCCTCGGCCAGCTGGTTGGTTCGATGCAGAAGAAGATCGCGAAGGTCAGATCAGTCGACCAGCGCAAGCTGAACCGCAATGATCGGCTCGGGGTCGACAACCAGATCGAGATCAACGCGGTCATGGGCAACGACGCCAGTTGGGTCGCGCGCGGTGATTACCTCAAGGCCCAATCCAACGGCGCGATCGCCGCTACCGAGGATCCGGCCGAGGTGGCTCGTGCCGACGCGCTGGCCCAACTCAACGACAAGAAGAACAATGTCATCGCGATGTCGGTCGCGGAAGGCGACAACGCGTTGAAGGCCGCCAACCCGGACAAGGCCGTGGACAGCGCCGCCACCGACAGATCGAAACTGCGAGGCCTGCTCAGCGATCCAGCCCACATGGCCGAACTCGGTCGGATGACGATGGTCGACATGTTCATGGGCAACATGGACCGGACCTGGAGCGGCAACCTCGGTAACTGGTTCTACAGTCCGGGCGGTGCGATCACCCTCATCGATCACGTCGACCCCGGTTCCAACGGCGAACCCGAGATGGTGTCGGGCATGCAGGACAACCGGATTTGGACCGCGGTGGTCGGCAGCATGCAGTTGCAGAGCAAGAACCTTCGCAAAACCACCGCCCAAGGCGCGGTCTGGGAGATCGTCAAGGCAGCCGGACGCGACGAGGGCGAATCCGGCGGCGGCGACGACGGTATCGCTGCCTGGGCCAAGCAGGACGTCGGCGGGACGACTCGGCTGGAGACCATGAACCAGGCCATGCTGGCGGGCCTGGAGGATTGCCGGGAGAAGATCATCAAGATCTTCTCGACCACCAAGTGGAGCCTGACGAACCTGAAAGCCCATGCGGCAAAGAAGAAACTGCGCAGCGCAGCCAAGCAGGCGACCGCGGTCGACGCCGATGACGCGGCCTATGGCAACCAGCCGCTGGACTATTACGCGACCCTCAAGGCGCGGGCGGCATGGCTCAAGGCCAATTGACGGTCGAGGAGAGCGCTCCTCAGACCGACGGCTCTGACGACTCTGCTGCAGGCGTCTCGGATGCTCCGGACGCTGGGCCGGGCGCCGGCGAGCGTCCGCGATGGCACCGATTGCCCGAGGTGCTGTTGGAGCGGCTGGGTCTGATCGCTCAGCTGACCGACCGTGTCGCCGCCGGCACACCGGAGGACGGCGGAGCGTTGGCTGTCCTCTTCGACGTGGCCGGCGCCGAACATGGTGAGCGGGTCGATGAGGTGGTGGCCGCCTACGCGCCGGTCATCGAACTCGCGGAGGCTGAATTCGCCGCCGCGCTCGTCAGCGACCAACCCTTTGCCGCGCTGGTGAACGGTAGCGCGTTGACGCCGCTGGATGCCCGGGTGCTCGCGGTCGTCCTCGCGGTCGAGACTGAGTCTCGGTGCCGTGAGCTCGCGGCGCTGACCGGCTGTGGGGTCACCGCCGGACGCGTCACCCCGCAACTGCTGGAACGGCTGCTCGGTGGCCAGGCGCTGCTCAGTCTCGCCCCGGATGCCCCGCTGGCCTGTGCCGCGCTGCTGGCCGTGGACGGTGCCCCGTCGTTCGCCTCGGCCGAGATCCTGCTGGCGCGCCAGGTCGTCTGGCGGCTGCTCGATGCCATGGCACTTGACCCCGCGTTGCCGTATGGGGCCAAGGTCCGGACCGTACCGAGCTCGATGGTGGACGGCGTGGACGGCGTGGTGATCGTGCACGGGCAGGACCCGACCCGACGCGTCCAGACCGCCCTTTTGTCCTTGTGGGGTTTGGGATTTCTCCTCACCGATCCCCCTGCGGACGAGGCCGGTTGGCGGGCCGTGGTGCGACAGGCCAGCCTGGATGGGCTGGCGGTGGTGCTCACTCTGCAGGACGAGCTGAGCCCGCTGGGTCGACGGTGGATCGAGCGGGCAGGCCACCTGTCGTGGGCGCTGTGCTCCCGGGAACCGCTGCCGTTGGAATCCCTGCCGGAACGGGCCTACCTGGAGGTCGAGGCGGCTGCGCCCGAGGTCCTCGAGCAGGAATGGACGAATGTCTTCCCGGGCTGGCCACAACCCGGTCGCAGACCGACGGCCGAACAACTGCGCCTGGTCCGGACGGCTGCCCGCCCGGGCGAGGACCCCTCTGTCGTGATGCGTCGGCTGGCCAGCGGTTCGCTGTTGCGGCATGCCCGCCGGGTGAGTCCACGGGTGACCTGGGCCGATCTCATTCTGCCCGCGGCGCAGGAAGACCGGTTGCGGAGCCTGGTCGACCGGTACCGGCAGCGGTCGAGGGTGCACGAGGACTGGGGCCTGCCGCTGTTCCCGTCCCCGGGGGTGGTGGCACTGTTCTCCGGGCCGTCCGGTACGGGCAAGACCACAACCGCCGAGG
Source organism: Pseudonocardiales bacterium (assembly GCA_030840445.1). Taxonomy (GTDB): domain Bacteria; phylum Actinomycetota; class Actinomycetes; order Mycobacteriales; family Jatrophihabitantaceae; genus Jatrophihabitans_A. Next base: position 31,366 of record JAVEEN010000167.1, read on the forward strand.
TGATCGCCGGTGAACTCGGGGTGGACATGTTCCGGGTGGACCTGTCGGCGCTGGTGAGCAAGTACATCGGTGAAACCGAGAAAAATCTCGAGGAGATCTTCTCCGCCGCGCATGCCGGGGATTACCTCCTGCTGTTCGACGAGGCCGATTCGCTGTTCGGCTCGCGGTCCAAGGTCACCGACGCCCGGGACCGCTACGCCAACATGGAGGTGTCCTACCTCCTGCAGCGACTGGAAACCTATGACGGCTTCGTGGTGCTGACCTCGAACTTCCAGGGCAACATCGATCAGGCCTTCCTGCGTCGTATCCATGTGACGGTGCATTTCCCGGTGCCGTCCGCGCAGGATCGCGAGCGGATCTGGGTGCGGGCGTTGGGCCGGGCGCCCACCGACGACCTCGACCTGGCGTTCGTCGCCGAGAAGTTCGATCTGGCTGGTGGCTCGATCCGCAATACGGCACTGTCGGCCGCGTTCTTTGCCGCCGCCGAGGACCGACCGGTCGGCATGGTGCAGGTGCTGCGGGCCATCTCCCAGGAGCTGACGAAGTTGGGCCGGCGTCCCACCGACGACCAGTTCGGCCGCTGGCACGCTGAGGTCACCGGCTGATCTTCGCGGGTCGCGGGACTGTCTGGTGATCATCTCCCGTTTTTGGGGGCGATGGCGCGGGAAAACGCGAGTGGATCACTGGATGCGGCCCCGGCGACCCAGCTGAGCCGGGGCGCGTGCTTGTGTGCGGTGATCATCTCCCGTTTCTGGGGGCTATGGCGCGGGAAAACGCGAGTGGATCACTGGATGCGGCCCCGGAAAACGCGAGTGGATCACCCCCGAGCTGCACGGGACCGGGGCCCGGCGTGGATGTTTTCCGATAGTGGCGGGTATCTCTACAGGGCTAGTTGACAAGGCGTGCTGAGTCCGGGCACGCTGGAGGCCTTGCCCGCGCACATAGGAGAAGGTCCCGACAAGCATGCACCTCGATCTGTCCCTCGCCATCGCGGGCGCGCTGGTCGGGCTGCTGGTCGGGCTGACCGGTATGGGCGGCGGTGCGCTGCTGACGCCATTGCTGGTGTTGTTCTTCAACGTTCCCCCCTTGGCCGCCATTTCCAGCGATCTTGTGACCAGCCTCGTCATGAAGCCAGTCGGCGCGGCGGTTCACCTGCGCCGGCGCACCGTGCAGCTGGGCCTGCTCAAGTGGCTGGCCGCCGGTTCGGTGCCCTCGGCGTTCCTGGGATCGATGCTGATCGGCAAGATCGGCCATTCCAGCAGCGTGCAGTCCAACCTGAAGATCGTCATCGGGATCGCACTGCTCGCATCGCTGAGCTGCACCGTGGCCCGGCAACTCGTCGATCGGCGTACCAGCCGGCGGGGCGCAGGTGATCGGCAACCGGAACCGTTGATCGTCAAACCGGGCCGGACAGTGGCAATCGGCGTCATCGGCGGGTTCGCGGTAGGCGTGACGTCGGTCGGAGCGGGATCGCTGATCATCGCCCTGTTGCTGCTGGCCTACCCCAGGCTGTCCCCAAAGCAACTGGTCGGCACCGACATCGTGCAGGCGATCCCGTTGGTGGCCTCAGCGGCCCTGGGACACCTGATCTTCGGCGAGGTCCGGTTGTCGGTGACGACCTCGTTGCTCATCGGTGCCATCCCGGCGGTCTACATCGGGGCCAGGCTGTCCTCCCAGGCACCGGCTCGGGTCACCCGTCCGATCATCTCCGGCGTGCTGATGGGCTCTGCTCTCGCCCTCCTGCACGTGCCGGCGGCCGGCATCGTGGTCGGCGCGCTGGCGGCCGCCGCGGCGCTGGTGATTCTCGGCCGGCCAGCCGGAGCGCACCCGTCCGGAGTCGGCGGGGATCACGGGAGCGCCCCAGACGGGAGCATCCCAGACGGGAGCATCCCAGACGAGGTCATCCCAGACGGGAGGATCTCAGACGAGGCAGCCACCCGCGAGGCAGCCATCCGCTAGCCAGGCTCCGCCGACCAGGACCCGCTAGCAACCGCGAGCACTCGCTAGCCAGGCCCCGGCGGCCAGAACTAGTCAGGCCTCCGCTGCCGTTGGATCGGAGAAGCGGTCAACTGCGAGAGCAGACCGGGCAGGTCGATGAAAGCGAATCGGACGGCAGCGTCACTGCAGCCATAAGGCAGCACCAGCGTCGATCCGTGACGCAGGCCGCCACAGGAGTAGACGACATTCGGCACGTAGCCGTTTCGCTCCTCCTCGGTCGGCATCAGCAACGGCCTGTCCAGGGTTCCGATCATCCGCGTCGGATCGTCGAGATCGAGTAGCGTCGCTCCGATGCCGTAGGCGCGCATCGGACCCACACCATGGGTGAGGACGAGCCAGCCCTCCGATGTCTCGATCGGCGGACCACAGTTACCCAGCTGGATGAGTTCCCACGGCTGCTCCGGCACCTGAACTGTGCCGGCGTCGCCCCAGTAGAGGCAATCCGACGAGCTGGCCACGGCGATGCTCTCCCGGTCCCATCGCGACAACGCGAGGTATCGACCATTCACTCGCCTGGGGAACAGGGCCATGCCCTTGTTCTTCGAGGCCGGCCCGACCAGACGGGCGCTTTCGAAGGACGTGAAGTCGTCGGTTCGCAGTAGATGTGGCGTGACCCCGGATCCGTCAAAGGCCGTGTAGGTCCCGTAATAGGTCGGAGCTGCGTCAGCTGAGAGGAATCGAGTCAGCCGCACGTCCTCGATGCCGTGGCCCTCGTCGGCGCTGATGGGATAGAGGACGCATTCGCTGAGGGCACGGTCGCCGGGAAAGGTCACCTGGTAGTTGCACGAGGCGATCCAGCGGATCTGCGCAATGATGGCGGCCGCGCTGCCCCGGGTCAGGTGCTGCCGGGTGATCGAGCCCAGGGCTGCTTCCAACTGAGCGGGAGTGAAACTCGCAGGCAGCAGGCTCAACACCTGCTCAGCACTTGGCGCGTCTTTGCGTTCGGCCAGCGCCTCGCGCAGGTAGTCAACGGTCATTGCGGCCGGGGCGGACGTACCGGTAACCAGCTGTCGTCCCGGGTCGTCAACGGTCAGCCGGTCGGATGGTCCGATCACCCCGGTTCGGAACTCGACACTGGAGACGTGACCCTCGCCCACCGCGCGCAGGCTGAGAATGAAACGCACCTCGTCGGCACCCAGGCCCGATTGGTCCGGGTGGACCACCATGGACGGATTGAAGAGGGCCGCAGCTTCGACCGAGTACTCCTGGGTGAAGTACGCGCCGATCAGCTCGCGTCGCTCCGCTGTCCGAACGGCGCCGTCCGGCAGGCGGTGAGCAACGAGCTGGAAGTGTTCGGTCAGGGTCGCGCTCAAGTCGCGGTGCCGGTCAGCGAAGGACTCGACGACGTCGGCGAGTGTCTCGGCAACCTCCTCGTCCGTCATGGCTTGGACGCGCTGGATCACTGCGTCAGCTCGCGAGATGCCGCGCGCGAGGGTTTCTTGGCCAGGCAGGAACAGTTTCGTGATAACCCGGGCTGGATCGGCAACCAGCACCTGGGTACCCCGGCGTACGAGGAGCTGATCGCCCATCAGCGGGTGATCGAATTCAGCCGGCGGGCCTGCTGGAAGGTGGCGATCATCGCAAGAGTGGATTCGGCTCCCTGGTTCTCGTTGCGGCCGGAAACCTCCAGGCCGTCACAACCTCCGCCACTGAGCGGGTCGAGCAGGGCGATCTGCGCGTCATTGTTGCCGAGGAACCATTCCGCACAAGCCGTGACTGCCTTGCGCCAGCGGTCCTCCCCGGTGAGGTCGAAGGCCCGCGCGCACGCATCCGCGAGGGCAGCCACCTCGATAGGTTGCTGATCGAAACCGGGACGCGGCTCGCCGGGGCTCCAGCCGCCGGCAGGTGTCACCGAGAGCCATCCGGCCGAGGTCTCCAGATCGAGCAGCCACTGCAACTGATCGAGACCTCGAGCCAAGGCGTTGCCGTCCCTCAGCAGTGATCCAGCGGCCAGCAGGATTTCGGGCAGCGCTGCGTTCGCGTACCGCAATCGAGGTTCCGGCCAGGGCCAGTTCGCGTCCACCTCGACCGATCCGAGCTGTGCCGCGGCGTCGCCAAGCAGGGCGCGAGCGCCGGCATGATCCGGTCGTACCCGCAAGACCTCGGCCGCGCCCAGGCCCGCGAATGCCATCGCTCGCGGCCAGCTGGGACGGCCGGTCATACTCACCTCGAACTGCGTGAGGGCCTGGGCCGCCAGCCCGGGCGCACGGGACACCGCCGTGCCGAGGCCCCAGAGAGCTCGGCCCCAACAATCCTCGAGGGTGGGCTCGTCCTGCCACTCGCCGCCGGCCCCGCGTCGATTGTGGATACGGCCGTCCTCGACCTGAGCGGCTACCACGAACCGCAGATACAGAGCGGCCAGCAGCGTGAGCTGTTGGGACGGTTCCGGTTGCCGCACGGCGACGATCAGGCCGCGGGCAACATCATCGACGCAGTAGCCGTGCGCGACCCGCGGCTCGGTCAGCTTCGCGTGTTCGAACAGACCGATCCCGTCACTGAGGTGATACAGATGTGCGAAGGAGATCTCCGGGAGCGTTCTCATGCGCTGGCGAGAACCGTGTCCGGATTCAGGGCATCCCAGGCCACCTCGCGATACTGATCGGCGACGGCCGGCCACAGTAGCGCTGGCGCCATCCGGCTTGCTTCGGCTGCCATCTGATCGGCGAGACCCGGCTCGGTCAGCACCCGACGTAAGGCCTGCGCGATGGCCTCCGGATCCTGGCGGTCCACGATCAAGCCTGCTCCGCTGGACAGCAGTTCGCGCGCGTGCGGAAATCCTGTGGAAACAACGGGTTTCCCGGCCGTGATCGCCTCGATGAGCACGCCGGACGTCACCTGCTCGACTGAATCGTAGGGCAGCAGAACCACATCGGCCTGCTGCACGAGGAGGTGCAGATCGGCGGTGTCGAGGTACCGAGCGTCGAATCGCACGGAGTCCTCGACGCCCAACCGACGAGTTCGCTCAACCAGATCGTCCCGGTAGCGCTCGCCGAGTCTTTCGAGAACTCGCGGGTGGGTCTCACCGACCACGTGGTATTCCGGCGCCGGTCGCAGATCGCGCAGTTCGGCCATCGCCGCTATCGCCCACTCGATTCCCTTGCCCTCGCCGAGCAATCCCCAAGTCAGGATCAGCGGAGCATCGGTTGCCGACCTGCGATACCGAGACGAACTGGACGTGCGATTGTCCGCGGCGCCATGCGGAATCACCCTGATCTTGCTCGCGTCCACGTTGTAGTGCTTGATCAATCGCTCCCGGGCGGTGCGGGTCATGGTCACCACCGTCACGGCGTGCCGGGCCAGTTCTTCCAGGATCGAGCGTTGGCGCGAGGTGGGGGTGGTCAGGACGGTATGCATCACCACGACCGTCGGCACCCACAAGGCGCGGGCCACCTCCAGGACGTCGGCGCCGTCGCGCCCGCCGAAGATGCCGTACTCATGCTGGATGATGGCGATGTCATTGTCGTTGAGCGCCGCCGCTGCGAGGCTTGCGCCGTCGAGGTGATTGCGGACCCATTGGTGACTGACCTCACGCGGAACACTGGTTTCTGCCGTGTCGACCACGCTGACCACTCGCATGATGTCGTTCTGCGACCGCAGAGCCGTGACCAACGCATTGCTGAACGTCGCCAAGCCACACTGGGTCGGGGGATAGGTGCTGAGAACGCCGTAGGACACTGTCATGTCGAGTCTCCTGCTGATCACGTGGCACCGACCGTCGCCACTACAGACGACTGGTGGCCGCCTGTCACGATGCGCTCTGCGCGCTTGGAAGACTCCGGACGACACTGTCGGACACGGATCAGGCACGACTGCTGAGAGATCGTGCGATGCTTCATCGGTTCGCCGAACGATCCGATGCCCCGACGATATCACCGATGCGTGGCCGCGATTACCGTGATCTCATGAAGCTTGGCGTCATCGCATCGATCGCACACCGCCTGCCGCCGAAGAACTACGGACCGTGGGAGCAGATCGCGTCCACTCTCACCGAGGGATTCGTCGCGCACGGACATGAGGTGACGCTCTTCGCGAGCGCCGATTCGCTGACTTCGGCCCGCCTGCACGGCACGTCGCCGGCCGGCTACGAGGAGGATGAGAGCCTCGACGCCAAGGTGAACGAGGCCTTGCACAACGCCGCGGCTTTCGAGCGAGCTTCCGAATTCGATCTGCTGGTCAACCACTTCGATTTCATGCCGTTGACCTACAGCCGACTTGTGGGCACGCCCATGGTCACCACGATCCACGGGTTCTCCTCCGCGCGGGTGGTGCCGGTCTACCAGGCCTATGACGACATAGGCCACTACGTGGCGATCAGCGATGCCGACCGGCATCCCGCGCTGAGCTACGCGGCGACGATCCACCATGGACTGGACCCTGCCGAGTTCACCTTCGTTCCGGCGATGGGTGACTATCTCTTGTTTCTGGGCCGAATCCACCCCGACAAAGGCACCCATCTCGCCGTCGAGGTGGCCAGACTCGCCGGCCTTCCCCTGATCATCGCCGGCATCGTGCAGGACGAGGACTACTTCCGAGCTGCCGTTCTGCCTCATGTCGACGGAGTCCAAGTGTCCTATCGCGGCCCGGTCGGGCCGGCCGATCGCGACGCCCTGCTCGGCGGTGCCCGGGCGCTGCTGCACCTGATCTCGTTCGCCGAGCCGTTCGGCCTGTCGGTGATCGAGGCGTTGGCCTGCGGCACGCCGGTCATCGCCACGCCGCTGGGCTCGCTGCCCGAATTGGTGACGTCCGGCTCGACCGGGTTCCTGGTGCCGGACGTAACGGCCGCCGTGGCCGCGGTCGCGCAGCTCGGGCAGCTGGACCGGCAGATCTGCCGGCGCGAGGTCCTCCGGCGATTCACGGCAGAGCGGATGGTCGAGGACTACTTGAGGCTGTTCGAGCACATCCTCTGCCTAGGCTGAGGCACTGCGGATCGGATGATCTCCGGGTAACGTTTGGACTGTCCGGCTTCCGAGCACCGAACGCCCCGTTTCGGTGTCGAGCTGGAAGTTCACTCTTGTGCGCTGGCAACACGGGCGCAGTCAGGTCGCCCGATGGTCGCTGCTCGTCAACCCGTTCTCTACAAACCCGGGACTACGCCCGCCTTGCCTGCAGGCGATGCGGCTGACGATGTCACCGATAATGTCACCGAGGTTTCCGACGCCTACCGCGGCAGCGACTTCGCCGGCCTGCGGCGCGAGATACGGGCGGCGAACCTGCTGGAGCGGCGGCGCGGCCACTACAGCGCGCGGATCGTTATCACCTCGTTGGCTTTCGCGGCCGCTTGGGCGCTGTTCGGAATGGTGGGCAACTCCTGGTACCAGCTGCTCGTCGCGGTGGCCTGCGGTGTGGTCTCCACCCAGTTCGCCTTTCTCGGGCACGACGGCGGGCACCAGCAGATCTTCCGGTCCAGGCGCGCTAACGACTTGCTCGGCATCGTGGTGGGCGACCTACTGGTCGGCCTGAGCTATGGCTGGTGGCTGGACAAGCACAACCGGCATCACTCACATCCCAATCACGAAGGCCTGGACCCAGACATCGGCGATGCCGTGCTGGCGTTCACCGCCAATCACATCGCGGTGCGGACAGGTGTGGTGGGGAGGTTCGTTGCTCGTTACCAGGCCTGGCTGTTCTTCCCGTTGCTCACCCTCGAGGGCATCCACCTGCATGTGGCCAGCCTGCGATCGCTGCTGAGTTCCAAGGCCCGCAAATACCGGAGCACCGAGCTGATGCTGTTCTCGGTGCACGTGCTGGGCTACCTGGGCGGGGTCTTCTTCGTGCTGTCGCCGCTCAAGGCGGTCTGTTTCATCGCGATCCATCAGGCGGCATTCGGGCTGTACATGGGATCTTCGTTCGCCCCCAACCACAAGGGAATGGCGATCATCGAGGTCGGCGAAAAGGTGGACTTCCTACGGCGCCAGGTCCTCACGTCACGCAACGTCCGCGGAGGCTGGTTCACCGATGAACTCCTGGGTGGGCTGAACTACCAGATCGAGCATCACCTCTTTCCGAACATGCCCCGCCCGAGTTTGCCGCGCGCGCAGCAGTTGGTGCTGAGGTATTGCCAGGAACACCACATCGACTACACCGAGACCAGCTTCTTCGGCTCCTACGCCGCGGCCTTGCGTCACCTGCATGAGCTGGGTCAACCGCTGCGCGGTCAACGGACGTGACCCGACCGGACTATGCGGAGTTCACGGTGACCCGACCGGACGATTCGGTTCACGGTGACCTGGCCGGTGTGTACGGTGGAGGAGGACGGCGTCCCGGCCTTAAGCAGCAGGGAAGCAGTGTTCTCCTTCAGAGCATCCGGGGCGTCGTGCACGGGTAGCACCAGCCGGCCGTCCCGGGCGGAAGCCGACCGTTCCGCCTTTACGGACCTAGGCAAACGCTAGGAATGTCCCGGTGCTTCAACCGGTGACGACGTCGCCGCCGACCACTTTGACCGGGATGGCGGTGAGCGGGGCCGGAGCGGGTCCGTGCACGACCGCGCCGGTGAACGCGTCGTACACCGATCCGTGGCACGGGCAGTGGAATTGATTCCCGCCGGCGTTCACCGTGCAGCCCATGTGTGTGCAGATCGCCGAGAAGGCGGTCACCGCGCCGGGCGTCTTCTGCGAGACGACGACCGGCTTCCCGGCGCTCTTCGCCGCCACCGAGCCGCCGACCGGCACGTCAGAAAGCTTCACCAGCGCCGCCGCGCCGCCGGAGCCGCCATCTGCCGACGAGCCGGCCGAGGTGGCGCCGGCCGATGGCGATCCGGACGAAGAGGATTTGCTGCCGGTGCTGCAACCCGCCAAGCCGATCAACCCGACGCCCAGCACACCCGCACCACTGGCACCCAAGACTGAGCGCCGGGTGCAACCTTCACCAGTCATGTCGTCTCCCATCGGATCGAGATCCTTGACACGGTATACGGGCTGGAACGGCAAACCGTTCAGTTGGCGGGCGACGGCCGGTCCAGCTGAACAAAGCAGTCCAGGGCGGCAGTGAGCTGAGGGCCGAAGCTGCCGCCACCATGGCCAGCGTCATCGAGCAGAATCAGTTCGCTGCCTGGCCAAACCCGATGTAGTTCCCACGCGACATCAGCGGGACCGGACACGTCGTAGCGGCCGTGAATCAGAATCGCGGGAATTCCGGCCAGGCGCGGCATGGCGGCCAGCACCTGGCCGTCGGCCAGGAAGCAGCCATGGCTCCAGTAATGGGTCACGAGGCGGGCGAAGACGCTCCGGAATGTCGGATCGGTGTACCTCGGACTGGGTGTCCATCCGGGCATCAGGGAAACATGGGTGTCCTCCCACACGCACCAGGCCCGGGCCGCCTCATCGCGCACGCGCGGGTCGGGGTCGGCAAGCAATCGGGCGTACCCGGCGGCCAGGTCTCCCCCGCGCTCGGCGGCCGGCACCTGCGCAGCGAAGGCCTCCCACTCCTGCGGGAAGACGCGCCCCATGTCGCGGGTGATCCACTCGGACTCCCGTCTGTTGCCAGACGTCACGGCTCCCAGCACCATCGCGATCACCCGCTCAGGGTGGGCCTGCGCATAAACCAGCGCGAGTGTCACACCCCAGGAGACGCCGAAGACCACCCACCGATCGATACCCAGGTGCTCGCGCAGCGCCTCGATGTCGGCGACCAGGTGGGCGGTGGTGTTCGTCGCAAGATCTGTCTGCGGGGTGTCGGCCAGTGGACGGCTGCGGCCGCAGCCACGCTGGTCGAGTAGCACAGCGCGGTAGGCCGTCGGATCGAAGTGCCGGCGGGGTCCCGGGCCGCTGCCACCACCCGGCCCGCCGTGCAGGTACACCGCAGGGGTCCCATCGGGATTACCGACGGTCTCCCAGTAGAGGACGTTTCCGTCGCCTACTTCGAGAACCCCAGTCTCGTACGGCTCCACTGGCGGATAGCGATCGATCATGGCATCAGTATCGACGAACCCGGGCGTGATCCGTCCATCTCCCTCGATCGTGTAACAGCTGGCATCTCTGCGCTGCCGGGTGTTACACGATTCGGGCAGCCGAGGATAAATGGGCTAGCGTGATTCGCGCGGCACACCCAGGCGAGGTACGCCTCCCAGACCCCGGTTGTACCGCACATCGTCGGAGTACTCGGCCAGCTTCTTCCACAGGGCCGCATGGGCCGGCCATGGGACCGGGTTGTCGCCGTCTAGCCAGCTGTCACCGAAAGTAATCCAGACCACAGTCCAGTCGGCCGCAACGGCCCACCGACCGTTGCTCCAGTCGATCAGGGCGCGGCGGATCTGCATCGCGGCCTGCGGCGCGTCAGCGAACGTGTGCGTGGAGTGCACGGCCCAGACCCGGAAGTCATCGGCCATCAGATCGAGCTCGAAGTCATCGAGCACAGCCGGATGAACCAGCACCGTTGCCATGTTCTCGAAGCCTGGCCCTCTCATTACTCGATTATTACCGGTGTAGACGGTGTGTGGCCTACCCAGGTAGCCAGGATTCGCTGTTGCGGACCGTGGTTTGTGCCTGAACGCGGTTCCATTGACGCGCAGGCGGCCAGTGGGATGCCACCCTGGGGTCACCTCGCGTGCTGAAGTACTAGGGCGCCCGCCCCCTACTCCACGTTCTGCCACATCAGGTTCCAGAGGCGGGCCCATTGCCGGTGGAGAGTGAGGCGGCCCAGGCGGCGATCCGTGTGCGTGAGGTGAATCCGAGCTTGACGAGGATGTGTTCCACGTGCCCTTCGGCTGTTCGCTGGGAGATCACCAAACGGGCGGCGATCTCCTTGTTGGTGAGGCCCTTGGCGATGAGGTCGGCGACCTCTCGCTCGCGGCGGGTGAGGACCGTTTTGTCGATCTCCGCCGTGGACGGCGTGGTTTGGGGTTTCTCCTTCAACGCGTAGCCGATGGCGTCGCCGAGGGAGAAACTAAAGCCTTGCTCGTAGAACGCCCGGTACGCCTCCTCGGACAGCGCTTGACGGATTTGCTGCTCGCACTCCTCGTGGGCGCGGACCAGGTCCGGGTTCGGCGAGATGAGGGTTCCCATGGCCTGCGAAATTGACGCGGAGGCGCCGAGCAAGGTCGCGGCGCGTCGAGCGTCCTGGTCGCCGGCCGCGACCCAGGCGAGCACCTCCAGGTTCCAGCCGGTCCCGCTGGGGTCGTCCATCGTGCGTTTCAATCGAAGGGCCTGCTCGAACAGGTCAACCGCGCGCTGCCGATCGCGCTGCAGCCATGCGGCAAACCCGAGGTTCCACAGTGAGTACGAGCGGTACCACTGCTCACCGTGAGGTTCGAGGAGCGCGAGCACTTCCTCGTGACAGGCCGCCGCCCGCGTCGTGTCTCCGAGCAACCCGCTGGCCAGCGCGAGTCCGAGCCCGGCCTCGACCAGGCAACGGATGTCACCCTCGGGGCCGAGGGTGTCGAGGGCTTCCTCGAAATGCGCCACCGCCTGCGCTGGATCGCCACCGAGGCACCCCAAGAATCCGTCCGCGAGCGCAGCGTGCGCCCGGGCGGAGGTGCTGCCAAGGTGTGTGGCGAGCTCACGTGCCTGTCCGACCAGGGCAGCCGCGGAAGCGAAGTCGCCCTGCAAGTCCGCCAGCATGCTGTCGGTGAAGAGCGCTCGGCTGCGTTCGCCGGTGAGGGACGTGTCAGCGGCCAAGGCTTGGTCAAGCCAGTGCCGCCCCTCGCTGAACCCGCCCCGGGTGTACCAGTACCAGTGCAGTGCTGTGGCCATCCGCAGCGCGGCGTGGGCCTCACCGGGTTCGGTGAGGCTGAAGTCCAGGGCGGCCCGGATGTTGCGATGCTCCCCGTGTAGCCGGGTTTGCCAGTCCGCTTGCCGGGGGCCGATCCAGTCGGCATCCGCGGTCGCGGCGAACTCGGCATACCAGTCCCGGTGGCGCCGGCACACCGCGGTGTATTCGCCGGCTTGGTGCAGCATCTCTCGGCCGAACTCGCGAATGCTCTCCAGCAACTGGTAGCGGACGACGGCCCCCTGGTGTTCTCGGCTCAGGATCGACTTATCCACTAAGGACGTCACCAGATCAAGCATGTCTTCCGCTGCCAGCTCGTCATCGGCGCAGATACCTTCGGCGGCGTCCAGGTCGAACCCATTGGTGAACACCGCGAGCCGGGCCCAGAGCAGCTGCTCCAGAGGCGTGCACAGGTCGTAGCTCCATTGGATGCAGGACCGCAGCGTTTGCTGTCGCGCGGGTCGGTCACGCGGACCGGTGGTGAGCAGCCGGTAGCGGTCGGATAACCGCTGCGCGATCTGCTGCGCGGACAGCGCCCGCAGCCGCACCGCAGCCAACTCGATTGCCAGCGGCAGCCCGTCCAGCCGCCGGCAGATCTCGATGACCGCGCCGTCGTTGTCGTTGGTGATGCGGAACCCGGGTACCGCCGTGCCCGCCCGCTCGGCGAAGAGCGCCACCGCATCGAAGCCGGACAGGTCGTGAAGGGAGGCCCGCCGCGAACCCGGCACGGACAGCGACAGCACCGGCAGCGTAGCCTCCCCGCGGATGTTCAGCGGTTCGCGGCTGGTGGCCAGCACCCGCAGCTCAGCGCCGGCCGCCAAAATCGTTTGGACGAGCTCCGCGCAGGCCGCTACGAGATGCTCGCAATTGTCCAGTACCACCAGCGTTCGCCGCGATGCCAGGAATTCCGTCAGCAACGCCAGGGGCGAGCGACCCGGTTGCTCCCGCAGCCCCAGCGAGTCAGCAACCGTATGTGCCAGTAGCGCTGAATCGTGCAACTCGCCCAACTCCACCAGCCACACGCCATCTTCGAAGGCCCGCTGTACCTCCGCCGCCACCCGCAGCGCGAGCCGGGTCTTGCCGATGCCGCCCACGCCGGCCAAGGTCACCAGACGGGAGGTCGACAGCAAACGCTTCGCCTGTGCCACCTCGCGTCGGCGGCCGACGAAGCTGCTCACTTCCAGGGGCAGGTTGCCCGCCCTGTCCTGCACCGTGGCTTTCATGGGACTCACAGGCATTGTGACACGGGCCCGGCGGATTCCCACCTAAGACTGGTATTTCGTGACCGCATGGAGAGCGGCCCCGCACCACGCCTCGGGGGATGGCAGGTGGTGCGGGGCCGCGGTCTGATGCCGGCGAGCGTCGGCTGTGAATGTGCAGTTGTCAGGCCGAGTCAGTGCTCGGACCGCGCGTAGCAGATCCCCTTTCGTCGCGGATGAGCCGTCGTGAGGCGATTGGAGTCCACCTGCCGTCGACTTCAATCGTCGCCGCTGACGCGGTGAAAGCTAGGGGACAAGTACCCATGTGGATACCTGTCTACCTACCTGTGGGAAAGACATAGGTAGGTAGACAGGTATGAATCCCGATGCCTCAGCGTGTCCGTCGATGGTGTTCTGGTGTCCGAGACCGGTTGCACCGGAGCCGTCGACACGCGTCAACTTTTGAACCTTCGGCGGCCGTTGACACGTCGCACAGGAGCCACAGCCGATGACAGCCCATCGATCCGCTCACGACTTACAAGTCGGCCAACAGCTCGGGCCGGACCGTCGCGGCGAATGTCCGGACGGTTCTGTGGTCGTGGACTCGCGTAACCAATCATGGCAGGTGCATTCCGGAGATCGTTGGTCCGAGGCCGGCGGTGAGCGCGAGTACACCCTCGCCGAGCTGCACCGCGTGGCAGGCCAGCTGGTAATCGCCTACCTGCCCGGCGCGACGGATGTGGCGGCAGTCGTCGAGGCGGGATCATGAGGAACGTGTTGCTGACGATCTGGCGGATCCTCACATACGGAATCGGACGACGGCGCAGGCTGGATCAGCAGTGGTACGGCGATCTCGCATCGTGGTTTGAGGACAACGAGGTCAAGCACGACTGAGCATGAACGGTGCCTCGTTGGTTCCCCTGGTCTATTGCTCGACGACTCGCGGTGTTCTAATCTTCTCGCGAGCCTAACAAGCAGCAAAACGTGCCTCTTTCCTACTTCGGTCGCCCTCTCACGGCATCCGGAGGCACCGGTCGGCGCGGCCTCCTCACCAGACGCAAACCGAGTTCAGAGAGGCAATGATCCGAGCATGGAAATGTTCATCATCCCGTTGGGGACCTGCAATTGTCCCTACGAAACCGTGGCGCCAGGGGTCAACGACGGGCAGCTCGTGAAACTTCCGGTGCCGTCGTATCTGGTCAAGCTCGACGACGGTAAGAACCTGCTCATCGACACCGGCATGAGTCGGCTGCACATTACCGATCCCGATGCCACCTGGCGCGGTACCGAGCTGGCG